>NZ_JBZFUJ010000007.1:0-115602 GCF_058314475.1 Streptococcus sp. ELY_90
CAGGAAGGCCTTTTTATTTTGGTCAAATTCAAGTAAATGCCTTAGTTATTGTCACCTCAGGACATACTTTCTGGAGAATTTTAAAAAAAGACAAACCTCCAAAAAGAAGTTTGTCTTCAGTCTGAGCTGAGATTATATCTCAGCTCAAGCTTATTTAGCATTAAGTGCTGCCTTTGTGATGTAGTTGTATGGCTGATTGAAATGAGGCAGGAAGAAGAAATCTAAGAGCGCTAACCGATCGATAGTAACTTTTTCCTGAATAGCCAGTGAAAACATGTGGATTCCCATTGACATATCCTCTTTAGATGCCATTTGTGCACCGAGGATCAGACGGCTGTCCTTATCATAGACAATCTTAAGAGTAACCGGATAGTTATCGTGTTCGATAAAGGTTGCTTTTTGACTATCAGTAAATTCTGTTACTTCTGGGTTGTAACCAAAGCGTTTGGCTTTTTCAGCCGTCAATCCGGTTGATACCATATTCAGTCCGAAGATAGAAATACCATTTGAACCTTGTACCCCCAGAGACTCTAATTCGTGGCCAGCCGCATTGTGTCCCGCTACAATGCCTGAACGCAGGGCATTTGATGCCAAAGCAATATAGTTAGTATCGTTGATAGCATTGTCGTAAACCGTAGCACAGTCGCCAACAGCATAGACATCCGGCAGGCTTGTTTCTTGTTTTTTATTAACAAGGAAGGCACCGTTGCGGAAAGTTTCCAGTCTGCCATTGCCCAATGCCGTATTAGGACGGAATCCTACGGCTAAAATGACCATATCAACATCACGGCTGGCTTTATCGGTCACAATACGCTCTACCTTGCCGTCACCTTCAATCGCTTTAACGGTTTCACCGAAAGCCAATTCAATTCCGTGATCTTCTAAGTTTTGGCGCATCATATCTGAAAGGTCGCGGTCATAATAACCGGCTAAGCAGGTGTCAACAACATCAATCAGCGTAACGTCCTTACCGAGCCGTTTAAAAGCTTCAGCCAGTTCTACACCGATATAGCCTGCTCCCACAACAGCAACACGGTTAAGATTTTTACTCTTGTCCTGCAGTTTATTGATGACATCTTCAGCATTTTGATAAAGTTTAACAAACTGCAGATTTTCAAGCGTCGCTTCAAATTCGCGGCTGCCTTCTTTAATCGCTGCTCCTTCAATAGGCGGTAAAATTGGTGTTGAACCTGTTGCTAAGATGAGTTTATCGTAGTTTTCGACGTGCTCCTTGCCATTAACCAAGGCAGTAACTGTTTTAGCATCATAATCTATAGCTGTTACCGGTGACTCCATGTAAACTTTTGCACCCTTTGATTCCAGCATCTCTTTGTCTGCATAGAAAAGTCCCTGAGGTCCTGATATTTGTTTACCAATCCAAAGAGCCATTCCGCATCCTAAGAAAGAAATATTGGAATTTTGGTCGAAAACAACAACTTCGTTTTCACTGCCGTAATTATCCAAAATGGTATTAACACTAGATGTACCCGCATGGTTAGCACCAACAACAACGATTTTACTCATAAGCAAATCCTCTTTTCACTATAATCTAATTTAGTTACTTTATCAGTATACCATGATATTGAAACGCTTACAAAGAATATGCTCATTTCTTCACGAAAAAATCACCCATTTGCATGAGTGATTGAAAGGTCTTATTTTGACTTGATATAATTGACACCATCTGCTTTGGGGGCAACTGCCTGTCCAAAGAAAACGGCCAATACTAAGATAGTTAATACATAAGGTGCAATCTGCAGGTAAACTGTCGGAATGTTTGACAGGAAAGGCAGCTGATTGCCAATAACCGCCAAACTTTGTGACAGCCCGAAAAACAGGCTTGACAGCATTGCTCCTATCGGATTCCATTTACCAAAAATCATAGCTGCCAAAGCAATAAAGCCCGGTCCTAAAATAGTTGTCCCTGCAAAGTTAACTGAAATTGACTGTGCATAAATCGCTCCGCCGATTCCTCCTAAAAAGCCTGAAATCATCACGCCCCAGTAGCGCATCAGGTAAACATTTATTCCCAAAGTATCAGCAGCCTGAGGATGTTCACCGACTGAACGCAGACGCAGTCCGAATCTTGTCTTAGTCAGGATAAACCAGGCAAAAACGGAAAAGAGGATGGCGATATAAGCAACCAAGCTGGTTCCTTCAAAGAAAATCGGTCCAATAAAAGGAATGTCAGACAAAATCGGAAAATCAAACTTACCAAAAGATTGACGGATATTATCTGTCTGTCCTTTATTATATATGGATTTAACAAAGAAAACCGCTAACGAAGGGGCTAAAAGATTGAGGACTGTACCAGAAACAATATGATCAGCCCGAAAATTGACGGTAGCCATGGCATGAATCAAGGAGAACAACAGACCGACCGCTCCGCCGATAAGAGCTGCTATCCATGGTGTTGCTCTGCCGAAAGACTCAGCAAATTCCAAATTGAAAACAATTCCGGCGAAAGCCCCCATGACCATGATACCTTCAAGTCCGACGTTAACAACACCGGATCTTTCAGAAAAAACACCGCCTATACTGGTAAAGATGAGAGGGGTCGCATAAACCAGCATTGATGATACTAAAAGAGCTAAAATACTTTCTAAACTCATTTTACTGACCGCCTTTCACTTGTTTTTTAGGTTTAATATAACGTTCAATAACATAGTGAGCACCGACAAAGAAGATAATCAGGGCGGTCACCACTTTGATCAACTCAGGCGGCGTTCCGACATGAGTTGCATCACTAATACTCATACCCGGTGCCCCAACGCTGAGCGCTCCGAATAAGAAGGCCGAAAGCAAAATACCAATTGGAGAATTAGAAGCCAGAAGACTGACCGCCATACCGTCAAAGCCGATTGCAAGAGAGGTGGTCTGTACATAGACATTGCCAAAAGTTCCGAGTCCCTCGACAACACCGCCAAGCCCTGCCAGAGCTCCTGAGATGATCATGGACAGAACAATGGTTCGTTTGGCTGACATACCTGCATACTCACTGGCATGAGGGTTAAGACCGACTGACCGTATTTCAAAACCGAGTGTTGTTTTGTTGAGCAAATACCAAACAACTAAGATGGCAATCAGGGCCAGGAAAAAGCCGATATTCATCCGTGAATTATCTGTCAGTGCCCGCAGCCAATCCGTTTGATAGCTGGCATTTTTACCAACATAGATACTGGAGTCAGAATTGCGCATGACACTCTTTGAAAAACCATCCTGAATAATGGCATTGCCGATATAAAGCACAATATAATTCATCATAATAGTGACGATAACTTCACTGGTACCCAGATAAGCTCGCAAGAATCCCGGGATAGCACCCACAACACCCCCTGCTGCTGCTCCGATAAGAACAGTCATTATGAGCATGACAGGGCGCGGCAAACCAGGATTGGCTAAAGCAAACCAACCGGCAGCTATCCAGCCGGCATAAGCCTGACCTGACAGACCGATATTGAAGAAGCCGGCGCGGCTGGCAACTGCAAAACCAAGTGCAATTAAAATCAGCGGGCTCATTGCACGGAATATTTCTCCAATATCTTTCAGACTGCCGAAAGCCTTTTGGAAGAGACCTTCATAGGCCCATACCGGATCGTAGCCAAAAATAAGCATGATAATGGCTCCGAGTACAATTCCCAAGACAACCGAAACCAGAGGAACGACAATTTGCTGTGTTTTCTTAGACATTTGCTTCCTCCTTTTCAATACTTCCGCCGGCCATTAAAATTCCCAGTTCTTGTTTGTTAGTGGTTTCCGGCCTTACAATGCCTTGAATTTGACCGTCATGAATAACGGCAATACGATCGGACAGATTAAGAATTTCGTCCAATTCGAAACTGACCAGCAGCACTGCTTTCCCTTTATCGCGTTCTTCCATTAAGCGTTTATGAATATATTCGATAGCTCCAACGTCCAACCCACGTGTCGGCTGGCTGACAATCAGCAAATCCGGATCGCGGTCAACTTCACGGGCAATAATCGCCTTCTGCTGATTACCGCCTGACAGTCCCTTAGCCGGAACAAATTCGCTAGCGGCGCGGACATCAAATTCTTCCATCAGCTGGCGCCCGTGTTCATTTATTTTATTATAATTTAAAACGCCATTTTTACTCAGCGGCTGTTTGTAATAAGTCTGCAGAGCCATATTTTCTGCCAGTGTCAGCTCAAGAATCAAGCCGTCACGGTGCCTGTCCTCTGGAACATGCCCCACACTCAATTCTGTAATCTTACGAGCTGACAGTTTAGTCACGTCCTGACCTTTAATGGTAATGGTTCCTGATTTAATCTTACGCAAACCTGTAATCGCCTGAATCAATTCACTTTGACCGTTGCCGTCAATTCCGGCAATACCGACAATTTCGCCGGCTCTGACATCCAAGGAAAGTCCTTTGACAGCTGGAATCCCGCGGTTTTCATTGACTTCTAAATCCTTAATTGCCAGTGTGACTTCTTTAGGATCAGCAGCTGCTTTTTCCGTCGTAAAGGAAACCGAGCGGCCGACCATCATTTCAGCTAAGTCCTGAGAGGTTGCTCCTGCCACATCCACGGTTTCAATGCTCTTACCGCGTCTGATAACAGTCACGCGGTCAGCAACCGAGCGAATCTCATCCAGCTTATGTGTAATCAAAATAATCGATTTGCCTTCTTTGACAAGGCTTTTCATAATGCTCATCAATTCCTGAATTTCAGAAGGCGTCAAAACAGCAGTCGGTTCATCAAAGATCAGAATATCGGCACCGCGGTAAAGCGTCTTTAAAATTTCAACCCGCTGCTGAGCTCCGACAGAAATATCAGCAATTTTGGCATTAGGATCAACAGCCAAACCGTATTTCTCAGACAAATCTTTAATTTCCTGACTGGCTTTTTTCAAGTCCAAAATACCGTTTTTAAGAATTTCATTTCCTAAAATAATATTTTCAGTCACTGTAAATGCCTCAACCAGCATAAAATGCTGGTGTACCATCCCAATACCTAACTGAGCCGATTTAGAGGGAGAATCAATCGTAACAGTCTTACCGTTAATAGCAATCTCACCGCTGGTCGGCTCAAGCAGACCGGCAAGCATATTCATCAAGGTTGACTTTCCGGCTCCGTTTTCACCAAGCAGAGCATGGATCTCACCTTTTCTGAGATTGAGATTGATATGATCATTAGCCACAAAATCGCCAAATTTTTTGGTAATTTCTCTCATTTCAATGACATGTTGCGTCATAGTCTTTTCCTTTCAGAAATTTTATACTTCAGTAGAGAGCAGTACGAAAATCACTGACAATCACGTTCTGTTCTCTACTGAGATATAAAGATCTCAGTGTTAAAAAGGCGACCGGCTGAGGTCGCCCTTAAACCCTTATTTTTCTGGAACTTTGATGTCACCTGATACAATTTGTTTCTTAGCATCATCGACAGCTTTTTTAGCATCGTCAGACAAGTTTGTTGACGCAAGGTCCACCCCTTTATCTTTAAGTCCGTAAGTTGTTACTTTACCGCCTGGGAATTTCTTATCTACAGTGTTGTTGGAGATAAGCTGAACAGCCTTTCCGACTTCTTTTAATGAAGATGCGAGGACAAAGTTAGATTTTTTACCGTCTTTTGAAGTGTACTTGCCTTCAGCAGCTTGGTCACGGTCAACCCCGATAACCCAAACTTTTTTAGCTTCAGCTTTCTTCTCATTCAAAGCTTTGGCTTCGCTGAAGACACCGGCACCTGTACCGCCTGCCGCTTGGTAAACGACATCAGCGCCGCCGGCATATTGAGCAGCCGCAATTGTTTTACCTTTGGCTGCATCGCCAAATGAGCCTGCGTAATCAACTTGAATTTGGATAGATTTATCTACTGATTTAACACCGGCTTCAAAACCTTTTTCAAAACGGGTGATAACTTCTGATTTAACACCGCCTACAAAACCGACTTTCTTGGTTTTTGTTGTCTTAGCAGCAGCAATTCCTGCAAGATAGGCTGCTTCATTATCAGCAAAGGTAACGCTGGCAACATTGTCTTTATTTTCAATAACGTCATCAATGATAACATAGTTGACATCTTCATTATCAGTTGCTGTTTTTTCAATAGCATCATGCAGAGCATAACCGATACCAAAAACTAATTTATAGCCGCTTGATGAAGCTGTATCCAGATTGGTAGCATAATCAGATTCATTGGCTGATTGGAAATAATCAAAACCATTTCCCTTACTGAGGCCTTTGTCCTTGCCCCATGCCTGTAAGCCTTCCCATGCTGATTGGTTAAATGACTTGTCATCAACACCACCAGTATCAGTTACAATAGCAACTTTTAAATCTGTTTTGGCCTTGCCATTGTTTTTAGCAGCGCGATTGCCGCAGGCTGCAAGCCCTAATACTGCTATAGCAGTTAAACCTAAACCAACAATTTTCTTGTTCATAAAGATGAACCCTCCTAAGTTTTATATACAACAAATGTTGCCGAAAAATTAATATTAAACCTAAAGGCTTAACAGACCAATAAAACAGCTTTACCTCAACTCTGTAAACGAATAAGGCAATAACTCATCGACCGTCATCACGACCGTCTTACCATCCTTGGCAATCAAAGTAACCCGGGCGGTCGGCTCAAAAAATTCAGCCATGACCTGACGGCAGGCACCGCACGGAGATATCGGCTCCTCGGTTTCACCATAGACAGCAATCTCTTCGAAATCGCGATGGCCTTCAGAAATAGCTTTGAAAATGGCCGTCCGTTCGCCGCAGTTGGTCAGCCCAAAACTGGCATTTTCAACATTGCAGCCCAGATAAACATCGCCGGATTTGGTTCTGACCGCAGCACCAATGGGAAAATGTGAATACGGTACATAGGCATTTTGGCTGGCTTTTATAGCAAGAGATACTAAATCAGTAGCCACCTTTTGCTTCTTTCCCTTCGACGATTGCAATCCCGGCAGATGTTCCAATGCGGGTCGCTCCTGCTTCGATGAAGGCTTGAGCATCTTTCAAGGTACGCGCTCCGCCAGCCGCCTTAACACCGAATTCAGGTCCCACTGTCTGACGCATGAGACGAACATCTTCTACTGCAGCTCCTCCTGTAGAAAAGCCGGTTGAAGTCTTAACAAAATCTGCTCCTGCTGCTTTAGCCGCCTGACAGGCTTTAACCTTTTCGTCGTCGGTCAAAAGACAGGCTTCGATAATAACCTTAACCAGCTTGTCTGCGCTAGCTTCTACAACTGCTCGAATATCCTTTTCAACAAAATCAAAGTTTCCGGATTTTGCCTGCCCGATATTAATGACCATGTCAATTTCATCAGCACCGTTGCTAATGGCATCTTTTGTTTCAAATGCTTTTACAGCACTGGTCGTTGCTCCCAAAGGAAAACCGATGACGGTACAAACCTTAACATCACTTTCTTTGAGAGACGCAGCCGCATGAGAAACCCAGGTAGGATTAACACAGACACTGGCAAAATGATACTGCTTGGCTTCCTGAATGAGCTTGTCAATCTGAGCCTGAGTACTTTCTGGTTTTAATAAAGTGTGGTCAATATATTGATTGATTTCCATGTTACCCTTTCTTAATAATTAAGTAATGATTCTTAAAATCTCATTTACTCTCAATTCATCCTTATCTATTTTAACATTTTTTTTGAATTCTGTAAGCATGTTTTCAGATAATTTTTCATTGGAGTAAACCCTTGCAATCAGATCTCCTTTTTGAACAGAATCGCCTACCTTCTTCTCGAAAACAATTCCTGTTTCATAGTCCAGCTTATCTGTTTTAACCGCCCGGCCGGCGCCCAGACGCATGGCAAAAAGTCCAAAGGCTAAAGCCGGCAGTTCTTTGATATAGCCTGCCTCATCTGCAGCAATTTCAGTAACAACCGGTGCTGATGACGGTCGGTACAAATCTTTTAAATCACCGCCTTGGCAGACAACCATTTCTTCGAATTTTTTCAGTGCCTGACCGTTTGTCAAATGATCGCGAATATCTGCCAGACTCTCTTGCTTTCCGGCTAATTCCAACATCAGCTGAGCCAGCTCACAGATAAAATCTGTCAGATCCTTTCGTCCTTTCCCCTGCATGATCTGCAAAGCTTCCAGAACTTCTAAACGATTGCCAATAGCCTGACCCAGAGGCTGACTCATGTCAGTAATGACAGCAATTGTTTGCCGTCCCATTTCCTTCCCCAGAGCAACCATGGTTTTGGATAAAGTTTCTGCATCTTCCAAACTCTTCATAAAAGCACCATCGCCAACAGTCACATCCAGTAAAATACGGTCTGCTCCGGCAGCAATTTTTTTGCTCATGATAGAACTGGCAATCAAGGGAATGATATCAACTGTCGCTGTAACATCGCGCAGGGCATAAAGCATCTTGTCAGCCTTGACCAAATTGTCAGACTGACCGATAACTGCCAAGCCAATCTTTTGGACCTGTTGGATAAACTCTGCCTGAGACAGCTCAATCTGATAGCCCTTAATGGATTCCAGCTTATCAAGTGTTCCGCCGGTATGTCCGAGACCGCGGCCGCTCATTTTAGCAACAGGGACGCCAAAGCTCGCTACCAGCGGTACTAATATCAAAGTCACCTTGTCACCGACACCGCCGGTTGAATGCTTATCTGCTTTTATTCCAGGAATAGCAGACAGATCAATTTCCTCACCCGAATGAACCATAGCCATGGTCAAATCATGTGTTTCTCTGGTCGTCATTCCTCTGAAATAGACGGCCATGGCAAAAGCTGACATCTGATAATCAGGCACTCGGCCGTCAGTGTAGGCTTCAATAAGCCAGTTTATTTCCTGTTTTGTCAGTTCATGACCGTCTCGTTTTTTCTGAATCAAATCAACTGCTCTTATCATCTAAATACCCAAAACGCTTAGAAAGTGGCTGAATCCAGAATATCTCCCGAAAATATTTGTTTTCTGGGACAAATCCTCTGCACTCTGACAGCTCTCTTGCATGTATTACCTTTCTTTTGTGCTTCTGAGGACATAATAGCCCTTGTCTCTCTTTAAAATATCAGCATTGCCAAAAACCTGCTCCATCTTTGCTTTAGCACTGGGAGCCCCTTGTTTTTTCTGAATGACGATTGTCAGACTGCCGCCTGTATTCAGATGCTCAATACTGCCTTCAATGATAGCATGAACAACCTCTTTGCCGGCTCTTATAGGAGGATTGCTGATGACTGCATCGAAAGGTTCTGAAACATTTTCATAAATATTTGACTGAAAAATATTGGCCCTAACCCCATTTCTTTCAGCATTTCTCTCAGCTAAATCCAATGCCCGCCTATTAACATCAACCATAGTGACATCAAGATTGTAGACTTTAGCCAGCGAAATGCCCAAAGGTCCGTAGCCGCAGCCGACATCAAGCAAGGTCTTTTCCTTTTTTAAATCAAGGCTGTTTAAAAGAACCTGACTGCCGTAATCAACCATCTTTTTGCTAAAAACACCCGAATCCGTCAGAAAATGGAAAGTCTGCCCCAGCAAACTGACATCTATTTCTTTTAATGCGTGTCTGCTGTCAGGGTTTTCTGTATAGTACATGTTATTCATCGTATTGTTAACTCCTGTTTTACGCTAATCAATTTTAGCATACTTTGAAACGGTTTTCAATTCAATATGATATAATGTTCTTTGAAGGAGGATTTCATGGCAAACGAGTTTATTAATTTTGAAAAAATTTCCCGCCATACCTGGCAGCACCTGCATCAAAAATCACAGCCGCCTTTAAATGAGACAGAATTAAACTCTATTAAAAGTCTCAACGACCAAATCAGCATTCAAGATGTCACAGACATCTATCTGCCCTTGGTCAGTCTGGTTAAAATCTATAAAAGAGCTCAGGAAAATCTCAGCTTTTCCAAAAGTATTTTTTTGCAGAAAGATCTCAATAACCGTCCCTTTATTATCGGAGTTTCGGGCTCTGTTGCCGTCGGTAAATCTACTACCAGCCGGCTCTTGCAGCTTTTGCTGGCCAGAACATTTAAAAATTCCCGTGTTGAAATGGTCACTACTGATGGTTTCTTATACCCCAATGCCGTTCTTTCTGCCAAAGACATGCTCAATCGCAAAGGCTTCCCTGAGAGCTATGATATGGAGCTTTTGCTCAACTTTTTAGACAGGATGAAAAACGGGGAGACTGCAGAGATTCCTGTTTACTCACATGAAATTTATGATATTGTTCCAGATAAAAGCCAGACGATAGAAGCACCTGATTTTCTGATTGTAGAAGGAATCAATGTTTTTCAAAATCCTGTAAACAATCGTCTTTATATGAGTGATTACTTTGATTTTTCAATCTATATCGACGCTGACAGCAGCCATATTGAAAATTGGTACCTTGAACGCTTCTCCGCCTTGCTGGATCTGGCTGAGAATGATGAAGAGAACTACTACCACCGCTTCTTAAAAATGGGCAAAGAAGGGGCTCTTGATTTTGCCAGAGAAATCTGGAAAAATATTAATCTCGTCAATCTGGAAAGGTATATTGAACCGACGCGAAATCGCGCTGAGTTGATTCTCCATAAGGCCAACGACCATAAAATAGATGAAATTTACCTGAAAAAGTGATAAAGGCTTGTCAAATGCTCAGAATTTCTATATAATAGTGTAGTTATCATAATTTGGAGGTAAAGACATTGGCAAATATTAAATCAGCGATTAAACGCGCTGAACTCAACGTTAAGCAAAACAGCCGCAATTCAGCTCAAAAATCAGCTATGCGCTCTGCTGTTAAGGCTTTTGAAGCAAACCCAACCGAAGAACTGTTCCGTGCTGCTTCTTCCAGCATTGACAAAGCTAAATCAAAAGGTTTGATTCATAAAAATAAAGCAAGCCGCGATAAAGCACGTCTTGCACGTCAATTAGCTAACTAAGAAGTCGGACTAGTCCGGCTTTTTTCTTTTTGAAAAATCCGACTGGAATGCATTTAGAGTACATAAAAACACCTCCGAAGCCTTTTGGCAAAGTGAAATACTCCGGAGGTGTTTTTTGTCCTAATAGTTATGGGACACAGAATCTGCTTTTTATTTACCGGCTGACAAACGAACTTCAAAAATAGCTCCCTGCGGTTTCTTATCTTTGACAATGATACTGCCTTTTAAGCTGTCGGTGATTTGTTTTGCCAGAGACAAGCCCAGACCAAAACCGCCCTTTTGCCGGGTTCTCGCCTTATCAACACGATAAAAGCGATCGAAAATTCTCTTCTTATCCGTATCTGAAATTCCTTGACCGTTGTCAGCCACCGATAAAATCAGGCTGCGATCTGTTGTTTTAACATCAATCCAAATTTCTCCTGCTTGATCCGTGTATTTGACCGCATTGTCAAAAAGAATGGTCATCAATTGTTTAAGGAGGGTTTTATCTGTTTTAATCTGACGGCTGACCTTATTTGTAATATGCAGCCTTTTGCCGTTTTCCTGTGCAATCATCGCATAGTTTTTAAAGGTATCATCAAAAAAACTGGGGTTAACTTCTGTTATCTCAGGCTTAATACCATCATCACGGCGAGCCAGATTGAGGAGATTCGTTGTCAATATCCTCATATTTCTGACTTCTTCTAAACTGGAAGCGATGGATTCTGATGACTCTAAAATAGTAGCCTCAGGCTTTCTAAACAGACTTTCCAAACGATTTTGCAAAACGGCCAGCGGTGTGCGCAGTTCATGACTGGCATTTTCCACGAAGGACTTCTGCTTTTCGTAATTCTCTAAAATGGGTTTGCGGCTCCATTTGGCTAAATAGACACTGGCAATCACTGAAATCAGCCAAAAAACAATCATAACACTGATGATAATTGTCACATAACGTTTATTGGCTTCTTCCAGCTGTGTTGTGTTGATAACAATCGTTGCAAATTTTACCTGCGGATAAAAACTATTATCCACTTTAACCGTCACAGTCCTGTATTTTTCCGTCTGACCATAGATATTCTTGGCCTTTTGTTCGGCAATGGCACCCAAGTTGTTCAGTTTTGGGTGGATGCGGTATAAGGGTGAAAAGACATTGATGTTATTGACAACACGATGCTTTTTATCATAAAGAATGGTATCGGTATTGGCAGCCATTTGGCCATCCGGCTTGATTTTAAAGGGAGATCCTTCGTTGTCTTCGTCCATCGTATCACTGATCATGGTATTTCTGACCATTGCCATATTGACATAATCATCGATATTTTTAGTCGCCTTTTTGAGACTGTCATCAACCGAAGAATAGATACCAAAGCGCATGATTTGTATGATAATGACAGTCATCACAAGGAATATTCCCGTAAATACGCCAAAGAAATGGCTGAAAAAGGAGGCATTCTCGCCATGCCTGTTTTTTTGTCTTAGTTTATTTAGCATCCTTTAAAATATATCCCACACTGCGTAATGTCTGCAAATTTTTTCCAAACTGTGTATCTTTAAGTTTTTTTCTGATTTTAGACACATAAACTTCAACGACAGAAATTGTCGTGTCGCTGTCAAAACCCCAGATTCGGTCAAAAATCTGTGATTTAGGCAAAATAACATTTTGATTCTGCAGGAAATAAACCAGCAAATCGAACTCCTTGCCGAGCAGCTCTACTTCTTTGCCGTTTACCTTAGTTGTATTGGTAGATGTGTCTACCGTTAAATCACCATAAACAAGGCTTTTATCACTGAATTTCCCTGAGCGCTTGAGAAGAGCCTGAATACGCATTTTCAGCTCTTCCAAATAAAACGGTTTTGTCAGATAGTCATCAGCACCCAGCTCAAAGCCGTGGCCCTTATCGTCTAAACCTTCTTTGGCTGTCATGATCAAAACAGGAGTTGTAATCCCTTTTTCACGCAGTTCTTTCAAAACTTGAAAACCGCTTTTTTCCGGCAGCATCAAATCCAATAAAATCAGATCATAAACGCCGCTTTCAGCTTCATAAAGTCCCTCTTCCCCATCAAAAACCTGCATAACGTCAGCAAAATCATCCAGAAAATCAAAGATAGAGTTTGACAGACTTAAATCATCTTCTACTAATAATATCTTTATCATGTTTCGGCTCCTTTTCTTCCTTTCTATTATAGCATGACTTAGAAGTTTTCGACTAATTATTTACAGAAAGGGGAAGCTCCTTTAAATCAGGCGTCGGCAAGAACTGCAATCAATGCAGTTAAGGCAGATTTTGCTGCCAATGAGAGAAAAATGGGGTTAGTAAATACTTTTTTCATAGGTAGACCTCTTCTTTCTTTCAGCATAAACTCAGTCTAACCTACCATTCTTAAAAGAGGCTTAATGATAACTAGGGTTGATTTGATAATGACAAAAATACGGCTGTTTGAAAAAAGTCAATGAGGATTTACGAATAGTTCTATTGAGACAGCAGATACATTACATTACGGAGAAAGTAAAAAATATCTTTGCAGAAAGATTAACACTGAATATTGTTATTCAAAAAATAAAAAAAAACTCAGTCCTGACCGATACAGGACCAAATCTTTTGAGTTCTATAATATCTAAAAAAGTGTCCCAGTTTTACAAAGAGCTTTCAAATAATTATTAAGCAAAGGGATTTTAAAACTAATAAATATTACGTACGTAAGAAGTTGAACCAATTTGTTTGCCATTAGCATAAGTAACAACAACTTCTTTTATTTTTGTAGGTTGAGCCGGATCGTAATACTGACTAAGTTTTACAGTTACATTTTTATTAACCGCCGCAGCTAATCCTAAACCTGCACCTGCAGCATTTATAAATGGTTTTGCTGGGCCGGCAACAAGAGCCATAATTTTAAGCATGGCAGCTTGTACAGACTGAACATATCCTAAATTATACGTCGTGGATGTAACATAATTCCATGCTCCTCGGCGAAAACCGGCAGTTGCTCTGGAATATGAATTTCCATTAGAAACATCTGGAATATAATCATGACTATTATTAACTTCAACATTAGACACAGTACCATCAATATCAGTCAGTGTTCCTGTAGTAATGTCTAAATAAGCTGATAATCCTGTTTGACTATCAGTAATCAGTAACAGAAATAATGTTATTATTTTGTGATACTGTATAACCATCAATATTATATGTATCTGCATATGTGGTATTTGCAATGATAAAGCAAATCATACCATATAATAAGACGACCATAAAACCGAAGATATTTCGTTTCATTTTCATATTGCTACTCCTTCCTAAAATAAGAAATAAAAATCCCTAAGCCTATTATTCCAGCAATTACTAATATAGCATTGCTATTTTTCAATCCCCAAATTAACAAAAATATATCAATTAATAGGATAAATATAGATGTAAATAGCCTACTTTTACTCATAGCAACCTCCCAGAAGAATAATTCTGCAGTAGTACAGCTGGGACACAGCAAAGATCATTATGAATATTTTATTTTTAAAAATCGTGTTTGCCTTCTAGCGTTTTAACGCTTGGTTTCATATTCAATATCACTTTTATATTCCTTTTTTGTTTCATCCTATCATACTTCCTATTTTTCCTCAAGCATATAACTTTATTCTCAGTACTTTCTCAAAAATCCAATTCTTTATCTTTACAAAATTTTAAAATTCTCATCACTCTGAGTATCAAAAAAGAGAAAACCAAATTGATTTTCTCCATGCATTAAAATAAATCATCCGCTACAGTTGACAATGAGCCTTGACAATGAGCTAAAATAAAAGTCTGTTTCAGCTGATCTTATTTTCAAGTTTCTCAGCCCATCAAAAATGACCAGTAACGGCTTGCCAAACAGCAGCTTTTTCTCTTTCAATCAAAGCTGTTCTGGCTGCTATTTCTTTGATTCCCATCGTAATATTACGGCTGATAGCCAAATTATCCAACTGTGGTTCAAAGAAAGCTTTATATTCTTCTAAACGGTGTTTGGTTTTAAAGATATTGGCCGGAATAATGACAAAGCTGTCAAAACTCATATCACCGCCAAGCGTATCCTTGATCCACGCCCAATTATCGCGTGCCCATGTCCAAAATGCTTCCTGTGTGAAAGGTTCACTAAGGAAAAGTCTGTACCAGAGCGACAGGTCCTGAGGTTTAATGACATCCTTATTTTTCAGCTGACTCAAAATCCTCTCAAGCGTTGTTTGTGATTTTGTTTGCGCCAAGGCAGCGGCTAACTGCCTGCGGAAATTCCCGTCGTTGGTCAGCACATAAGTATCCAAATAAAGTGTTACCAGATCATCAGTTTCAGCATGCTTGATTTGATTGGTCAAGACAGCGAGCCGGACTGCAGCCGGGATAGATTCGATGTTGCCTTTGTGCCTTTCAAAAAGCGCCTGCGCTTTTTCATTGGCGTCAGGATCATCGGCATAAATCATATTAGCCAGGACAATCTGACGGACCATCTCGTCCTCGTTATTCTCCTGATCTGATTTTTCAAAACCGAGGCGCTGATAATTAGCCTGATAAACATCACGAACCAAGGATTTAAAATCTGCTTCGATTTGGCTGCCTTCCTCTAAGAATCTTTCGATACCGGCTACCAACTGATGGCTTGCCGACATGACCATATAAGAAGTTTCATCTGACAGGCCTGACAAAAGCGCCACCAGTTCCGCGTAAGAAATCTGACCGCTCTCTGCCAGCAGACGGCGCTCTTGAATAATCTGAAGTTTGGAAGTGTGATCAAGACGGTCAAAATCCGCCAGAACAGCCTCTAAAAGCTGACCATCATAATTACTGATATAGTGAGCAGTGTTGCCTGTATTCAAACGCAAAGGCCCTTTATCCTTATTGGCAGCAGACAGCTGACTAAAGTTAGGAATTTCAACTGTCTCTTCTTCCAAGGTATCAGGCAGACCGGACCAATTACTGTTAAGCGGAATTGGCCAAAGACGTCCGGCTTCTTCATAATCACCGATAAAAAATTGTTTTTGCGAAATACGAAGTTTGTCATCTTGGACGGTCAATGTTACTAAAGGATAGCCCGGCTGTTCCAACCAAGCATCCATAAAACCGGCAACATCTTTGCCGGAAGCAGCAGACAGCGCATTCCAGAGGTCGCGTCCGACAGTATTGGCATACTGATATTTTTCAAAATAATTCTTCAAGCCGGCGGCAAAGTCTTTATCTCCCAGCCAGCGGCGAAGCATGTGCATTAAGCGGCTTCCCTTAGCATAGACAATGGCTGCATCAAAGATGGTATTAATCTCATCCGGATGATTAACAGTGACATGCACAGACTGAACTCCATCTGTCGCATCACGTTTGAGGGCATGCGGAACACCGCTTGTCTGGAAGTCCTCAAAAATATTCCAGCTGGGTTCGATCGCATCGACAGCGACGTATTCCATCATATTGGCAAAACTTTCATTAAGCCAAAGATCATCCCACCATCTCATGGTAACTAAGTTGCCGAACCATTGGTGGGCCAGCTCATGCGCAATAACAAGCGCCACTTGCTGGCGGCTGCTTGCTGTTGAATTGTCGTCAACTAAGAGATAAACTTCTCGGTAGGTAATCAGTCCCCAATTTTCCATAGCCCCGGCAGAAAAATCCGGAAGAGCCAGATGATAAGACTGCGGAATTGGGTACTTAACGCCAAAGTAGCCTTCGTAAAAATCAATCACACGAACAGCAACGTCTAAGGCAAAATCAACTGAGTCGCTGTTTTGGGCTTCAGTTGCAAAGACACCCACTTCTGTACCATTCTTTGTGCGAGCCTTTTTCCCATGAAGACTGCCAACAGCAAAAGCCAAAAGATAAGAAGACATTCTTGGAGTTGTATCAAAGGTCCAGACACCCGTTTCCTCACGGCGGCTGATATTAATTTCGGGCATATTAGAGAGGGCGATATCGCCCTCTTCCTGATCAAATTTCAGTGCTAAATCAAAGGTAGCCTTTGCTTCCGGTTCATCAATGCTTGGAAATGCTTCACGGGCAAAGTGGCTTTCAAACTGCGTTGAAACAATCTCCTTTTTAATCCCGTTAACAGTATAATAAGAAGGATAGATGCCTGTCATATTATCTGTAATCTCACCTGCAAATTCCAATACCAGAGTCATGCTGCCGGTTTCAGGGAGCTCAATATGAACAGCCTCACGGTCATTGTCCAGTTCGTAAACCAACTCAGTATTATCCAAAAGAACAGAGCTAATCGTCAAATTTTTCTGATGCAGCGAAATCACATTGTCAAGTGCTTCTCCGTTAATGGCTACGTTACCGGAGAAAGTTCTTTGCTGGCGGTTAATGTCTAGAAAAATATTATAATTTTCAGGCACAAACTTTTCAATAAAGTGTTCTACAGATTCCATGTATCTCCCTTATTATTTCAAAATTTCTAAATTATTATTGTATCATAATTCAATGATTTTTCCAGTTTTAAGATAGACAATCCATTCACAGATATTGCGTGCGTAATCACCGATTCGTTCCAGGTACATCAGCACTTGGAAATACTCCTTGCCCGCAAAAGCAGCATCTGGTGTCTGCTTAATTTCTTCGACTGCCAGATTTTGGATATCTTTAAAATAATTATCAATCACTTCATCCGTTGCTGCGATTTCATAGGCTTTATTGTCATCACCGTTGATATAGGCATTCAAGGCATCCTCTACCATACGCTTAACAGCCTTGCCCATTTCACTGATTTTTTCTTCTACATCAAGCAGACGCTCTTCGCCCTTCATGCGGATAGTCGCCTTAGCGATTGACGAAGCATGGTCTCCCATTCGTTCAATATCGCTCGAAGCTTTGAGGACAGTGATAACTGTTCTCAAATCATTAGAGACAGGCTGCTGCAAGGCAATGATTTCCAGAGACTTTTTTTCAAGTTTCGTTTCATATTCATTTACCACATCGTCATCAGCAATAACTTCTTTGGCCAAATCGCGGTCGTGGCTGACAAAAGCTCGCACAGTCTTATTGATCTGTGCCAGTACTTCTGTACCCATCGCGTAAAATTGATTGTGTAATTTATCTAATTCTTCTTCAAATTGCGATCTTAACATTTTCTCATCTCTTTTCTATTGTTACTTTTATCCAAACTTACCTGTAATGTAATCTTCGGTTTCTTTTTTCTGTGGATTCAAAAACATTTCTTTGGTATTGCCGTACTCAATCAAATCTCCCGCAAGGAAAAAGCCGGTTCGGTCTGAAATACGCGAAGCCTGCTGCATGGAACGCGTAACGACAATCATCGTATACCTTTTTTTCAGATCATACAGCGTATCTTCGATTTTTCCTGCCGAAATAGGATCCAAGGCCGAAGTCGGCTCGTCCAGCAGAATAATCTGCGGGCTGGTTGCCAAAACTCTGGCAATGCAAACGCGCTGCTGCTGCCCGCCGGACAAACCAATGGCCGAATCGTGCAGGCGGTCTTTAACTTCATCCCAAATTGAAGCACCGTTTAAAGATTTTTCAACAGCTTCATCAAGAACTTTCTTGTCCTTGATCCCCTTTAAACGCAAGCCGTAAACAACATTTTCATAGATGGTCATCGGAAAGGGATTGGGCTGCTGGAAAACCATACCGATTTCCTTGCGCAGCTCTACAGTATCTGTCCGCGGACTGTAAATATTGTGTCCATTGTACATAATAGAACCTGTGACAGTTACTTCAGGATTGATATCTCCCATGCGGTTGATGGCACGCAGCAAAGTTGATTTGCCGGACCCTGACGGACCGATCAAAGCAGTGATTTCCTTAGGATAGAAATCAATGGAGACATTATTAAGTGCTTTCTTTTTACCATAATAAACAGACAAATCAGTTACTTTTAAAATAGGTTCTTCTGTCATCGCTTTCCTTTCTATCCAAAGTGTCCGGACACATAATCGCTGGTTGATTTTAATTTCGCATTCTGGAAAATATTATTTGTCGTATCATACTCAATCAAATCTCCCAAATAGAAAAAGGCTGTATAATCACTGGCGCGGGCAGCCTGCTGCATGTTGTGAGTTACGATGATAATCGTATAGTTTTTCTTTAGATCAAACATCGTTTCTTCCAGCTGCATTGTTGCCACTGGATCAAGAGCCGAAGCCGGTTCGTCCATTAAAAGAATATCAGGTTTCACCGCAATCGCCCGAGCGATGCACAAGCGCTGCTGCTGTCCTCCGGAAAGAGTAAAAGCAGACTTATGCAAATCATCCTTAACTTGCTCCCAAAGCGCCGCCTGTTTAAGAGAAGTCTCAACAATTTCATCCAAGACTTTCTTATCTTTGATACCGGCACGTTCATAAGCAAATGTGATATTTTTATAAATCGATTTAGCAAAAGGATTCGGTCTTTGGAAAACCATGCCAATGTGCTTGCGCATTTCATAAACATTGATATTGGGAGCATTGACGTCAATCCCCTCATACATGATTTCTCCGGTTACTTTGGCAATATCGATAGTATCATTCATTCGATTGAGACTGCGGAGAAAAGTCGACTTACCACAGCCTGACGGACCGATTAAAGCTGTAATTTTATTCTTTTCAAACTGCATATCAATCCCGTTGATAGCCTCATTGTCACCGTAATAGACGTGCAGGTCTTTGGTTGACAAAGCAAGGTTCCCTTCCGGGAAAGTAATAATATGCCGTTCATTCCAATTATAATCTGCCATTTGTCCTCCTTTAGGCTGCTGAGGTCAGCTTAGCATGCAGTTTTTTACCAATATAGCGTGCTGACACATTAAAGATAAGGATAAAAACAAGTAAAACTGCCGCACTGCCTTCAGATACTTTAGTTGCGTCCGGAATCGTTCCTTCACTATTAACCTTCCAGATATGGACAGCCAAGGTTTCCGCCTGACGGAAAATTGAAATCGGACTCGTTGTACTGAGCGGATTCCAGTTTCCCCAATCCAGAGCCGGCGCAGACTGACCTGCTGTATAAATCAGTGCTGCTGCTTCCCCGAAAATACGGCCGGAAGCAAGTACAATACCAGTTACAATACCGGGAAGTGCTTCAGGAATAACGACATGAAGCACTGTTTCCCAGCGTGAGATTCCCAAAGCCAGACCAGCTTCGCGCTGAGTGTGGTGAACATTTCTCAAACTGTCTTCAATATTGCGCGTCATCTGCGGTAAATTGAAAACGGTCAGTGCCAAGGCACCTGAAATGATGGAAAAGCCATATTGAAACTGGACAACAAAAATTAAATATCCAAAAAGGCCGACAACCACGGATGGCAAAGAAGACAAAATTTCAATACAAGTACGGATAAAGTCTGTCAGGCGGCCTTTTTTAGCATACTCAGACAGATAAACACCTGCTCCCAATGACAAAGGGATGGAGATAATCAGTGTTACTATTAAAAGAAAGAAGGAATTATAAAGCTGAATGCCGATACCGCCGCCGGCTTCATAAGAAGATGAGCGGCCTGTCAGGAAGTGCCAGTCAATGCTTGGAATGCCCCGAACAAGAATAAAAAGCAGGAGCGATGCCAAAATCGCAATAATAATACCGGCAATGGTATATAAAATACCAGTAACTAATTTATCCAGTTGTTTAGCGTGCATAATTTTTCTTACCTTCCCTCGTAATAAATTTCATCAGCATATTAAAGGCCAAACTCATAATCAGAAGGACTAGGGCCAGCGACCAAAGAACATTATTTTGAACGGTTCCCATGACTGTATTTCCGATGCCCATTGTTAGAACAGACGTCAGAGTAGCCGCAGGTGTTGTCAGAGAAGTTGGGATGACTGCTGAATTTCCGACAACCATCTGAATAGCCAAGGCTTCACCAAAGGCGCGAGCCATTCCAAAAATGACTGCGGTAAAGATACCTGGTTTTGCTGCATTTAAAATAACACGCCAAATCGTTTGCCAGCGGGTTGCCCCCATAGCAAGACTGGCTTCCTTATAGTGCCTTGGAACAGCCTTTAAACTGTCAACAGTCATAAAGGTTACCGTCGGCAAAATCATAACGAACAGAACAAAGACCCCGGACAAAATACCAAATCCTGTGCCGCCAAATAAGGTTCTGACAAAAGGTACGACAACCTGCAAACCGATAAAACCATAAACAACAGATGGAATCCCAACAAGCAGTTCTACAACAGGCTGAAGAATTTTAGCACCGTATTTAGGCGAAATTTCAGTCATAAAAACTGCTGCTCCGATGGCAAAAGGTGTTGCAATCAAAGCGGATAAAATGGTAACGATGAAAGATCCTAAGATCATCGGCAGAGCTCCCAGCAAGGGTTTTCCGTCCGGTCCTTTAACATTAGGCTGCCACTCCTTCCCAAAAAGAAATTTGAGAGGACTGATTTTATCCACAAAGAAAGTCGACAGACCTTTTTGAGCAACAAAAATAAGAATCATTGCAACGATAAGGACAATCAAAGCCAGACAGCAAAAGGTAATTGTCTTACCGAATTTTTCTAAGCGGGAATTTTTAGAAGGGGATGTCAGCTTTTTAACCAGTTCTTGATTTTTCATGATTCCTCCATACATCAAGATAAGGACTTTGAAAAGCAATAAAAGCAGCTGAGCAATTCGGCTAAGCAGCTTTTACGCCTTTCACTTGTATCATTTATTATTTAGCTATTATAGTACCGTCTGCACTCTTAACAACTTTCATGTCATTAACAGAAATGTAACCCATTCGAGGGACGATGCTCTTTTGCACCTCATCACTCATCATGAATTCCAAAAATTCCTTGGTTAGACCTTTAGCTTTTCCTTTGGTATACATGTGTTCATAAGACCAAAGCGGCCAGTCGTTGGTGGTTACATTTTTTACAGTTGGTTTAAAACCATTCAATTGTATCGATTTTACTGAATGATCAACATAAGCAAATGCCAGATAGGAAATCGCACCCGGAGTCTGTGAAACAATTGATTTTACCATACCGTTGGAATCTTGTTCCTGACTTTGCTTGGCATCTTTTCCGTCCATGATGACACTGTCAAAGGTTGCCCGAGAACCGGAGCTCGCAGCTCGGTTAATAATCGAAATTTCTAAATTCTGACCGCCGACTTGTTTCCAGTTGGTATATTCACCGGTAAAAATTTTTCGCAGCTGTTCAACAGTTAAATTTGAAACTTTAACATTTTTGTTGGCAATAACAGCAATTCCGGCAACTGCAACCTGATGGTCAACCAGCTCCTTGGCATTGATTCCGTCTTTTTCTTCGGCAAAAAGGTCACTGTTGCCAATCTGAACAGCACCTGACTGCACCTGCGAAAGTCCTGTACCGGAACCGCCGCCTTGGACATTGATAGTTTTACCTAAATTAGACTGAGCAAACTCATCTGAAGAAGCCTCTACTAAGGGCTGAAGGGCTGTTGAGCCGACACTGGTGATCGACTGTCCCTTATCAATCCAGCTGGAACAGGCTGCTAAGCTCAGACTGACTGCGGCCAGTACCAAGGATAAAACTATTTTTTTCTTTCTCATTTACTTGCTTTCCTTTCCTAATCAATTATAACAATAAAATAAATGAAACGGTTTGCAATTGTAAAATTTTTTTAAAATGTATTCTATAACATTTATACTTGAAAACGAAGCCCTTTAGGAAAATAATTCTTTAGCGTATTGCCTGTTACCTTGGCAAAACCCAAGCCATTCCCATTTATAAGAATTTGATACCAGCCCTTTTCATAATCGTGCGAGAGGGGCAGAACATTTCCGGAAGCGTAAATTCCAAACTGTTCTACATCAATTTCAAGAGACTGTACCACCTCATCTTTTTTCAATGCCAGCCCCAGGGCGAAAGACGGCTCAAACCGGTCTTTCTTAAAGGTCCCTAAATGCAGGCCGTTTCTTGCAATCTTCAATTTGGACAGGTCGGGCAGCCCTTGCGGTAGTAAATAAAGCTGGCTGCCAAAGGTTTGGTATAGGCCTTCTAATTTAACTTTAAGATGTTTATCAGCAAAGGTCTTCCAGAGTTTTTCCTGATCTTTTTTCAAATGCGTCTTAGCAGTTTTTGACAGAGCAGAGGGCTGAGACGGCCGTTTATCCCGAAGCTTAGCCACAAACTGGCCTTCCCCTTTAAAGCGATGGGGATACATCCTGGCAGCTTCTGGCATATCAATGCCTTCGGTCATACCATTGATTTTGGGAATGTCTTCCAGCTCCAGATAATCATACTGTGAGAGCAGCCAGCGGACAACATCCTCGTTTTCTTCCGGCGCCCAAGTGCAGGTTGAATAAAGCAAACTGCCACCAAAAGCCAGCATTTTTACAGCTTCCTGCAGAATCTCTTTTTGAAGTTCGGCACATTCTGCCGGGTAATCTTCATGCCAATAGTTTATAGCGGACGGGTCTTTTCGGAACATTCCTTCACCCGAGCAGGGTGCATCTAAAACAATAAGATCAAAATAATGGTCAAAGGTCTGCGCCAGATTTTGAGGACTTTCATTGGTAACAATGACATTTCTGGCACCAAAACGCTCTACATTTTCTACGAGAACTTTGCTGCGCTTTTTAGAAATCTCATTGCTCACCAAAATGCCCGTATTATCCAGATAAGAAAGCAGGTGCGTCGTTTTTCCTCCCGGTGCCGCTGCCAAATCAAGTACTTTCATTCCTTTTGCAGGTGCTGCTGCCTGGGCAACCATTTGGGCAGCCGGTTCTTGAGAATAGACCAGTCCTGAAACATGCTCAGCAGACCGGCCGGAAACCTTGCCGTAATGACCCCAAGCTGTAGTGGGAATCGGATCCTCAAATGGAATCTGACTGCTCTTTAAAGGATTGGTTCGAAAAGCAGCAACTGCTTCTTCTTTGAAACTTGCGAAAAAATCTTCGGCTTCGCTTCCTAGAATGTTTTGATATTTTTCTACAAATTTTTCAGGTAATAACATATAAATAATCTACTTTTATTCCTATCCAAGACAAATCCCCTGTCGGATAAGATACTATTTAATATAGTTTTGGATTTCGTTTAATTTAGCCTTAGGAACAAACATGACCATCTGCCGGCTTTTGTAGTCGGGTTTATGACCGTACAAATCAAGAACAGTGTAGCCCAGTTTTTCCCCCATGATACTGCCTGCAGCATAATCCCAGGGAGCAATATTGGAAAAATAGGCCATAAAACGTCCTTCTAAGACGCGGCAAATGCTGAGCCCGGCACTGCCAATCCCGCGGATTCCCAACGTATGGCGGCCTAAATCAGCTATACCCATAATATTTTGGGCACACATGGCACTGTTGGCGCCGATTAACGAACGCTTGAAGGGTCTGTCTTGAAAAGAACGCAAAGGCTTAGCATTAGCAGTCACTTCAAATTGACCGCCGCCGCTGTAAAGAACATCATTCATAACATCATAAATGAGTCCGAATTGACCGACGCCATTTTCATAATAAGCAATCATAACAGCAAAATCGCAGCCCTGGACGATAAAATTAACGGTTCCGTCAATCGGATCCAAAACCCAGACACGGCCATCCTTGATATCTGACACAAGACCGTCCTCTTCTGCAAAAAAATGATCCTCCGGATAAAGACTGTGAATCCGTTCAACCATTAATTCCTGAACAGCCTTATCTAAATCGGTAACCAGATCGTCAAAGCGTGACTTTTCTTCAATCACCAAATCGTGCGTCATGTTATCACGAATATAGCGTCCTGCTTCATAAATCAGTTCTTTTGCAAATTGAAATTTAGTTTCCAATAGAGATAAATCCTTTCTCTTTAGCCTTTGCCGCCTGAACTGCACGGTAGACAGAATAGCCGCTGACCTTCTCAAACTCACGGTCGATTTGCTTTTCCTGCGATTTAGTGCTGACAACTGTCTTATATGTCCTGTAGCCTTCTAAAAGGAGGGCAGCCTCAACCTTGCTTTCGTAAGCCTTTTCGATTAAATTTAAAAAAGAAAGCACTGAGGTTATTTCTTCAGTGCTCCACGATAAATCTAAAGGATAAGAATAGTTTTTATGACTCATCTTCTTCCTCTGTTTCTGCTTTAATCGTTGCCTGACGCAGTTCCTGCTTGCGGTAATCTCGTGGTAAAAAAGCCCGAATCTCATCTTCATTAAAACCAATCTGCATGCGCTTATCATCCATAATAATGGGACGCCGAAGCAGACTGGGATTTTTAGAAATAAGGTTGATCAACTCAGAGACAGACAATTCATCCACATCAATATTTAATTTTTGAAAAACTTTTGACCGGGTTGAAATAATGTCTTCGGTTCCGTTTTCTGTATAAGAAAGAATTTTCAGTAAATCATCACGGCTTAAAGGGCTTGTGATGATATTGTGCTCTCGAAAGGCAACATCGTGTCTATTTAACCAAGCCCTTGCCTTGCGGCAGCTTGTACAGCTGGGCGATAAAAATAAGGTAATCATAACCTACCCCTTTATTCATACTCGCTTTTTATTATACAAGATTTTAAGTGACTTGGCTATGCTTTTCCCCAATTTAGGGCAAATTCTTTATCTATTTCAAGCTGTTTAACTAAGTCATCAATACCGTTAAATTTGACCATTTCACGGATTTTATCCAGCCATAAGACTTCAATTGTTTCTCCGTAGATATCTCCGTCAAAGTCAAATATATTGGCTTCTAAGCGCAGCTCTGTTCCGCCAAAGGTCACATTTTTGCCGATGCTGGTCATGGAGCGGTACCGTTTTTCCCCCACCAAAACATCGGCCACATAAACGC
Organism: Streptococcus sp. ELY_90; assembly: GCF_058314475.1. Classification (NCBI taxonomy): domain Bacteria; kingdom Bacillati; phylum Bacillota; class Bacilli; order Lactobacillales; family Streptococcaceae; genus Streptococcus; species Streptococcus sp. ELY_90. The sequence continues at coordinate 25,507 of NZ_JBZFUJ010000007.1, forward strand.
CGTCTGCCGGCAGATAGGTGCGATCAATAGGTGCCAGATTGGCCGTCGGAAATCCGATCGTCCGTCCTCTGGCATCACCGTGCACAACAATCCCTCTTGTTGAAAACTCATAGCCTAAAAGCTGATTAACCTGAGCAACATCTCCCTGACTGATCAAGCGGCGCACTCGAGTTGAGCTGATTTTTTCCCGCTTATACTGTACCTCAGGCACCGTGATGACTTGACCGGAAAAATTGCGTTTAAGGTAATCAGCGTCTGTTTTATTGTGCCCGAACTTATAGTCAAAGCCGACAACAACAGCTCTGGCTTGAAGGGCATTGATATAGTCATTGATAAAATCATCCGAACTGGTTTTGGCAAAGGCCGAAGTAAAATCAGTCAGATAAAGATCATCAACCCCATACTCTGCAAACTTGGCATAACGTTTTTCGGGATAATTGATATGATTAAGCAGCTCCGGACTGAAACGCGAAAAAGCCAGCTGAGGAGATTCCGGAAAAGTAAGCACAGTGATTTTCAGTTTTTCCTTCTCCGCCAATATTTTTGCTTCCTCAAACAGTTTCCTGTGTCCCTTATGAAGGGCATCAAAATAACCTAAAACCAAAACTGAAGGCTCCTTGCGGCGGATATCCTTATGGCTGCGAATTCTAAAAATATTCATCTTCTATCATCTTTCTAAAGCACATTTTTACAGAAAAACCTTTTTGGGTTTATAAAAAGATTCTCGTTTTTCTAAAACAGCGACAAGCTTATTTTCATAAAAGGCAGCCAGCAGCTCATCTTTTTGGAGCAGACTGATTCGTCTGCCAAAAGAGATCTCTTTAACTTGTTCCTTACTTAATTCTGCCTGCGGCAAAGATAAAACACCGTATTCAATGGGCAAAATAAAAGAAAAATCACCGGCTGCTGCCTTGTCAGCAATCTCATTTAAACTCAAAGCATCTTCTAATTTTAAACCGGCTGAAGCAGTCCTTTTAAGGAAAGATATGTGGCTGGCATAGCCGAGCCTGGCTCCTAAATCAACGGCCAAAGTCCTGACATAAGTTCCTTTGCTGCAGACAGCTCTGAAAGCAAAAGAACACAGACCGTCTTTAAAAATCAAATCACCGATACGCTTAAATTCATAAATGGTCACCTGACGCTCGGGCCGCTCAACAGTTTCACCGGCACGCGCATAGTCATAAAGTTTACGGCCGTTGACTTTCACAGCCGAATACATAGGAGGAATCTGATTGATCTGCCCGACAAAGGCTGACATGGCTGTATCAACAGCTTCTGCTGTTAAATTTTTATCAACCGGCGTTCTCTCAACAATTTCACCGCCGGCATCTTCTGTCGTTGTCGAAAAACCAAGGGTTATCTGCCCCTCATAGACCTTGCCGGAGTCTGTCATATATTCCAAAACACGGGTCGCCTTGCCCAAAGCAACAGGCAGCACGCCAACGACATCGGGATCAAGCGTCCCCCCGTGGCCGATTTTCTTTTCCTGCAATATTTTTCGAAGCTTAAAGACCGCATCATGCGAAGTCATTCCTGCTTCTTTTTTGAGATTGATAATTCCTGAAATCATAATTCCTATTATAGCATAGATTGCTGACAGCCGGCCAATTGAAAACTTTTAGCAGCCACCTGCACTCACAGCTCTTACCTAATGGAACAATTTTATTTGTGCTCTGCAGGCTTAAAGCAGCAGCAGCAAAACCTGGAATAATTTACGAGAGCTGTTTTTTCTGTTAAAATAAGGGCAAAGGAGCTCTTATGACTTATCCTATTCAGAAATTTTGCACAGAATGCGGAACAAAATTACAGCCTAAGTTCTTAGAAAACGAAGGCCTCATTCCATACTGCGAGAAGTGTCAGGCCTTTCGCTTCCCTATTTTTAATACAGCCTGCAGCATGATTGTTCAAAACGAAGATCAAACTAAAATACTGCTCATCAAGCAATACAGCAGACCGGATTACATTCTGGTTGCCGGTTACATCTCTCAAGGCGAAAGTGCCGAAACAGCTGTCAAGCGTGAAATTAAAGAGGAAACCGGTCTTAAGGTGACATCGCTTCATTTTAACCAGAGTCAGTATTTTGAAAAATCCAACACGCTCATGCTTAATTTCGCTGTTACTGTTTCAGGCAGTCTTACTCCCAACAGTGAAATTGATGATTGGGCCTGGTTTGACTTTGACAGAGCCAAAAAAGAAATTAAAGACGGCAGTTTAGCCGAAAAATTTTTACTGGCCTATCTGGATAAGACACATAAATCATTGCAGGGCTAAGCAAAAGCTTATCAGCAGCTTTGCTTTTTTCATAATTACTAAAGTCACTGACATAAAAACGAATAGCTGTTTGGACATTCACCAGACAGCTATTTTTTTGACTTCTGTTTCCTTAATTTTTTAATTATACATCGCGCTTGCTGTCGCTGTCCAATTCAAAGAAAGGCTTGATATCTTGGACGTATTCCAAAACTCCCTGAAAAATCCCTTGTTCATCACGAACCGCAGCATAGGTAACATAGACAAATTTGCCCAGACGCTCAGACTGAAACCACATCTCCACCTTATCTTTTTGACCGGAACGCAGGACTTCAAAAACTTTCTTGACCTTGTCCAATACTTTGGGTGGATGGCAGAGTTCGACATTGCGCCCTATTTGGCTGGGTGTACGTTTAAAAACCATCTCGGCAGCCGGAACACTGTCATTGTAATATTGAAAGATATCATCCTTATTGACAAAAGTAATCTCCAAAGGTAAATGATTCAAAATAAGGTTGGCCTGTTCAACCGACAGATAGCCATTGCCAAAAGGCTGCTGAGCCGTGCGGTCAGCTGCGGTGCTTTCCTTAGGTGTAAAGGTAATAGTGAACTGACCTTCCGGTGTCTCAATGATGCGCTTATTGCCAGATTCTTCCAATGACGGCGCCGCTGAAGATTCCGCCTGCGGCTCTCCGTCATTTTTTCTTTCAGCATCATCAAAGGATACACGCTGAGGGCGCCATTTTTCAGCCGGTTTGAGAATAGCATAGCCGTAAGCATCACTTTCATCAGCAATCTGCAGCCAATCGTCCTGTGTGAAAGATTCCAGAAGAATCATCAGCAAGATAGCTTCTTCTTTGAAGATCATTTCTTCAAATTCATCAGCAAAAATCTCGAATTGCTCAGAAACCTCCTCAATAGAACCCTCTGGCAGCTTCTCCAGAGCCGTCTTAGCGTTTTTAAAGAGCTGACGAATATTATCATCCACTCCCCACATCACTTTGGGCGGCGCATCGTGCCCATAGCCTTCCATAATAGGAAAGAAGAGTTTTTCCTTGCGGGTATAGTGATTGTCAAACTGCCCCAGTAAAGCAAACTGATGCCTGAGACCTTTTAACATTTCTTTGCGAAAGTCCGTATTTTCAGGTTTACCGTAATTGGCGATAATCCGGCGAATCCGCATAAGAGCGGCACGCAGAGCCAAATTTTCATCCTTAAACACTTTGACCGGATGCCCCTCCTGCTCACTGTCAGGTACATCAACGCCAGAAACGGCTCCCTTAAAAAGATTGGCATGGACATTGCACAGATCCATAACATCTTCAAAGGTAATACCGGTATCCGCATTCATCAGCTCATGTTCCATCATGGAAATTTCAATGGCAGAAACACCTTTGAAATGCCGATTAAACCGCTCTTGCACAGACTCAGCACTGGCACCGTGGTGGAGTTCCAATAAAATATCTTTTAAGACTTCAATTCTTTCATCAGCCATCATTTGTCTCCAATCACTTCATAGCCATTAAATTCCAACGTCCGTTTAATTTCAGCAAGGGAAATGCCGGTCATCTTAGAGCCTGCCGCCAGCGTTGTCACCTTGCCAACGGTATTGAGCATGGCAGAATTAGCCAAGGGCTTAAAGCCCAGTTCCACCAGAATAGCCTTGACCTCGGGATGCTCCTTAATGGTCTGTGCAACGGGTTTTGATAAATCTATCGTATTGTTCATGATTATACCTCATAATATGGTGATAACCCTATTATAACGAAAATCAAGCGAGAATTCATATCCAAAATCCGAACCAGCCTGAGTTAGTACCCTTGCCCTTTTAAAAAGTTTTATTTTTCTAAAAAACGGCTGACCAAATCAAGCACTGTCTGCCGCTGATTGTTTTCACCAGACAGGCCGTGATCGGCTCCCTCAATTAAATGGTACTCGTCATTCCTATAAACAGCATGATAGCGATTCGAAGCAAGAGGACTGACAACCTGATCAGCATCACCATGCACCAGTAAAGTTGGTCCTTGGTAAACCTGTGCCACCTCATAAATCGGCAGGGTCTGAGCCGTTCTGAAATAATCCCCGCCAACAGTAAAACCATCGATCACAATACTGTCGGGAATACGATGCGGATCATAGACAACACCCTGGCATTCCCCCTTAAGCGCATCATCCTTGAGAGTTGCAGCGGGTGCAAGCAGGACCAGCTTATCAATAACATCTGGGAAATAGCCTGCCAACATACTGGCAACCACACCGCCTTGAGAATGCCCGACCAGGTAAATTTCTTTAGCCTTTACAGTATGGCGGGCATAATCAATAATCTTCAGACCATCGAGCAGTTCACTTAAAACAGTCATGTCCTCAAAGCGCCCGCCGCTTCTGCCGCAGCCGTTAAAATCAAAACGAAGAGTGGGGAGACCAGCAGCATTTAGTGACTGAACCAAGTCATTGAGCAGCTTTCCTTTTTGATAACCCAGATCTCCTTTGAAACCGTGCATTAAAATGGCAATTCTATCGTTCTCGATCGTCTGAGTTCCTTCCAATAAGCCAAATAGACTTAAACCATCCCGTTCAATAGTGATTTCCATCGTTAAAGCCTTCTTTCTTTGTTTAATCGTTATCTAAAGCAGCAAATTTTGCCTTCATGGTTGGATTTTTGCGAGTCAGTTTTTTAACCGAAACGTCGTCCAGTTTATTATTAGCCTTGCTGAGATGCCCTGAGCTGATACGCAGCGCTTCTTTTACCTTTTCCATCTGCTTGATGGATTCATCGATGCGTTTGATGGCCTCTTCAAACTGTGTGCTGGCGTTGGTATAGTGTTTGGCAAAAGCATTTTTAAAGCTTTCCAGATCTTCTTCGAAATGCGTGATGTCAATGTTTTGTTCACGCACCAAAGCCAGCTCCTGCTTGTACTTGAGTGAATTGAGCGCAGCATTTCGCAAAAGCCCGATCAGCTGGATAAAGAACTGCGGCCGAACCACATACATCTTCTCATATTCATGGCTGACATCGACAATGCCTGTATTATAGTAATCATTCTCAGCCTCAAGCATCGTCACTAAGACAGCATACTCACACTTTTTCTCCCGGCGGTCCTTATCAAGCTCCTTAAAGAAATCAGCATTCTTATGCTTGGTTTTGGTCGTATCCGCCTCATTTTTCATCTCAAACATGATGGACAAAAATTCAACACCGTTTTCATCGGCCTCGCGAAAAATAAAATCCCCCTTGGAACCGCGGCCGGAAACCTCATTATCCTTAGCAAAATAGGCATTAGGGAAGGCATAGCTGCGCACCTTGTTGAATTCTGTTTCTGCATAATTTTCTAAGCTTTCGCCGATAGCCTTGGTGGATTGCTGCGCTTTGAAATTCTTATAAAATTCTACTTGTTCATTGGCCGCCTTAAGCTGACTTTCATAGTCGCTGCGCACTGACGAAAGTTGCAGCTCACTTTCTTTTTCCTGCAGTGTCAGCTGATTTTTAGCCTCATCACGCTCTTTTTCAACCTTTGAAAGAGCCGTCTGCAGCTCGTTGTCCTTTTCTAAAGACAGCTTATCCAAGCGGTTTTGCAAATCCGTAACTTCTTTTTCCTTTTCAGAGAGAGCCTTAGCCATTTCAAGGGCATTGACAGAGGATAAGTTCTCAATTTCTGCCTTTAATTCAGCAATTTCAGCATCTTTCTTCCCTAATTCCTGCTGCAGATTGTTTTTCGACTTTTCTTCCAAAAGCTGCGTCTCACGCGCTAAGCGATCATGCAGTTCTTTATCAAATTCACTGCTGCGCACCTGCGCCAAAAGCTGGCTGTATTCTGTTTCATTGATGGTAAAAACTGTCCCGCAGTGCGGACATTTGATATTATTCATGACTACACCCCTATAAAATTTATAGCTCTATTATAGCAAAAAATAAAACCGGCAGCGATGTCTGACAATTCCCTTAAAAATTGCAGATAGAGTCTTGATTAGCAGAGGCTGTTGCCAAGGCACTTAAAAATACAAGCATCCCCTGTCTGACAGACAGGGGATAGTCATTAGTTCATACAAAGCTTTCTCAATCCGGTTATGTGATCAAATATTGTCTAAGGCTGAGCCTAAATCCTCAATTAAATCATCAGCATTTTCCAGTCCGATAGAGACACGGATTTGATTAGGTTCGATGCCGCAGGCAAGAAGATCTTCCGGGCTCATCTGGCCGTGAGTTGTGGTTGCAGGATGCACCACAAGAGATTTGGCATCAGCGACATTGGCAAGATCCGAAAAGATTTCTAAGCTGTCAATGACCTTGCGAGCAGCTTCTGCTCCTCCAGCAACATTGAAGGTAAAGATGGAGCTGGCACCCTTTGGCAGGTATTTTTGTGCCAGTTCGTAATAAGGGCTTGATGGCAGGCTGGCATAGTTGACTTTGGTTACCTTAGGATGTTTTTCCAGATATTCCGCGATTTTCTTGGCATTTTCGACATGGCGTTCAACCCGCAAAGACAGAGTTTCTAGACCCTGTGTCAGCAGAAAAGCGTTAAAAGGGGACAGGCAGGCTCCGGTATCGCGCAGCAACTGTGTGCGAACAGCTGTAATAAAGGCTGCTGCCCCGATATCACGGGTATAGCTGAGATTGTGGTAAGACGGATCTTCATCGACAAACTGCGGGAACTTGCCGGATTTTTCCCAGTCAAATTTGCCCGAGTCCACGATTACACCGCCGATAGACGTGCCGTGACCGCCGATAAATTTAGTGGCCGAGTGCACGGCAATATCTGCACCGTAAGAAAAAACATTGATCAGATAAGGGGTGCCAAAGGTATTGTCAATAACCAAAGGAATGCTGTGGCGGTGGGCAATCTCTGCCAATTTTTCAAGATCGGCAACATTGCCTAAAGGATTTCCCAATGTCTCAGCCAAAATAAACTTGGTATTATCCTTGACAGCTGCTTCAATAGCTTCAAAATCAGCCACATCCACAAAGCTGGTCGTAATCCCATAGCGCGGCAGCGTTTCTTTGAGCAGGTTAAAGGTCCCGCCGTATACAGTGGTTGCTGACACAATGTGGTCTCCGGCATGAGCCAAGGCCAAGGCAGTGTAGGTAATGGCTGCCATTCCAGAAGCTGTCGCCAAAGCACCGACACCGCCTTCAAGAGCAGCCATGCGTTCTTCAAAAACGGCAGTCGTTGGATTGGTAATTCGTGTATAGATATTGCCCTCTGTGCGCAGGGCAAAAGAGTCCTCAGCATCCTGCGAATCGTTGAAAACATAAGATGTGGTTTGATAAATGGGCAGAGCCCGCGACTTAGTCGTCGGATCAACCGTTTGACCTGCATGCAGCTGCAGGGTCTCAAATGAATAGTCTTTCGTCATAAGCTTTCCTCCAAAAACATAACTAGAGTTATTGTACACCTAAAATGCCTCACTGGCTAATAGTTATCCGTCTAAAAGGGGTATAGCCGAAAACTATACCCCACTGCAGTTATTGTACAGGACAGAAATGCCCTGCACCGATAAAACACCTCTCAAAAACAAAAGCTTGTCGCTCAAGAGCGTATCATTTCTTTTCAATGGGTGCAACACTGGCTAAAACCTTTTTCAGGCCGATTTCCGGAAACTTGATTTTAAGCTCCTGATTTTTACCGCTGCCGGTCACTTCAAGAACTGTACCGTCCCCCCATTTGCGATGGCAGGCAGTATCACCAATCTGCCAATCAATCTCTGCTTTAGCGTCTGAATGTGCGGCAGCGTTTGCCAGAGGCAATTTGGTGTTTGTCGGCTGTGCTGCGGTTTTGCGCGCCTGCAAAGCCTGAGCAAGACTCATGCCTTGACCGAATTTAGCAGGTCTGCCATCAGCATAACTGGCTTTAAAGGATGTTGCCGCAGGACGGGCCAAGCCTTGATAAGTCAGCAAATCTTCTGAAATTTCCTTAATAAATCGGCTTTCGCGGTTATAATCCGTCCGTCCATAAAGGGTACGGGCATTGGCATTAGTAATGAACAAGAGCTCTTCTGCACGGGTAATGCCAACATAGGCCAAACGGCGCTCTTCTTCTAATTCATCAGCTTCTTCAATAGACCGCGACAAAGGAAAGACACCTTCTTCAAGACCGATGATAAAGACAACCGGAAATTCCAAGCCTTTGGCGGCATGCAGAGTCATCAAGGTCACTTCAGCTGCTTCAGCATCGCCTTCATCCGTATCGGCAATCAAGGCCAAATCGTTGAGGAAACGGCTGAGCTTATCAAGACCTGTTTCATCCTCAGGAGCATCTTGGATACTGTCATCAAAATTTTTGGTAACCGATAAAAATTCTTCAATATTTTCAATCCGAGCCTGACTTTCCAGTGTATTTTGCAGCTGCAGAGCCTCCATATAGCCTGTCTTTTCCAAGACCTCTTCGACCAGTTCAGTTATGCTGTACTGATCCAAATCAGCCCGCAAACTAAGCAAGGTATTGGCCAGATCCCAGACAGCCTGAGCAGCCTTCCCCTTAATATTTGAGAGCATGATTTGTTCTGAAGCTTCCAGCAGACTCATGTTTTGAGCAGCCGCAAAAGATCGGATTTTTTCTAAGGTCCCGGGACCGACACCGCGCTTAGGTTCATTGACAATGCGTTCAAAAGAAATATTGTCTGCACCGTTGGCGATGACATTAAGATAAGCAATGACATCACGGATTTCCTTGCGGCTGTAGAACTTGGTTCCTCCGACCATGGTATAGGGAATATTAGATTTGAGCAGGGCTTCTTCAATGGTCCGTGACTGGGCATTGGTACGGTAGAGAACAGCGAAATCTTTAAAATTATGATCCGTCTCTCGCACAATGCTGTCAATCGTTGAGGCGACAAAGACAGCTTCATCGCGCTCATCTTCAGCCCGATAATAAACAATCTTCTCACCGTCGGCATTTTGGGTCCAGAGTTTTTTAGGACGGCGGTTGCGATTGTTTTTAATGACTTCATTAGCCGCCTGCAGAATTTTTTTAGTCGAACGGTAATTTTCCTCTAAAAGAACAACCTTGGCTTGTGGATAATCCTTTTCAAAATCCAAGATATTTTGCATATCAGCACCGCGCCAGCCATAGATTGACTGATCCGCATCACCGACCACACAGATGTTTTTAAAGCGGGAAGCCAAAAGCTTAACCAGCTGATACTGGGCATGGTTGGTATCCTGATACTCATCGACATGGATATACTGATAACGCTGCTGGTAGTAAGCCAATACATCAGGATTTTTATCAAAGAGACGCAGCGTCAGCATGATTAAATCATCAAAGTCCATAGCTTCACTGCGGCGCAGCTCTTCCTGATAGACCTTATAGCACTTGGCCACAATTTGCGTGTACATATCGCCGGCTAGATTTTCATACGCTGCTTCATCTATGAGATCATTTTTAGCATTGGAAATGGTTCCCAAAATGGCTCGTTCATTCCATTTCTTAGAATCAAGATTAAGATTCTTGATGATGCGTTTCATAAGCGTGCGCTGCTCACCCGGATCAACAATAGTGAAATTACGATTATAGCCGATATGGTCTGCTTCACGGCGCAGAATCCGCACACACATCGAGTGAAAGGTCGCAATCAAAGTATCACTGGTTGCCGGATTCAGCAGCATAGCCCGCTCTCTCATCTCACGCGCTGCTTTATTGGTAAAGGTGATGGCTAAAATATTCCAAGGATTGACCATTTTTTCATCAATCAGATAAGCGATACGGTGAGTCAGCACCCGTGTTTTACCGGAACCTGCTCCCGCCATAATCAAAAGCGGTCCTTCTGTCGTTTTAACAGCCTCTGCCTGTCTTTCATTCATTCCGTTTAATAAAGGATTCATTGCACTTAACCAAGAGCCAGTCTTTTGACTTTTCGCAAATACAGTCTTCTTCAGGATTAGCGAATTCTGCACAAGCAGACAAATCTGACTCTGCTGTTTTATTCCTTTCTTTCCTATAATGATGCCTGTCTATTGTACCATTTTTAAAGCTAAAAAGAAAAGAACTCAGGAAATAATAAAAGAGTTCATCTTCTCACCCCCGCGTTAGGAGGTTAAAATGAACTCTAAATGGGGAGATTGGACTTTTGCCATCCTCTCTTTTTAAAAATTAAAAACATCATTGAGGTTTTCAGCCATTGTCGGATGGGTAAAAATTTGATTTTTAAGATAGGTATAGGGAATCTGATTGTCCATGGCCATCTTGATCAGATTAATATTTTCCTGAGAAGCCTCACCAAAAAGTGTAGCACCGAGAATGTCCTTAGTTTCTGGATTGACCACCACCTTATAGAGACCGCGCAGATTATTATTGACATGAGCACGCGGCATAGCGGCAACAGCTAATTCTTTGCTCTGATAAAGCAGGCCTGCGGCCTGAGCCTCTTTTTCAGTCAAACCAACCTGAGACAGGGGCGGCTGAATAAAGATGGTAGCAGGAACATTGTGGCGCTCTTTCAAGCTGTAGCTGCCTTGGCCGGTCAGTTTTCCAAACACAATCCGAAAATCATCAAGCGACGTATAAGTAAACTGAAGACCGCCGTGGACATCCCCCACCGCATAGACATTTTCCACGGTCGTCTCACAAAAATCATCCACCTGCACAGCACCGCGCTCAGTTAATTGGATATCGGTATTTTCAAGTCCTAAGTCCTCGACGTTAGGCTTTCGTCCTGTGGCATAAAGGACCGCATCAAATTCATACGTTTGGCCGTTTGACCTTACAAGCACTGCGTCACCTTGGTTGCTTACCTTTTCTACCTGAGCCGATAAGACAAAATTCACTCCGTCTTCTTCTAAGTAAGATTTGGCCAGCTGTGCCACTGTTTCATCGGCACGGCCGAGAATCATCGGTGAGTTTTCAAAGACCGTCACCTGACTGCCTAAATGAGCATAGAGACTGGCAAACTCTAAACCGATATTGCCGCCGCCAATAATCCCCAAACGCTCAGGCTGACTCTCCAACTGCTGAATGCCTGTGCTGTCATAGACATGGCGGCTTTCTGCCAAGCCTTCAACAGGCAGCTGGTTGGAAACGGCACCTGTATTGATGACAATGACTTCAGCACTCAGCTGTTCACGTTCATCGCCGGCAGAGAGTTCTACCACTTTATTAGAAAGAAATTTGGCTTTGGCTGTATAGAGATCTGCACCAGAACCTGTCAGTGCAGCCTGATTTTTTTGCCGCAGGCGTGCTGTGACAGTATCTTTCAGCTCCATTGCCTGAGCAAAAGACAAATTCTTCTCGGCCGCATGGATTAAGGTTTTGGTTGGAATACAGGCAACATTGATGCAGGTTCCGCCATACATCTGTGCATCTTTTTCCACCAGGGCAACTTTTTTGCCTAAGCTGCTCATCTTAGCTGCCAAGGTCTTTCCGGCCTTGCCAAAACCAATAACCAATAAGTCATATGTTTTCATATTTGTCTCCCTCTTATTCTAATAATGCCATTCTACCAAGTCACAGAGCTTTTGTCATATATCTGCTACGGAATCAGCAACAGACAGGCCAAGCAAAGCTGTCTTTTTGATAATCATTCGGCTTTTAACCAAGAAAACAGGAAAGCTGCCTTGACATCATTCGACTTTTATTATATTATAATTTTACTATATTAAAGCCGATTGACGTTTTTCAGGAGAGAAAAGATGGCTGACCATCTTTCACCGAAGGAGTAATACTTTCAGGTGTCTGAAGACAGGACTGATAAACTGACGGACTTCTGGAGAGACCTTTTTAGGCGCCGAAGGGGCAAGGCATATGCTCAATCTCTCAGGCAAAAGGACAGAAGATAAGTAGGTTTTTAGAGTTTTTCTTGGTCTTGCTTATCATGTACTCACAGAAGTTGTTTGCAGACAGCTTCTTTTTTCTGTGAAAAAACGCAATCGCTAAAGGAGATATGTTTTCATGTTGGATTTTTTTAAAGCCCTTGACAATATCGTCTGGGGCGCACCCTTGCTGATTCTCTTGGTAGGTACCGGTATCTATCTCAGTATGCGGTTGGGACTTTTGCAGATTTTAAAACTTCCCAAAGCTTTTAAACTCATCTTTACCGATGACAAAGGTGAAGGGGATATCTCAAGTTTTGCGGCACTGGCAACAGCTCTTGCAGCTACTGTCGGAACAGGGAATATTGTTGGGGTTGCCACAGCTATCAAAGCCGGCGGACCTGGCGCTTTGTTTTGGATGTGGGTTGCTGCCTTCTTTGGTATGGCAACCAAATATTCAGAAGGGCTCTTGGCTATTAAATACCGTTCCAAAGATGCTAACGGTGAAATCTCAGGCGGCCCGATGTACTATATCACTAACGGGATGGGCAAACACTGGAAACCCTTAGCAGTATTCTTTGCTGTTGCCGGCATTCTTGTTGCTTTCCTAGGAATCGGAACCTTCTCGCAGGTAAACTCCATTACCTCTTCTCTTGAAAACAGCTTTCATTTTTCACCAAAAATTGTCAGTATCATTGTCGCTGTTATTGTTGCTGTTATTATCTTTGGCGGTATTCAGTCTATCTCCAAGGTGTCTGAAAAAATCGTTCCTTTCATGGCAGTCATCTATATCATTGCTACTCTGAGTGTCATTTTCGTTAATGCCGATCAGATTATACCGGCCTTTAAGGCCATTTTCACCGGAGCCTTTACCGGAACTGCTGCTGTCGGCGGCTTTACCGGAGCTGTTGTCAAAGAAGCTATCCAAAAAGGGATTGCCCGCGGTGTTTTCTCCAATGAATCAGGACTTGGTTCTGCACCGATTGCCGCTGCTGCTGCCAAGACTGAACAGCCTGTCGAACAAGGTCTTATCTCAATGACAGGAACTTTTATTGATACGCTGATTATCTGTACTTTGACAGGGATTTCTATTCTGGTAACGGGTAAATGGACAGTTGCAGGCTTGGAAGGTGCACCTTTGACTCAGGCTGCGTTTTCAACTGTTTTTGGAACACCGGGAGCCATTGCCCTGACACTTTGTCTGGTCCTCTTTGCCTTTACCACGATTCTTGGCTGGTCTTATTATGGGGAACGCTGTTTTGAATTTCTCTTTGGAACAAAATACATCGCGGTTTATCGCACTATTTTCGTTATCATGGTCAGCCTCGGCGGCTTCCTCAAGCTGGAACTAATCTGGATTATCGCAGATATTGTCAACGGGTTGATGGCTCTTCCGAATTTAATCGCTCTGCTCATGCTTTCACCGATTATTATTAAAGAGACAAAGACATATTTTGCTACTAAAAAATAAAGCGCAAAAACCATTTTTTAAATGGTTTTTGTTTTGCCGTAAACGTGTTATAATAAGGACTATTAACAACTTTCGGGAGAACATTATGGCGACACCGGCAGATAATCTCAAACTGGCACAGCGCGGTCCTGTGCTCAGTATCATTGTTTATTTATTATTAACTGTATTTAAGCTTCTTGCTGGACATTTTCTGCATTCGGCATCCTTAACGGCGGATGGCTTTAACAATGCTTCAGACATTGTCGGAAATGCAACGATTCTCATTGGACTGCACTTAGCCAGCAAACCCGCAGACCGCGACCACAAATTCGGTCACTGGAAAATAGAAGATCTGGCCAGCCTCGTGACCTCTTTTATCATGTTTACCGTAGGTTTTCAAGTGCTTCTTGAAACCATCCATAAATTGCTCCACGATGATCACGTCAGAATCGATCCTCTTGCAGCGTTTGTCGGTCTCATATCGGCCGCTCTTATGCTTTTGGTTTACAGCTATAACATTAGTTTAGCCAAACGGCTGAAATCCGGAGCTCTCAGAGCAGCTGCCAAAGACAATCTCTCTGATGCTCTGACTTCACTTGGAACAACCATCGCTGTCACAGCCAGCAGCTTCAGCCTCCCGATTATTGACAAAATCGCTGCTATTATCATTACCTTTTTGATTTTAAAGACAGCTTACGATATCTTTATGACCAGTGCTTTCAGCCTTTCTGATGGCTTTGATGACAAACAGCTGCAGGAATACGAAAAAGCTATTTTAGAAATCCCCAAAATTTCCGCGGTTAAATCCCAGCGCGGACGGACCTACGGCAGCAATGTTTATTTAGATTTGGTTTTAGAAATGAATCCGGATTTATCTGTTTATGAGAGCCATGACATTACAGAGAGGGTAGAAAATCTCCTGCAGGAACGTTTCAATGTCTATGATATTGACATACACGTTGAGCCTGCCGCCATTCCAGAGGATGAAATCTTTGAAAATGTTTATCATAAGCTTCACAAATATGAAAAAATCATCTTATCCAAGATTCCCGATTATGAAGATCTGCTGGCAGAACATTTTGCCCTGATTGATGAAGACGGCCATATCACTACCAAAAAGAATTTTCTTCAATCACGGCAAAGCAGAGCAAGCAATTTCACTTATTTTAAAATGATTACCATCAGCCAGAAAACCAAGCTCATTACCTATGAACTTGATGGCTATCGTCACAGCAGTCTCTGGCGCAGGCATGAACAATGGCTGCTCATTTATCACCAGATCACACCGATCCTTAAACTAAAAAAATAAGTCCCGTGGGACTTATTTTTTTATGGCCTTGCTTGCGACGTCTTCGCCAAACCATTTCTTAGATATTTCTTGGAATTTGCCCTCTTTGTAAAGTTTCTTGAAGGCTTGGTTAATCTTTTTGACCAAGGTCTTGTCTGACTTACGCACGCCGACTGAAAAATCTTCGCTGGCATATTTACCTTTGATGATGTTATAATTTTCCAGCTCTTCTTCCTGCTTAAGATAGTAATTGGCATAGACACGGTCAATCAGGAGGCCGTCGATGCGGTCATTTTTCAAATCAATAAAGGCCTGTGTGAAGGTTTCATACTGAGTAGCATCATTATCCTTGACAATATCCTTTAAAACCTTTGGATTAGCCGTGAAAGCATCATAACCGGATGATCCGGACTGCGCTCCCAGAGCCTTTCCTTTCATGTCAGAAAAGCTGGCAATGCTGGAGGATTTCTTAGCAACCAGAACCTGATCATTTTTCATGTAGGGTTCTGTAAAGCTGACCTTACGGGCACGTTCCTTTGTTTTTGAATAACCGTTCCAGATCAAATCAATCTTCCCGTTTTTTAACTCAGTTTCTTTCAAATCCCAGTTGATAGGCTGCCATTTAACCTTGATTCCGTATTCGGCAAAGACGGCATTGGCTAAGTCAATGTCAAAACCAACGTTCTTTCCGTTTTTATCCTTGAATCCCATAGGAACAAAGGTGTTGTCAAAACCGATGGTGATGGTTTGCTTTGATTCAAATTTTTTCCAGTTATCCTTAGCATTGCTGTCTTTTTTGCCGCAGGCTGCCAAAGTGACCGCCAAAAAGACGGCAAAAAATCCCAAAATTATTTTCTTAAACGTCATTTTACTACCTAAACCTTCTTTTTATTTTGGATTGATTTTAATAATCTCATCAGAGATAGTTTGCGCAAACTGCATATCATGCGTGACAACAATCTGCGTAATCCCTATTTCCTGATTTTGCAGAATCAGCTTCTCTACTTCCTGGCGCAGCTCCGGATCAAGGGCACTGGTCGGCTCATCGTAACCGATAATTTTTGGATTAACCATCATGGCACGCGCCAAAGCCACCCGCTGCTTTTGTCCGCCCGACAGAGAATAAGGATAAGCATTCTCATGCTCTTGCAGTCCTAAGCGTTTCAAAAGCTCTCTGGCTTTTTGTTTAGCCTCTTCTTTTGACATGTTCATCGTTTTAGTCGGTGACAAAATCAAATTATCTAAAACCGTCAGATGCGGAAACAGCTGAAAATCCTGAAAAACAAAGCCCAGCAAATTGCGATTTTCTAAATGATTGATGGGAACTTCCTCGTCATTATAGATAACCTGACCGGAGTCAATTTTTTCAAGCCCTGCCAGCATCCGAAGAAGGGTGGTCTTGCCGCCGCCGGACGGTCCCACTAACGACAGAATCTTGCCTTCAGGAATGCTTAAATTAAACTGATCGAAAATCACTTTCTGACCAAATCGTTTGGATATATTTTTTAATTCTAACATGATTCACCCTTACTTGTAATAGCTAAATTTCTTCTCAACATACTTAGACAAGATCGTGACGATACCAATCAAAATCAAATAAATACCGCCGGCAATAAACATCGGTGCTAAAGTTGCATCACGGTTGGCTGCTGTTTTGCTGGCCAAAAGCAGATCTCCCACTCCCAGAACATAAACCAGCGAGGAATCCTTAACCAAGTTAATAATCTCATTAAAAACACTGGGTAGAACAATCTTAACCACTTGCGGCAGGATAATATAACGGATTGTCTGCAGCTGACTCAGTTTTAACACCTTTGCCGCTTCATACTGCCCCTTAGGAATAGCTTCAATACCGCCGCGGAAGATTTCCGCAAAATAAGCAGCGTAATTCAGGGTAAAAGCCAAAATTGCTGCCGGCATACGGTCAAAAGTGACCCCTGCACTCGGCAGTACATAATAAACAAAAATCAGCTGCAGCAGAAGCGGTGTTCCGCGCATGACCCAGACATACAGATTGAGCAGCCAGCGTAAGGGCTTGAACCTAATCTGCATCAGAAAAGCCAAAACAGCTCCTAAAGGAATAGACAGGACAATGACAATAAAAAAAACCTGTAATGTAATAAGCGCCCCATCTAAAAGACTGGGTAAAACTTCCGATATATAAGACATAACCGCTCCTGTAAAGATAATCATTTCTTATTATACCAAATTTTCTGAAAGTTTGATAGGCAGATTTGAATCTTTAACCGTATTTTATCAGCCAAATCATTGAAGAGGATAATCCATTTTAAAAACTAAATAAGAGCAGGGGAATTTTTCAGTTTCCCTCAAAAAAACATTTGCTGTGGTCTACAGCTTTTTAACGAATTCCGATTTTAATTTCATGGCGCCAAAACCCTCTATCTTACAGTCAATATTGTGATCCCCTTCAACAATACGGATATTTTTGACACGCGTTCCTTGTTTCAGGTCCTTTGGTGCCCCTTTAACTTTAAGATCTTTAATCAGGCTGACAGTATCACCGTCTGCCAGTTTATTGCCGTTGGCATCAAGAACGACAAGGTCTTCATCAGCATCTGCTTCTGCCGGATTCCATTCATAAGCACATTCAGGGCAGACTAAAAGAAGACCATCCTCATAAACATATTCTGACTGGCACTTTGGACAATTTGGTAAAGACATATAAACTCCTTAGTTGTTTTATTACTATCTAAGTTTACCTGAGTTTTTACCGCTTGGCAAGCCCTAAATTCCTCATTTCCGAATAAGCCGGCAGGCTGTTAAAAAAGCAGCTAACGTTTTGAATCTAGCTGCTTTTTATTTTTATGCTAAAGATTGAATACTGGCTGCCACTTCTTTTACCAAGATGGTATCTGTTAATCCTGTTACTTCTTTAATAACCTCTTCCAGCGGTTTTTCCTGCAAGAGTTTTTGCAGCTGAACGCTTTGTTCATCTGTTTCGTCCTTATATTGGAAGACATAGGCAACAGTTTGCAAAAGATTGTCATAGGACAGCTGACGTTCCTTTAGTTCACGGATAGGACGGATAAACCGTTCATCATAACCTAATTTTCGAATCGGTGTGCGAGCCACACGGGTGACATCATCAACAATATAAGGATTTTCAAAACGACTGATGATGATATCGTGATAAGCTTTTAAATCCTCTTCCTTGAAATTCCATTTAGCTATCAAGAGCTGCCGAATTTCTCCCAGAACAGCCTTGACCTGCTCTTTGACCTGCTGATTTTGAAGGGCTTCTAAGACTGTTTTAGCGCCAAAATAAGCACCGGTATAGGCTGTTGTCGCATGACCCGAATTAACCGAGAACAGTTTTCTTTCGATAAACGGTTCCAGGTTTTCCTCATAGTGAACCTCTGAGAGTTTCAGATCAGGATTCTTCATGGCTGCTGTTTCGACAACCCATTCAGAGAAAGGCTCAACCACGACAAAGAGAGAATCTTCGTGGGTCTGAGCAGGAACGATGCGATCCACCGCTGCATTTGGAAAACCGATATAGTTTTCAGCAAAAGCAAGGCCCTCAGTGCTCAGGTATTTTTGCACTTCTTCCCAAAGAAAAGCGGAGCCTCCGATCATATTCTCACAGGCAATAACATCAAGGGGCTGCCGGTTATTATTTTCACGGCGTGTTTCAATCCCTTTGGCAATCAATTCTGCAATCAAAGGCAAAATATTAGGACCGATAGCAGTCGTTACCAAATCAGCCTGCGCTACCGCTTCTACAACGTCCTGAGGGTTATCCTTATTATTAATTCCCGAAACATTTGACACAGCAATATGGCGTTTGCCGTCTTCGGCAATTTCAATCTCATAAGCGTGCCGTTCATTGAGAGCGTCAATAATCTTCTCATTGACATCAACAAAATCAATGGCAAAGCCATTTTCAAATAAAATTTGCCCGATAAAGCCGCGTCCAATATTTCCGGCACCAAAATGTACTGCTTTTTTCATGGTTTCTCCTTTATTTAAGATACAAAGGCGTCAGCGACACAAAGCAAAATAAGCGGTAAGTCAGAAATCTGAGATTTCGTTGACGCACCCTCGTCAGGACGACTAGAACTCTCAATGCCTGCAAGGCGCAGAGAGTTCAGACGTCTACGACGAATTTAAACCCAAGCGTCGCAAAAACTCTAAGCGAAGCTGTCTTTTTGCTCAGTGTCAAAGCCCGTATTTAGTTCACATTGCTCAACAGTTTGATAACGTCATCTTCTGTCTGTGCATCAGCTAATTTGACAACATTGTCGACATCTGCACAAAAGATAGAGATATTCTGAATCATTTGCAGGTGCTCATCACCGATTCCTGCAATACCAAACAGCACTGTAGCAACCTGAGGATCTTCTTCTGTTCCGAAATTCACGCCGTCAGGTACCTGAACAACCGTGATACCAGATTTCAGAACGTTTTTCTTAGCATCATCGGTTCCATGCGGAATAGCAATAAAGTTGCCCATGTAAACAGACAATTCTTTATCGCGCTGTATCATAGCATCAACATAAGCAGGCTCTACATAACCACCGTCAAGCAGGAGCTGACCGCAAAAACGGATGGCTTCTTCCTTATCTGCAAAATGCTGATTCAGTTTGATTAAGTCTTTTTGAAATTCCATCTTAGGTCTCCAATTTCTTTATTTTTTCTGTAAATATTTGATTCAACAACTGATAAATAATATCTTTATTTCCTGTTTTATAGATTTCCGTATAGAGGTGATTTTCAATAATGGACTGACTGATTGCTGTCATTAAATCTCTGATTTCACTCGATTCGTCCATCTTAGTCAGCATAACCAAAATTCTGTTGACCGTCTCTTCCTGATAATTCATAGAAAGTGCTTTAACAGGCCTTTTTAAGTCATAAATTTTAAAACAGGACCTCTCTACTTTGCTGGACTGCGTATGCAAAAGAGCCAAATTTGTTTCCGGAATTGCTAAGGGACTGACTGCAAAACGTCTCAGCAGTTTATCAGACAGATAACTTTTGTCTGATACCATATCCAAAGTATCAATAATCTTAGGAACGCTGGTCTCAAATTGATCCGGATTGTCAATCCGTTGATAGGAAAATTCCTGCAAAAGCTGCTGGGCAGCTGCAAAATACGTTTGCAAATCATAACCGGCTGACCTTTGGGGTTCATTGCGGATAATAATCTTTTGATGGGCCTGCGTATCCTGCAGATACTCCTGAAGCTGTAAGATTTCCTTGGCATCGGGATAAATAGGGACATGCTTGACGTCTTTATCCGGCAAAGGTTTAGTCGCTAAGACACAGTTATAATAATCCTGATCTGTTGCTTCATACTGATTTAAAGCCTTAACATCAACCTTATCAACAAAAGGCGCTATGGTCTTAATGCGGGTAATCAAAAGTTCTCTCGCCAAAGGCCGCTCATCTGTCAAAAGCAAAATCTTAATCGGATAGATATCCGGACTTCGTCTCAGGCTGGAAGCAAAATGCAGTGTGATCAGCTCGTATTCAGACTCTTTTTGCAGGTATTTGGGAAAGATATCCTGAACCAAAAGACTGACAACCCGATGAAGGTAGTCATTGCCGGCTGCCGCATCATGAGCGATGCTGACTTTGGATTTATCCTCAAAAATCTGCGGAACTGCCAAATTCAGACGAATATGGTTAAACAGAAAATGAAACAGTGTCTTATCCTTTGCAAAATTGATTTTGGTATAAAGCGACACCTTATCAATGAGATTGGATATATTATAGTAAAAGGCACTGTCAAACTTTTCATGAAAGAGAGGCGTTTCCTGTCTTTTGATAACCAATTCATCCAGTACGCTCGCATAGTAAAGAATCTCCTGAATATTGTAAAACTGATTGGTTTGCTGTGAAAATTCTGTGTAGATTTTCTGTGAAAAATCAAGTGCAGCTTTGCTGATGTTTGGCCCGACCGGCTCACCGTCCTGCCAGCCCGACAGGGCTAAGAGAATGGTAAAAAATTCATTCATCTTAGCATCCAAATCAGGCAGGTCAGTCTGTGAGGCCTGAAAAATCTGCTTGGCAATGGCAAGCTTAGTACTGTCAATATCTGTAAAACGTCCGTATTTCCCGGCCCAAAAATCAGAAACAGAGATATTATTTGTTAAGAGAACAGCCAGCAAACGCCGCAGAGCGTTCCTGTCGCCTAGCAGCTGATAGCCTTTTTTACGCTCTAAGTGTACATTAAAATCGGCTAAACGTTTTTCTATTTCTGCGATATCCTGGATGATGGTCACATTTGATACCTTAAAATCAGCCTGCAGCTGCTCGTTGGTAATTCTGTCAGCAGTCAGTAAGAGCTTATAAGTAATCAAATTCAGCCGCTCATACTGCTCGTAAGTATCCAAATAATGAAAGTCAGCTAAATTTTCTAATTCTCCCACTAAAAAATAATACTGATCTTCTTTGATGATACTGATGTTAATGGCATTAAGACTTTTTGTTAAATCAGAAATAACCCGATACACGGTCCGCTGCGATACCTTCAGCAAATCTGCCAGCTGCTTGATTGAAAGCTTCCCATAATCTTGGAAAGCTTTCAGCAGTTGTTCTTCTCGTTTTGTTAGTAGCATAAACTTATTATACACTATTCCGGTTTCATTTACTTATGCATTCTGGCAACAAGCTTATCGTATTCCGGTGTGGTCACAAGGCTGTCAACGACCAAGAGCTGAGCATGAGGAGCCGACTGCTGTGCTTCTCCTTGATGCGCAATCGTTGTTACCACTAAAATATTTTTAGCATTGTACTCATTTAAATCCTTATACGCTGCTGTTGAAACCGGAATTCTGACCTCATTGTTTTTAAAGATTGAACGAAGTGTTTCCTGTCCCATGGTTGCTGAACCTTTAGCTTTTCCATAAGCAAAGACCACGGCATCAATATGGTTTAAATCAATTTCTGTATTGCTGTCAGCGTCTGCTGCAGAACTGTCGCTTGTTTGAGAAACAGCAGAATCATTTGTCAGATTGGCAACAATTTCATCATATTTAGGAGTTGCCAAGAAATTATCTACAGCGACATGTACCGCACGCGGTGTTTTTTGTCCCGCACGGTCAGCCAGCTCTTCTTGTGTTACAATCAATGTATTAGCAGTATCCTGCAAATTAGAAATAGCTTGGTTGGTTACAGGAATGTCCAAACCTGCTTTTTTCACCTTGTCACGAAGAATGGATGCTCCCATAGCTGAGCTGCCCATACCGGCATCACAGGCAAAAATGATTTGGTGAATATTATCCGTTGTAATGTCTGCATTGAGCGGTTCTGCTTTAACTGCTTTTCCTTTAGACTCAGCTTTTGCTGCCTGAGTAGCTTCCTGTGCTGCTTCAAGGGAACCATCATCAGATTTGTCGGCCTTGAGAATCACTGAACCTACTAAGAAAGATACAATCGCTGCTGCGAAGACACCGGCAAGAACGACCAAGTGAGGGCCCCAGCCTTTAGGTGCCATCCCCATGATAGCGATGATTGATCCCGGTGAAGCAGGCGCTGTCAGTCCGGCACCAAGGGTTTGGAAAGTAAAGGTACCAGTAAGACCGCCGGCAATAACAGCTAAGAACATCGCTGGTTTCATCATAACGTATGGGAAGTAGATTTCATGGATACCCCCAAAGAAGTGGATAATCATAGCTCCCCAAGAAGTGGATTTGGCAGAACCTTTGCCAAACATTGCATAAGCAACCAAAACACCAAGACCAGGTCCCGGATTAGCTTCCAGCAAGAAGAGAACGGACTTACCGACCTTAGCCACTTGTTCAGTACCAAGAGGAGTAAAGATACCATGGTTAAGTGCATTGTTCAAGAAGAGAATTTTAGCCGGTTCAATAATCAGATTTGCTAACGGCAGGAGATGGACTTTGACAATCGCTTCAACTCCCAGGCCTACCCATTCTGTTAATTGGGCAACAACCGGTCCGATGATAAAGAAGGCAAGCACCATCAGGGCAAAACCAATCAAGCCAAGTGAAAAGTTGTTGACCAGCATTTCAAAACCGGTTCTGATTTTCGGCTGAACTTTTTCATCGAATTTTTTCAAAAGCCAAGCTGATAAAGGCCCCATGACCATAGCACCAATGAACATGGTTACTGTTGACCCTGCAATCGCACCAAAGGAAGCAATCGCACCAATAACGCCGCCGCGCTGCTTGTGAATATTATACCCTCCGGTATAACCGATTAAGAGGGGCAGCACATATTTGAGCATTGGTCCGACAACATTGGCATCCAGATCTTTATTAGGCAGATAGCCGGTTGCGATAAACAGCGAAGCTGCAACCCCCCAAGCAATAAAGGCGCCAATATTAGGCATAACCATGTTTGATAATGAGGTTCCGAGTTTTTGTATCCGAACCTTTAGTGAAGATTTTTGTTCCATCAGAACGCCTCCTTTTTATTCTGATACTACTATACCACCATCCTTTTTCCAATGAAACTCAAACTTTGGCAAAATGTTTTTGACATTTATGGCTTCCTGTGACAATTTAAAATTAAAGTGCTGTCCGGTCAGACTGCATCAAACATGCAGCAGGTGTTTACATCAGTAAGCCGTCAAAATATAAACCTATGTTTTTGCAGTCATTGTCTGGAATATTTGGATTATTTTATTTCAATTAACAGCTAACTAAAGCTTAAGCACATGAAAAAACCCGGAACATCGTCCCAGGTTTTAAACTATTCAACGGTAACGGCCTTAGCCAGATTACGAGGTTTATCAACATCAAGCCCGCGCTGCAGCGAAGCATAGTAAGCAATCAGCTGTGTCGGAATAACCATTGAAATGCTTGACAGGTAAGGATGCACCTGATTGACAACAATGTCATCGCCTTCCTTATCCAGTCCTTCTTCAACCACTGTCAGGACATTAGCACCGCGTGCTGCAACTTCCTGAATATTACCGCGGGTATGGGCAGCAACAGTCTCACTTGATGAAATCAAGGCAAGAACAGGGGTGCCATCTTCAATCAGTGAAATGGTTCCGTGTTTTAATTCTCCGGCAGCAAAGCCTTCACACTGGATATAGGAAATTTCTTTGAGTTTTAAAGAAGCTTCCATAGCCACATAGTGATCGTTGCCGCGGCCGATATAAAAAGCATTTCGTGATGTTGCCAAAAGATGAGAAACTTTTTCTTCAATAACTTCTCGCTCAGAAAGGCTGGCTTCAATAGACTGAGCAACGATGGACAGTTCATGCACTAAATCAAATTCCAAAGCTTCTTTTTTGCCATTAGCTTCACCAACTGCTTTTGACAAGAAAGCAAGCGCTGCAATTTGTGCCGTATAAGCTTTCGTTGAAGCTACTGCTATCTCAGGACCGGCATGGAGTAGCATTGTGTAAGTTGCTTCACGAGACAGGGTTGAACCAGGCACGTTTGTGATCGTCAGACTAGGAATTCCCATAGCATTGGCCTTGACCAGTACCTGACGGCTGTCAGCCGTTTCGCCGGATTGGCTAAGCAGGATAAACATCGGTTTTTTGCTCAGCAATGGCATGTTATAGCCCCACTCAGAAGCAATTCCCAATTCAACCGGAGTATCCGTCAGTGTTTCAATCATTGATTTTGAAGCAAAACCAGCATTGTAAGATGTTCCGGCAGCTAAGATATAAATGCGGTCAGCCTCCTGAACAGATTTGACAATAGCAGGGTCAACCGTGATATTCCCTTTATCATCTGCATAAGTTGAAATCAATTTGCGCATAACAGTCGGCTGCTCATCAATTTCCTTGAGCATATAATAAGGATATGTCCCCTTACCGATATCTGACAGGTCAAGCTCAGCTGTGTAGGCTTCACGTTCAACAGCATTACCGTCGTAGTCTGTCACTTCTACATTATCCTTGGTCAAGACAACCAATTCTTTGTCATGGATTTCCATGAATTGATTGGTTTCACGAATCATAGCCATGGCATCTGAGCAGACCATATTGTAGCCGTCGCCAAGACCGATCAAAAGCGGCGATTTGTTCTTAGCAACATAAATAGTATCCGGATTTTGTGAATCAACCAAGGCAAAAGCGTAAGAACCTTCAATAATATGGAGAGCTTTTTTAAAAGCCTCAAGTACAGACAAACCGTCTTCAACGAACTGACCAATTAAATGGACGGCAATTTCAGTATCAGTTTCACCCTTTAAAGTATGGCCAGCCAAGTACTCCTCTTTAATTTGCAAATAATTCTCAATAACGCCGTTATGGACTAAAACAAAGCGTCCTGTTGCTGATGTATGCGGGTGAGCGTTGGCCTCTGTAGCCTGACCGTGAGTCGCCCAGCGCGTGTGACCGATTCCTGTAGAACCAGCTACGTCAATACCAATTTTAGCCCGCAAATCGGCAATACGGCCGACTGACTTAATCAAACGTCCGTTTTCAGCTTTATCAATAACATAAATTCCGGCAGAATCATATCCGCGATACTCTAATTTTTCTAATCCTTGCATCAAAATATCTGTTGCATTACGATTTCCTACAACACCTACAATACCACACATAGTTTTCTTGCAGCAGAGTCTTTCCTGCTGCTTCCTCCTTAAATTTTTATAATTGGTATAGCCTAATTAGGCCTCCAAAAAATCAACAAAACCAGTATATAACTTTATTCTTCTAAAGTCAACAACAAAATTGGTCTAGTCTTATTTGATGGCACAAAGCAAGAAAAAAGAGCAGCTTGTGCTACTCTTTGCGGACAAACCCAAAGGTTTTTAATGGCAAAAGTCTAAAGGTTACAACACCTTTAATCTGTGATTTTTTGATAAGGCCAAATGTCCGGCTGTCCTTGGTATTTGTGCGGTCATCATTTAAAATCAAATATTGTCCCTTAGGAATTTCCTGATATTTTCCTTTAGTGACAGTGGCAACAGTAAAGTCAGCTGTGAAAGGATTGTCTGCGTTTTTGGCATGATAGCTGTTTTTCAGTTTCTCGATATAGGTCTGATCTTCTACCTTGTTGTTGAGATAAAAAATATCATCCATATATGTGATACTGTCTGCAGGTTCGCCAACGATACGGCCGATATGAGATTTACCGGCAGCCTGATAAACGACAAATTCTTTATAATCCGGTTTTTCTTTTTTGGAAATCGTAATGAGATCACCTGTTTTCAAATAACTGTTTGCATCATCTTGTGCTACCCGATAGGTAGAAAAAACAAAAATCCGCAATAAAAGCAGGATGAAAACTGCCAGCACGGCCAGAAGAATATTTCTGATAAAGTCACGTTTAACCATAGATCTCTCCTTAAGTTGTTGCTCTTTATTATAGCATGTTTCAGACAATAAAAAAAGAGAGCGATTTTAAAATCATGACCAGCAGTTAAATGCCTCATCATCACTCTCTGATTATACTTACAATAGAACTATCTGCTTAATTTTCACCTAAAAAGAAGGACACTACAGCCACAACAATAACTGCTCCTAAGATAGACGGAACCAAAGCCATACCGGCCAGACTGGGTCCCCAGCTGCCAAACAGAGCCTGACCTGCCCAAGAACCCACCAGACCTGCAAAAATATTGGCAAAACAGCCCATCGTTTTTCCTCTGTTTGTCAGAGCACCGGCAATAGCTCCAATAATAGCTCCGACAATCAACGACCAAATCAATCCCATAATTACTGCCTTTCTGTATAAGAATTATATCTAGTTTAACAGGAAAATCCCTAAATGCCAAGAAAATTGCTTTTATCCCCGGCAGTCAATACTTTGCAAATCACATTCCAAAGAAAAAGGGAGTGGGAAAGAACCTAAAAATTGAAAATTTTGGTTCCCACCACTCCCTAGTTTCAAGGTGGTGACCTGAAACGGTCTCTCCCCAGACCGTTTCACTCCCACCCCGCACAGTTGGCTAGGTTTTCCGCTTTGGCCTTGTGGCAAAAGGAAAGCCAGCCAGCAATGGTTCATTGGTGCTAAAGCACCTAATGAACTGTGCAGGAGTAAGACTTCTTGGCCTAGCCAACAAGTCTTACTCCCAACCACTGCGTCAAGAGCTTATTCCAAAACAAGAATATTTGATGAGTTTTTGCCCAGCCTCTGTATGCAATTCTTATTTTACTGTACGGACACGCATGGTGTTTGTTCCGCCTGAACCAACCGGTACACCGGCAACGATAACAATGTTATCACCAGATTCAACCAAACCTGATTTAAGCGCTGCTTTTTCAGCAATTTCGAACATGTCATCAGTAGATGCAGGTTTCTTCGTCAAAATTGGAATCACACCCCAGTTGATCATCAATGATTTTTGAATCTTTTCATCAAATGTTAAAGCTAAGATGTCAGTATCCGGACGGTATTTAGAGATTAAACGGGCTGTATTACCGGTTTCAGTGATGGTAACAACCAATTTAATATCCATTGATCTGGTTGCATCTTTAACAGCTGAGGCAACAACTTCTGTTTTGTTTGTACGAGGCAGATTGTCTGAGTTCAAGCGGCCGTATTCGTTAAGAAGCGTTTGAGCGTTTTTATCAATAGTTGCCATTGTACGTACTGATTCAACCGGATATTTACCGTTAGCAGATTCTCCGGAAAGCATTGTTGCATCTGTACCGTCAATAACCGCATTGAAAACGTCAGATACTTCTGAACGCGTTGCACGCGGTTTGTCAGTCATTGTTTCAAGCATGTTTGTTGCTGTGATAACTGCCTTGCCGGCTGCATTGACCTTAGTGATAATCATTTTTTGGTAAACCGGAACCATTTCAAACGGAACTTCAATACCCATATCACCGCGGGCAATCATGATACCGTCTGCAGCATCAATAATTTCATCAATGTTATCAATACCTTGTTGGTTTTCGATTTTAGCAAACAATTTAACATGATCATTGCCGGTTTCTTTACAGATAGCACGCACTTCATTAACATCTTTTGCCGTACGAACAAACGAAATAGCAATGAAGTTAAGTCCTTGTTCCAAACCAAAACGAATATCAGCATTGTCACGTTCAGCAAGTGCTGGGAAAGGAATCTTAGTGTTAGGAATGTTAACACCTTTTTGCTTAGCGATAGTGCCGTCATTTTCAACAACGACTTCAAACTCACGGTTAGTAATATCCTTAGCTGTTACCGTAAGACCAAGTTTCCCGTCATCAATAAGAATGGTTTGACCGACAGCAACGTCATCATAAATATCAAGACCGCCGGCAACATTCAAAGCAATAACATCTTTTGTAGATTGGATACCTTGCTTAGTCGCTACACGAAGCTTATCGCCAGTCTTGTAAGAAAATTCTTTTGAACCATCTTCAAACAATTCTGTACGCATTTCAGGTCCCTTAGTATCAAGAAGGAATCCAACCTTTTGGCGTGCCAATTCTTCGGCACGGCGTACAGTTGCCATACGTTCACCCTGCTCAGCATGGTCTCCATGTGAGAAGTTGAAACGAAAGACATTAGCCCCTTCAGTAATCAATTCAGCAATCTTGGCAGCTGAAGCTTCGACATCAAGCTTTTCATCCCAATAACCATCCTCACCGAATCTTTTACCGCCGCGGATTTCAACCGCCGGACCTAATGTTGCAACAATTTTTACGCGTTTATTCATTTTTTATGAAACTCCCTTATTTTCTGTCAATCATTGATTATTAAAAACTATACCGCAGTCTTAGTGAGCTAAGTCACGATTTAAAGCCGCAAAGTCAAGGCGTGCTTTGTGAGGATTGTTCACAACAATATCCCCTGCTTCTGTCAAACTAAAGAGGGCACCTTCTTCTGCTGTTCCAAGAATTGGATGCTCAACCAGTTTTTCATTCTGAATGCCGACGGCCAGACCGCCCTTGCCGGCTTTCAGCAACTCGACTGCATGTGCTCCCATCCATGAAGCAATCACACGGTCACGAGGAGTTGGTGCTCCGCCGCGAAGAATGTGACCAAGGTTTGTCACCCGAAGATCGCTGTCATCTCCTGCTTCTTTCATCTTGGCAGCAAATGCCTCACCATGCATAACACCCTCAGCAAGAACGATTAAGTGGTGGTTTTTGCCTTTAGTGGCATACCCGTCTTTAACCTGGGCTACAACTTCGCTGATATCGTAGTCTTCCTCAGGGATGATGATTTGGTCAGCGCCGGCCGCGATTCCAGACCAAAGTGCGATATCACCTGCATTGCGTCCCATCACTTCAACAACAAAGGTACGTCCGTGACTGAATGACGTGTCGCGAATTTTGTCAAGAGCTTCCATTGCCGTATTAACAGCGGTATCAAAACCGATCGTGTAATCAGTTCCGACAATATCGTTATCAATCGTTCCAGGAAGACCGATAGCAGGGAAACCGTGTTCGGTTAAGCGCATAGCGCCGTGGTAAGAACCATCGCCGCCGATAACAACAACACCTTCAATTCCATGCTTTTTGAGTTGTTCAATACCTTTTAATTGCCCTTCAAGCTTAGCAAATTCAGGATAACGTGCAGATTGGAGGAAAGTTCCTCCGCGAGAAAGGATGTTTGATACTCCTTTGGCGTCAAGCGGGAAAATATCACCCTCAACCATACCAGCATAGCCACGGTTGATGCCGCAAACTTCCATTCCCTCAGAAATTGCTTTACGAACGACTGCACGAACAGCAGCATTCATACCAGGGGCGTCTCCGCCGCTGGTTAAAACAGCAATACGTTTCATTTTGCTTGATACTCCTTTATTTAAATTAACGTTATTATTATAGCACAAACCTTGGTAAAATGTTCACTTTCTTTCCCACTTTTTAGCGAAAAAGCGTTTTCAGCGCATAATTCGCCAGTTTTTCTTCCAGCTCCGGGCTTTTGGCAACAAAATGACGGCTGCTTTGCAGCGTTTCTTTGCTTTCTGCATAATGCAACACAACCGGAATATTTCCGGGATAATCCGCCAAAATAGCAGAAACTTCTTTATCATAGGCATGATTTTGCAGCTTTATCCAAAATTTCTCCATCAAAGCAGGCTCCAGCTGGTGCAAAATCATCTGCAGGCGCTGATCCCGCTCTTGAATTTTGCCGGTGAAATAGTAGATTGTCTTCTCAGCCAGAATCTGTCTGTATTTCTGATAAACGTCAGGGAAAAGAGTAATATCAAGCTTTTTCTTGGTATCAGTGACACTGAGAAAAGCCATCTGCTCCCCTTTTGACTTTGTTCTGATGATCTTGATGGTATCGATTTGTGCAAGCAGAGTGACCTCACTTCCTTCAACAAGATCACTTATCCCCACCAAGTTTTTCGATGAGTGCTTAGCGATCTCAACCAATGGATGGGGGCTGATGCCTGCTCCGATAATGTCCTGCTCCATCTGGTATTTTTCTGCATTGGTGTAATCCTCTTCTTCCAGCCAATTGTAAGAAGAATCCGCAAACAAACTCCCCAGCTCATTGACAAAAGTAAAGAGATGTTCCAAATTCACAACAATTTTTTGGCGGTTTTTTTCAAACTGGTCAAACAGTCCGATTTGAACCAAAGGACTGATGATCTCAGTCTTCTGGTATTTTTCCGGCATTCTGGTCAGAAAATCCTCTACACTTGAGAAGGGACGATTTTCAATAATCCAATAAGCAAAATCACGCGCTATTCCTTTGACGTTTTTCAGACCTAAATAAATCTGATTCTGCTTTATTTTATCAGAATAAGGAATCGTATTGATCGACAAGGATCCTATTTTAAATCCTGCTTCCAAGGCATTGTCAAGATAGTCACTGCTGGAATAGTTCAGCATAATATCAAAGAAAACAGCCGGATAATGCGCCTTGAAATAAGCCATCTGAAAAGCCAAAGCCGAGTAAGCATAGGCATGGCTTCTGTTAAAGCCGTAGCCTGCGAACTTAGCCATTCTGGCAAATAAATCCTTGGCTACTTTCGGATTTCGTCCAAGATGTTCGGCACCTGACAAAAAATCTTTTTCCATCTTTTGCATCTCAGCCGCATTTTTCTTTGACATGGCACGGCGCAGCAAGTCAGCTTTCCCCAGCGTGAAGCCGGCAAATACCTGAGCAATCTGCATGACCTGCTCCTGATAAAGCATGATGCCGTAGGTTGACTCCAAAATAGGTGCAACTACAGGATCAATCAGGTCAACTTTTTCCCGGCCGTACTTGCGTCGAATGAAGTTTTCCGTATAATCACTGGCACCGGGGCGGTTAAGACTGGTTGCTGCCACGACTTCTTCAAAACGGGACGGCTTAATGCGCTTTAAGAGATTGATGGCACCGGCAGCTTCAAATTGAAAAATTCCTTTTGTATTGCCGGCAGCAAACAGAGCTAATGTTTCTTTGTCTTCCAAATCAATGGATCTGATATCAATAATTTGGCCGTAATCCTTGGCTGCTTTTTCCTGCATCTTTTGAACAAAGGTCAGATTTCTAAGGCCTAAAAAGTCCATTTTCAGCAGTCCGTTAGCTTCAACTGCCGGTGCATCGTACTGGGTAATCATCATTTCCTCACCAGACTTGAGAGGAATGTGATCCGTTAAATTATCATCACTCATTACGATTCCGGCTGCATGGATAGAGGTCTGGCGAGGATTCCCTTCTATTTTTCGGGCAATTTCAAAGGCCCTACGGTACTCTTCTTTGCTGTTAATAATCTGACGAAAGGCAATATTTTTTTCATACACACTGGTCAGCGTATCCCGAAAACTAATCTTTTTAGTGATATTGCTGAGTTCGTACTCCGTTGCTCCGAAGCGTTTGAAGACATCTCGTATGGCTTGTCTGGCTCCAAATGTTGAAAAAGTAACAATTTGGGCAGAATGCGTTGAACCATAGCGGTCACGAACATAACTCAAAAACTGACTGCGGTAAATATCAGGAAGATCAATATCAATATCCGGCATGCTGTAGCGCTCTTCATTAAGGAAACGTTCAAAAAGGAGATCATTTTTCACAGGATCAATGCCGGTGATATCCAAAGCAAAAGCTACCAGACTTCCCGCAGCAGATCCCCGTCCCATTCCCATATAATAGTTTTGAGAACGGCCGAAGCGCAGCAGATCCCAAACAATCAAAAAGTAGTCATCAAATCCCATTTTATGAATGACAGCCAGTTCAGTTCTCAAACGTTCCTGATAGCTCCTGCCTGTAAGATTTTTAGCTTTCAGTCCTTGCTGTGCCAGTTCTCTCAACTCTTCAGCAGCAGGCTTGTGACGGTTAAAACGCGGCAGCTTTAAGTCAGTATTAAATTGATAAGAAACAGAAGCGACCAGTTTTTCTAAATTCACAAGACTTTGCGGAAAACGTTGAGCAAAAAGAGCTTCCATCTCACTTTCAGAAAACAGATATTGATTTTTAGCGACCGGCTCCACATCCCTCAAAGGAAGATTATCTCTGATAGCATGCAGAATCTGCAGCGTTTCCGTTTCAGCATTTTCATAGTAGCGCACAGTGTAAAGAGGCAGGATTTGATGTGTAAAATTCAGCTGCGGCGTGTCCGGTCTGACACCAATGTAGAAAGAATCAGGCAAATCCATGTTTTCAATTCCTTCAAAATAAGGAACGACAACAGCCACTCCCTCCATAAATTCTTCTACATCAGAAAACAGATGATGGTCGGTCATTTTTGCTGTTGAAATCTTAAGCAGATTTTGATAACCTGCAGTATCTTGAGCAATAAAGCACATGGTCACCTGCTCGCCAAGCAGCATCAAGTCCGTCTCAAGCCCTAAAACCGGCACCAGATTTTCCCGCTGTGCCATTTTGATAAAATGAAAGGCAGCATAGAGATTATCCTTATCCATAATCCCGATATGTGAATACCCCAATTCCTTGGCCTTTTTGATATAAGACTTTAAGTCAATCAAACTATCCATAAAACTATAAACGGTTTTAGTATCTAACTGTGCAAACATAGCTTTCTCCTTAAAATCCTCTTATTTTCTATTATACTATAAATCCTTATAATTCTCTTCTCATTCTGTCATGGCATGATTTAAAGATCAAAACTAGCGAGAAAATTCCAGCAGCGTTCACTGAACTATAAAAAAGCCGCCAGCTTAATAATCTTTAATTTTCAGCGTCTGTCATAAACTTCTGAATTATTTCTTGACATTGCTTTTTTATAATTGTATTATAGATATAACACAATTATACATTTAGAAGGGAGAAAAGATGGCTTGGAAATTTGATGAAAAATCGCCTATCTATCTTCAGATTGCTAATCATATTAAAATGCAGATTATCAGTCAGGAAATAAAGCCCGGTCAACAGCTGCCCACAGTCAGAGATCTGGCCGAAGAAGCCGGTGTTAATCCTAACACCATGCAGCGTGCTTTTACATCGCTGGAACAGGAAAATATGGTTTTTTCGGTCAGAACTTCCGGACGTTTTGTCACAGAAGACTTACAGCTTATTGAAGAGGAACGCCATAAACTGGCACAGACAGAGCTCAAAGGTTTTATTGACAAGATGACCAAACTCGGTTTTAGTAAAGATAATCTAGTAACAGTATTAGAACAATATATTAAAGGAGAGTCGCAATGACAGAACAACTGCCCCTGCTGCAACTGCACCACGTTACCAAAAAATTCGGGAAAAAAGCTGCCCTTGATGATATTTCCTTCAAACTGCCAAAAGGGAAAATTATCGGCTTATTGGGTCCAAACGGAAGCGGCAAGACGACACTTATCAAACTGGCTAACGGCCTTTTGCAGCCAACCTCAGGTGAAATCGTAGTGAACGGACTGAGACCCTGTCCTCAAACAAAATCAATGGTTTCTTACCTCCCTGATACGAGCTATCTCAGCGATAAAATGCGGGTCAGTGATATTTTGCGTCTGTTTGAAGACTTTTACAGTGACTTTGACAGGCAAAAAGCTGAACGGTTATTGGAAGATTTAGCCATCGGTCAGGATGAGAAATTAAAAAATCTCTCTAAAGGCAATAAAGAAAAGGTACAGCTGATTCTTGTAATGAGCCGCAAAGCACAGCTGTATATTCTGGATGAGCCCATCGGCGGTGTTGATCCCGCTGCCCGTGACTACATCTTAAGAACAATCGTTAATAATTACTCAGAAGATGCTTCTGTTCTCATTTCAACACACCTGATTGCTGATGTTGAACAAATTTTAGATGACGTTATTTTTATCAATCAAGGAAAGATTGTTTTGCAGGAAACTGTTGATGATTTACGTGAGAAATATGCACAGTCAATCGATCAGATCTTTAGAGAACGATTCAAAGCTTAGGAGGATGTCATGTTTGGAAAATTATTAAAATATGAATTTAAATCAGTCGGAGCTTGGTTTTTCGGCTTGTATGGATTAGCTGTATTTATTTCCTTGGGCTTGGGCTTTTGGTTCAGCCGCAATATCAAGCTTCAAAAGGAGACCAGTTTTAACTCAGATACGCAGGATATTTTGCTTTTTGCTTTATCAAGTGCATTGGTAGCCGTTTTTATTGCTATTTTTATCGCCACCCTGCTAATTATTATTCGCCGCTTTTACAATAATATTTTCGGCAGAGAAGGCTATCTGACCTTAACCCTGCCGGTATCAACGCACAAAACGATTTTGGCTAAATTACTGACCGGTTTTATTTGGAATGTCTGCAGCGGCATGATTTTCATAATCAGTGTCTTCCTATTAGCCTTTCCCGCTCTCAAACAATTACAGCCTACGTATCTGTCCGACGTGATGAATGCCGCCAAGGACGCTCTCCTCTCTCCTAAATTTGGATTGTTCATTCTTCTTATAATCGCAGGAATTTTCACCAGTATTTTAGAAATTTACTTTGCCATTTCTTTAGGCCAGCTTTTTCAGGATTACCGCGGTTTGCTTGCTTTTGCCTTTTACTTTGTTATCAATCTTACCCGCAGTTTTTTAGATTATCTTGCAACTGGTGCCGGAACCGGTTTGATTAATGCCATGATTTCGGGCAGTGATAGTATTTTTGAAGACTATTATCAGCTGACTCTAAATATTGTCGTTACTGTCATTTACGGTCTCATTTTCTACTTCGGAACACACTACATTATCAAAAACAAATTGAACATCCAGTAAAATTTGCTGCCACAAAAGCAAAGGAGATTAGTTTTTCTAATCTCCTTTATTATTTACTTTAACCCATTTTGAAATTTATTTTTTAAGAGGCCGTTTTCAAAATACAATGTAATATCTGCCGATTCGGATTCTGCTTGTAAACCGCTGGTCCAGACTGCCTGAATTTCTGACTTATCCGACGACACAGACTGAGAAAGAACATCAGGCTCGCCCAACTGTTCAATGACTTGCTTGTAACTGGTCCGTGTCTGCAGTTTTTGAAAATCAGACTGAGAAATTTTTGCCTTGCGCTTAAATGAAAAATTGGTGATAGAGCGTGCTACTGTACTGTTCTCATACAGATGAACGACGATGACCGCACCATCTCTTTCCCAAGTATAGCTGTCTAAAGTGACATCCCCTGCCGGCTTTTGCTCATGTTTAACGGGCTCACCCAGAAGCTTTTTTAATTCTTCCAGACTTGTCCCGCCTGTAAAGGCAGTCCTGTCCTCAGAAACGTTAATCTTGTTAAAATGCAAACGAAAGTCCGCATTCTCTGTTTTCATCAGCAAAGCCTCATCAGATGGCTGCGCTGATTTTTGCTGAAACTCTCTAGCCTGACAGCCCAGCATCAGCAAACAGCATATAGCGGCTGCTCCTGCCTGCAGCACTTTCCTCAATCCTTTCATAACAGCCAAAATCTCCTTTAAATAAAAAAACGCCTATGCGTTTTCGTTTATGGAGCCGGTGGGAGTCGAACCCACGTCCAAACACCTGCCAGCTTATTTGTCTACAACCATAGGCTATGTCTTGATTTAACTGAGAAACGGTACATAGCTCAAATCTTTCCTCAGCGAGTCTGTCAATCTCTTTTTAACCAGCCAGACAATGGTTAAACGTAGCTTGCTAATCATAAGACTTCCGCCGAAACACAAGCAATCTCGTGGAAGTCACACAGGCTGGGTTTTAGGCAGCTACTGCGTAAGAATTTGTATTTTTTGCAGTTATATTTAACTGGCATTTTTACATCTGCCGATGAGTCGCAAAATAAGCCGCATAATGCCTGTCGAATCCGTAACGACCCCAAACATTATCCGTGAAAATAGTATAGCAAAATACAGAAAAAATAGCAAAAAAATACCCTAATATGTTATCATAATATTATGAAAATGAAATTAAGCAGGCGCTACCTGATACTGCAAAAGATTATCCAGATTTTAGGCGTTTTAGCCTTAATTGCTTCTGTCATTCTGGTTATCTGGTTCTATAAATTGGGCATTTTAAATGACAGCAATGCCTTAAAAGATCTGGTTCACCGTCACAGAGTCATAGGACCTTTGATTTTTATACTCGTGCAGGTTTTCCAAATTGTTTTTCCCGTTATTCCGGGCGGCGTTACTACGGTTGCCGGATTTCTGATTTTCGATACCTGGCTTGGTTTCATTTTAAATTACATTGGTATTATCATCGGCAGCGTCATGCTTTTTCTTCTGGTTAAATGGTTTGGCCGAAAATTTATTCTGCTCTTTATGAAAAAAGAAACCTTTTATAAGTATGAAGCCAAATTGGAAAGCGAGACTTACGAAAAGCTCTTCATTTTTTGTATGCTGTCTCCGGTTTCACCGGCCGACATCATGGTTATGATCACCGGTTTGACTAATATGACTCTCAAGCGTTTTACAACGATTATCGCCATCACTAAACCTTTATCCATCATTTCATACAGTTATTTTTGGATTTACGGCAGCAAATTCTTAGAACATCTTTTTAAATAATCAAAATGGGAAAGCTCATAAAATTCCCCCATACATGCAAAGCGAGTCTGGAAAATGTATTCCAGACTCGCTTTGCTGTTTCTTTATCAAAAATCCACCTTGAGGGAATCGAACCCCCATCTCAAGAACCGGAATCTTACGTGATATCCATTACACTAAAGGTGGACAACACTGATAATTATACCATAGTTTTGCCAATTTGACTGCAAATTTAGCAAAATTATTTTATCTGTTCATCAATGTTTTTTAATCCAGCTCCAAACCGCCTGTATAGAGACGATAATAGGTACCTTTTTGCTTCATCAGCTCTTCATGGCTGCCCCGTTCGATAATACGCCCGTGATCCATGACCATGATCAGATCTGAATTTACAATGGTAGACAGCCGGTGGGCAATGACAAAAACAGTTCGCCCTTCCATCAATTTGTCCATACCGTCCTGTACCATTTTTTCCGTTCGGGAATCGATAGACGACGTGGCTTCATCCAAAATCAGCACCGGAGCGTTGGCTAAAGCTGCACGGCCAATGGCAATCAGCTGCCGCTGACCGTTGGACAGGCTGGCACCGTCTGATTTCAGCAGGGTTTCATAACCATGGTCCAAATGGTGAACAAAACTGTCAACATTGGAAATGCTAGCTGCTTCTAAAATCTCTTCCTGAGAGGCATTTTCACGGCCATAGGCGATATTTTCAGCAATAGTTCCTGTAAATAAATGCGTATCCTGCAGAACAATGCCCAAGGATTTTCGCAGCGAAGCTTTCTTTATCAGCTTGATATCAATACCGTCATAAGTAATAGAGCCTGACTGAATATCGTAGAAGCGGTTAATCAGGTTGGTAATGGTTGTTTTCCCGGCTCCCGTAGCTCCGACAAAGGCAATTTTCTGCCCTTGTTTAGCTTCAAGATTGATATCGTAGAGAATCTGCTTGTTATCATCGTAGGAAAAATTTACATTCTTAAAATTAACATTGCCGACCAAAGGCACTAAGGCAAAGCCGCCATTTTCACGCGGATGCTTCCAAGCCCAAAGATTGGTCTCCTTATCGGTCACTGTCATCTGACCGTCAATCAGTTCATAATTGACCAGAGTAACAATCCCGTCATCCACTTCTTCTTTTTCATCGAGCAAGCGGAAAATGCGGTCCGCACCGGCCAGAGCCATTAGAATAAAATTCAGCTGCTGCGATACCTGAGCGATTGGCTGGGTGAAAGATTTGGTCAGCTGCAAAAATGATATCAATCCGCCGATTGTCAGCCCGCCCAGTCCGGAAATCGTAAAGGTTCCTCCGATAATCGCTACCAATACATAAGACATATTCCCCAGATTTGCAAGGGTAGGCATCAGGATATTGGCATAGGCATTAGCTTTATAGGAGGATTCAAAGAGTTCCTCATTGATGGCATCGAATTTTTTAGCAGATTCCTGCTCATATACAAAGGCTTTTACTACCTTTTGACCGGCCATCATCTCTTCTATATAACCATTTTCGGCCCCCAGATTTTTTTGCTGCTGGCCAAAATAAAATTTGGATTTGGCAGAAATCGTGCGAATAGTAATCACAATGATAACAATCATAGCAGCAACTACTAAAAACAAGAGCGGGCTTACCAGCAGCATTGATACGGTCACACCAATGATTGTAATGGAGGATGCCAAAAGCTGCGGAAGAGACTGCTCGATAGCCTGACGCAGGGTATCAATATCATTAGTATAAACGGACATGATATCCCCATGCTGGTGCTGATCAAAATATCTAACGGGGAGCTTTTGCATGCGGGCAAAGAGCTGATCTCGCAGCGTCCGCAGGGTATCTTGGCTGACAATAGC
Source organism: Streptococcus sp. ELY_90 (assembly GCF_058314475.1). NCBI lineage: Bacteria > Bacillati > Bacillota > Bacilli > Lactobacillales > Streptococcaceae > Streptococcus > Streptococcus sp. ELY_90. The sequence goes on from NZ_JBZFUJ010000007.1 coordinate 63,778, forward strand.
CAAAATCAAACTAAAAGCATAGTTAGCCAGAACACCCGCCAAACAGAAAATGCCCAAACGAACTAAAAAGTAAAACAGCGGGGCAAAGTTTTTATCCTTGCTCTGTGAAATGGGGATAATATAATGATCAATCAAGGTTTGAATAGAGGCTGTCAGATAGACCGTTGCCAAAGATGAAACAACAATTAAAAGAAAGGAAATCAGCAGGCGCAGTTTGTATCTTTGCCAAATGTAGATGAAAACTCGGCGGATAGAAGCCCAAGAATTATCAGGTCTTTGTTTTTTACTCATCTTGGTCACTTCCTTTCGTTTGGGTTTCATAAACTTCCTGGTAGATTTTATTGGTTTGCAGCAGTTCTTCATGGCTGCCCAGACCATTGATTTTTCCATCGTCCAGAACAATGATTCGATCAGCATCTTCAACAGATGAGATTCTCTGAGAAATAATGATTTTAGTTGTTCCCTGAAGACTGGCAGCCAAGCCCTCCCGAATTAATTTATCCGTTTTGGTATCAACAGCCGATGTCGAATCATCCAAAATCAAAATTTTAGGATTGGTCAGCAAAGCGCGGGCAATACATAAACGCTGGCGTTGTCCTCCGGATACATTGGCACCGCCTCGCTCGATCATTGTATCATAGCCGTCTTCAAACTGGGCAATAAATTCATCTGCCTGCGCAATTTTACAGGCAGCAATAATTTCTTCATCTGTCGCCTCTTTATTGCCCCAGCGCATGTTTTCTTTGATTGTTCCGGAAAATAGGACATTGGTTTGTAAGACCATGGCTACCTTGCGCCGGAGAGCATCCAGATTATAGTCGCGGACATCTCGGCCGCCGACCTTTACAGAACCGCCATCAACATCATACATGCGTGCCAAAAGCTGCACAAGACTGGACTTGCCGGAGCCTGTTCCGCCTAAAATTCCAATGACTTCACCAGATTTGATCGAAAGATTGACATCCCTTAAAACCAATTTTTCTTCAGACGTTTCATAGCCAAAATCAACATGTTCAAATGTGATAGAGCCGTCTTTTACTTCTGTCAGTCCGTTTGGAGGTGAGACGATCGTTGCCTGTGTCGTCAGAACCTCTGAAATCCGCTCCACCGATGCCATTGATATGGTCAGCATGACAAAAATCATGGTGAACATCATCAGTGACATCAAAATCGTTATCGTGTAGGAAAACATGGAAGTCAGCTCACCTGTCGTAAATTCTTTGGCAACAATCAAATGAGCGCCCAGCCAGGAAATCATGATGAAGGACGAATACATGGACAGCATCATCGCAGGATTATTGATGATGACAATGCGGATTGCCTTGACAAACATTCCATAAATCTTGCGGGAAGCGCCTTGAAATTTCTTAGTTTCTTCTTCCTCTTTAACATAAGATTTTACAACCCGCATATTGGTGATATTTTCCTGTACACTGGAATTCAATTCATCATAGGCATTGAAGACTTTCCGAAAAAGCGGAAAAGCAAACTTCAATACGCCTGCCAAAACAAGAGCCAGAAACACAGCCACATAGACAAAGATCATGGCCATCTTAGCATTGATAAAAAAAGAGACGGTAATGGCAAAAATCAGATTGAGCGGTGCACGCACGCAGACACGAATAATCATCTGATAGGCATTTTGTACATTGGTGACATCAGTCATCATCCGTGTTACCAAACCGCCCGATGAAAAACGGTCTATATTTTCAAATGAGAAAGTCTGTACCTTGTTGTAGAGGGCACGCCGCAGATTTTTGGCAAAGCCGGCAGAACCAAGTGCCCCATAGCGAGCAGACTGCATGCCGCAGGCCAAAGACAGCAAAGCCAAAACAACCATAAGTATGCCATACTTGATAATATTTTCCATATCCTGTTTATTAACGCCGTAATCAATAATATAAGACATCAAAAAGGGCAGGGCTATTTCAAAAATGACTTCAAAAAACATGAACAATGAGGCCAGCAAAGAAGGTTTCTTGTACTCTTTTATTTGGGCCAGCAAAGGTCTAATCATCCATTTCCTCCTTATCAAAACTCTTGTTTACCCTACCCTAAAAATGAAAAGGGCAGGCTTTTTTAACTAGCAGCTCCTAGTAAGCATCTCAAACTTATAAAGACTATGCCATTTTAACATGAGACGCTGTCAGCTCTTTGATTGATCAAAAAGCAAGTCAAACCATGCTAACCATTGGAGCAAAAAAGGACTGGAAATACTAGTTTTCCGGTCCTATAGAAAATTCTATATATGAATTACAATTCAATATCACCAAACAAGTCAGCCATTGAGAATCCAGTTTGTGTTTCTGGAAGTTCATAGTCTTGTCTATCCTGACGTTTTGGACGGCGAGGACGTGATTGACGTTTTTCACCGCTGTTTTCATCCTGAGCTGGGCGCTCTTCAAGAGCCTTGATTGAAAGTGATACACGTTCATCAGCAGTGTTAACATCAAGAACTTTGACAGTAACATCTTGACCGACTGAAAGAACATCTTTTGGATTTTCAACACGTTTGTGTGAAATCTGTGAAATGTGAACCAAACCGTCAATACCTGGAAGAACTTCAACAAAAGCACCAAAGTCTGTCAAACGTTTAACTTTGCCTTCGATAACATCGCCTGCAGCAAGTTTTTGTTCAACACCATCCCATGGTCCAGGAGTTGTCGCCTTAAGAGAAAGTGACACACGGCCTGCTTCTTCATCGATAGCAAGAACTTTAACTTGAATTTCTTCACCGACTGTGACAACTGATTTTGGTGACACATTGCGGTCATGTGATAATTCGGTAACGTGTACCAATCCGTCAACTCCGCCAAGATCGATGAAGGCACCAAAACTTGTCAAACGAGCAACAGTACCAGTAACAATATCGCCAACAGCAAGTTTTGAGAAGACTTCTTTGCGAGCTTCTTCTGCTGCTGCTTCAACAACATCACGGCGTGAAAGGATGAAGCGATTTTCTGCAGGATCAACCTCTTTGATTTTAGCTTCAAACTCTTGACCGACAAATTTTTCGGTGTTGCGTACAAAACGTGTATCAATCATTGATGCTGGAATAAAGCCGCGTAATCCTTCAAACTCAACTGAAAGTCCGCCTTTAACAGCACGTGTTCCCTTGACAGTCACAACTTCGCCTTCGCGGCCGACAAGTTTATCCCAAGCTTTGCGAGCTTCCAGACGTTTTTTAGAGACAAGGAAAGTCACTGTATCTGTATCTTTTCCGACAACTTGACGAAGGACAAGCACTTCAACTTTATCGCCCGGTTTAACCAAATCGTTAATATCCGCATTGCGATCATTAGTCAGTTCGCGAAGCGTCAATACAGCTTCAACACCTGTTCCATCAATAACAAGGTTTGCCTGTTCACCATCTACAGTTAACACTTCTGCAGTAACAACATCACCTGGATTTACTTCACTAACACTGTTGAGCAAATCTTCAAATTCATTCATTCTAAAAAAACCTCCGACAAGAAATAAGAAATCTTATCTCTTGATAACAATATATTTTCACAAGGTAACCCGCAAGGACAAACAACAAGACGCATATCACTGACGGCCTTAGACTCGGTCTAATACCTCTGACTGGGGTAGCTGGATTCGAACCAGCGCATGAGGGAGTCAAAGTCCCTTGCCTTACCGCTTGGCTATACCCCAAACTAAATCATTCACACTCAGAAAACTCGTAAAACGAAGTTGAACACGACCTAAAATCCTAGTGAAAAAGACAAACTTCCTAGCGTTTTTAGCAACGCTTCGTCAGTTTTCTATTTTCATACGGATTTTTTAACGGTCTTTGTATCCTGAGTATGGAAGGGGAGGGATTCGAACCCCCGAACCCGAAGGAGCGGATTTACAGTCCGCCGCGTTTAGCCTCTTCGCTACCCTTCCAGTGACAACTAAAGATTAGTTTATCATAATCTTATGTCAAAATCAAGCCTTTTCTTAGTTTAGTTATTCAAATTGTAGGCCTCAATAACAGCTTCTACAGCGGCTTCTAAATTTTTATGAAAATCAACAGCCTCACCGTTTTTCACTGCTGCATATTTTTCATCAATCTCAGCAATTTCACCGATAACTCTTTTCCCGACTGTCAGCTGATAGCCTGTCATTTTCGCACCATTGACTTCGACTTGAACATCGCTGATCTGGATTTCAATTTTCTTATCTTTTTTACGCATAATTTACCTCTCAAATATTTTACAAAAAAAAAGAAAAGCTTGCAAGAGCAAGCAAATTTTTCTTTTTAGTCATTGACCTTGTAAATCCATCCTTCCGGTGCTTCAACGTCACCAAACTGGATACCTGTCAGCTCATCATAGAGCTTACGTGTTACAGGTCCTACTTCTGTTTCACTGTAGAAAACATGGAAATCATCGCCGTGCTGAACGCCGCCGATTGGTGAGATAACGGCTGCTGTACCGCAGGCACCTGCTTCAACAAATTTATCCAAATCATCAATTCTGACATCTCCTTCGGTGGCCTTCATACCGAAGCGTTCTTTAGCCAAATAAAGGAGGGAGTATTTAGTGATTGATGGCAGAATGGATGGGCTGAGCGGTGTGATAAATTCATTATCTTTTGTAATGCCAAAGAAGTTTGCCGAACCCACTTCTTCAATCTTAGTGTGGGTAGCCGGATCAAGATAGATAACATCTGAGAACTTATGATCCTGAGCAACCTTGCCCGGTAAGAGGCTGGCTGCGTAGTTACCGCCGACCTTAGCGGCACCCGTTCCATGAGGCGCTGCACGATCGTAATCATCCTGAATCAGGAAATTAGTCGGTGCCAATCCGCCTTTGAAATAGTTCCCGACCGGCATGGCAAAAACGGTAAAAATGTATTCACTGGCCGGATGAACACCGATAACATCACCAACACCAATCAGCAAAGGGCGCAGATAAAGTGTTGCACCAGTACCGTATGGCGGTACATAGTCATCATTGGCACGTACTACTTGTTTGACGGCGTCAATAAATTTATCGGTTGGTACCTGAGGCATTAAAAGGCGGTCAGAAGTCCGCTGCAGACGCTCAGCGTTCATATTCGGACGGAATAATTGCACGGAACCATCTTTGGTGCGATAGGCTTTTAGTCCTTCGAAAGCCTGCTGTCCGTAATGAAGAGCCGGTGAGCTTTCTGAAATATGAAGAGTTGCATCTTCTGTCAGTCTGCCTTCGTCCCACTTGCCATCTTTATAATAAGAGATGTAACGAAATGGAAGTTTGTGGTATTCAAATCCAAGGTTTTCCCAGTCTAAATCTACTGTCATGTTAAATTCCTCTTTCTTCCTTTTTTCTTTTTCTATTGTACGCTTTTCCCAAAAATTTTCAAGTATTTTTTCGTAAAATTCTGAAAATTCCTTAAAGAAATAAAACCAGACAGTCACATCACAGCTTCTGCCTAGCTTTATCATATTATTTCAAAGATTTCAGTCCTTCCGTCAGCGCACAGAATCATGGAAATATTCTCAGTATGAGTTTATTCTGGCAGAAAGCACGCCCTCATCGGAAATGGTATCTGAAATGAAGCTGCCGTTGCTGGTGCGCTCAGACAGGGACAGTTCAGCCAGATTGACGTCGTAAGCTGCCAAAGTCTGTGAGGTGACCTCAAGAATTTCTGTCTGCCCGCTGCTGGGATCTGCTGTCGTAAACAAATCAAGCTCTCCTGCTTTTGTCTCAGAAAAAACTGGTCCGGCCGCAAAAACACGGTGCGGCTTGTTCTTGAGTTCGCGCAGTAGCTGCAGGCCTCTTTTAGCCCGGCCGGTAAGCGGAATAAGGCTGACAGCCATTCGTTTTAAGCTGCCTCGCTGGGTCAAAATATAGATGCTGTCCGTATTAGCGATAAAGGCACTGGCCACATAATCGCCATCTTTGAGATTGACAGCTTTGACACCTGCAGCCTTAGGCCCTACAATCGGTACTTCCTCGATATTGAAACGCAGAGCGTAACCTTTGTTGGTAACCAGCATGATATCGTCCAGTTTGATTGGTGAGATGGCGACGATGCAATCGTCATCATTTTTTAATTTAGCATACTTGACGGATTTTGTTTTATAGCTGCGCCATGGGGTTAAATCTTTACGCTCGAAACGCTTAATTTGCCCCAACCGGGTAGCCGCATAATAAGTGCCTTCTTCAAAATGATCCACCAAATCAACATAGAGAATCTCTTCGTCTGTGGCAAAATTAGTAACCGTCTGACTGAGGTGTTCACCGATTTCTTTCCAGCGGATATCCGCTAATTCATGAACAGGCCGGTAAATAACATTGCCCAGACTGGTAAATAAAAGCAGACTTTGAGTCGTTTTAGCGTTTTTAATAAAGACAGCGTCATCATCGTTGCGCTTGCCCAACTCCTCAATCGTTGACGCATTGAAAGAACGCGGGCTGGTCCGTTTGATATAACCGCCGCGGGTAACACTGACAAAAGTTTCTTCCTCAACAATGAGGCTGGCTGTGTCAATCTCTATTGTCTGCGCTTCGGCCTGTAATTCGGTCAAACGCGGGCTGGCAAATTTCTTTTTGACCTCACGCAGCTCGCGCTTCATGACATTGTACATGGTCCGCTCATCACCAATGATTGCAGACAGGGTCGTGATTTGTTCACGCAGGGCTGCGTCTTCTTCTTGCAAGGTCACAATATCGGTATTGGTTAAGCGATAAAGCTGCAGGGTGACAATCGCTTCGGCCTGCTCCTCGGTAAACTCATAGCTGACTTTAAGATTTTCCTTGGCATCAGCCTTATTCTCAGACGCACGGATAAGCGCGATAACTTCATCTAAAATGGATAAGACCCTGATAAGTCCCTCAACGATGTGCAGGCGCTTTTCTGCCTTTTCCTTGTCAAATTTAGAGCGCGCAACAATAATATCCTTGCGGTGGGCAATATAGCTGGACAGCATAGGAATAATGCCGACTTGACGCGGCGTATAATTGTCAATAGCCACCATGTTAAAGTTATAATTGATCTGCAGATCCGTATATTTGAAAAGATAGTTTAAAATAATCTCTTCATCGGCATCTTTTTTGAGCTCAATAGCAATGCGCAGACCGTCACGGTCGGATTCGTCGCGGACTTCAGCAATACCGGGCACCTTGTTGTTAATGCGGACATCGTCAATCTTTTTGACCAGCACAGCCTTATTGACCTCATAAGGAATTTCTGTTACAACAATCTGCTTTTTGCCGCCTTTAAGACTTTCAATCTCCGTCCGCGAGCGGACTGCTACGCGGCCTTTGCCGGTTTCGTAGGCCTTGCGAATCTCATCCTTACCCTGGATAATAGCTCCTGTCGGAAAATCCGGACCGGGCAGAAATTCCATGAGTTTGTCTAGCTTGGCCTTTGGATGGTCAATCATGTAAACGACCGCATCAATGACTTCGGCTAAATTGTGAGGCGGAATATCGGTTGCATAACCTGCAGAAATCCCAGTTGCACCATTGACGAGGAGATTTGGGAAAGCAGCCGGCAAAACAGTCGGCTCTTTCTCCGTATCATCAAAATTCCAAGCCCAAGGCACGGTATTTTTGTCAATATCCTGCAGCAAGTAGCCTGCAATTTCTGACAATCTAGCCTCTGTGTAACGCATGGCAGCGGCCGGATCGCCATCCATGGAACCGTTGTTCCCGTGCATTTCAATCAAGGTTTCCCGGTTTTTCCAGTCCTGGCTCATGCGCACCATGGCATCATAGATAGATGAGTCGCCGTGCGGGTGGAAATTCCCCATGACATTCCCGACAGATTTGGCAGACTTACGGAAGCCTTTGTCATGCGTATTGCCATCTTTATTCATGGAATAAAGAATGCGGCGCTGAACAGGTTTCAACCCATCACGAATATCAGGCAGCGCCCGCTCCTGAATGATATACTTGGAGTAGCGCCCAAAGCGCTCTCCCATGATATCCTCTAAGGATATGTTTTGAATGTTTGACATTTTCTAAATATCTTTCTTTACTTTGTTTTTTGAAAGTTCCTTTAAGTAGTGGGGCGGAAGCGAACCTACAGTTCCATTCCTAATTTGAGAGCCAAAGTCTCTCAAATCCCCTCGAAGATAATCGTTCTACGACATGAGACAACAAAATCAATACTATTTTGTTTTCGAGCTAGTGAGCGAGTTAGCTTATTCGTCTTAGCGGCAAGCGTCTTTTCATTAGATGCTTTAGCATCATTTTCAAATAGCCGATCAAAACACCGTACTCTCTTCCAAGGTAAACTTGACATTGTCTTCAATCCATTTGCGGCGGGGTTCAACCTTGTCGCCCATAAGGACAGAGACGCGGCGTTCGGCACGCGCCAAGTCTTCAATGGTAACGCGGATGAGGGTGCGGCTGTCAGGGTTCATAGTGGTTTCCCAGAGCTGGTCGGCATTCATTTCGCCTAACCCTTTGTAGCGCTGAAGGACAGCCCCCTTGCCGAACTTCTTACGCAGGTCTTCGAGCTCTTGGTCGGTCCATGCATATTCGACGACTTCTTTTGCTCCTTTGCCTTTGGACATTTTATAGAGCGGCGGCAGAGCAATGTAGACATGGCCTGTCTCAACCAGCGGCCGCATATAACGGTAAAAGAAGGTTAACAGCAGGGTTTGGATATGGGCACCGTCCGTATCAGCATCGGTCATGATAATAATTTTATCATAGTTGGAGTCTTCCGCCTTGAAATCGGCTCCGACACCGGCACCGATGGTATAAATCATGGTGTTGATTTCTTCATTTTTGATAATGTCTGCCATCTTAGCCTTAGCAGTATTGAGAACCTTACCGCGCAGAGGCAGAATGGCCTGAAATTTCCGATCCCGTCCTTGCTTGGCTGATCCGCCGGCAGAGTCTCCTTCGACCAAGTAGAGTTCGTTTTTCTTAGGATTCTTGGACTGAGCCGGAGTCAGCTTGCCGGATAAGAGCCCCTTGTCTTTTTTATTTTTCTTGCCATTGCGGGATTCATCACGCGCCTTGCGCGCTGCTTCTCTGGCATCTCTGGCCTTAATAGCCTTACGGACCAGATTGGAAGCCAGCTCCCCATTTTCCATGAGAAAGAAAGTCAGCTTATCAGAAACCAAACTGTCAACAATCGGCCGTGCCAAAGGGCTGCCCAATTTATCCTTGGTCTGTCCTTCAAACTGCAAATGCTCTTCCGGAACCAAAACAGACAGCACCGCTGACAAGCCTTCACGGTAATCAGAGCCCTCTAAGTTTTTGTCCTTTTCTTTCAGCAGACCGGTCTTTCTGGCATAATCGTTCATAGCCTTGGTAATAGCAGATTTGAGCCCCGTTTCATGGGTTCCGCCGTCCTTGGTCCGAACGTTATTAACAAAAGACAGGATATTATCTGAAAAACCGTCATTATACTGCAGAGCAACTTCGACCTGAAAATCGGACTCTTCGCCCTCAAAGTAAATCACCGGTGTTAGTGTTTCCTTGTCTTCATTGAGGTACTCAACAAAGTCCTGCACACCATTTTCATAATGAAATTCCACATGCTGTGCTTCTTCCGGACGCTTATCTGTCAGTGTCAGCGTCACATTTTTGAGCAGGAAGGCAGACTCATTCAGGCGTTCAGCAATCGTATTATAAACAAAATCAGTTGTTGAAAAAATACCTGCATCCGGCATAAAAGTGACCTTAGTGCCGGTTTTAGATTTGGGTGCTGTACCAACTTTTTTCAAGGTTGTTGCCGGTTTGCCGCCATTTTCAAAACGCTGCTTATAAACCGTACCGTCCCTAGTAATCTCAACTTCTAACCAGCTGGATAAGGCATTAACGACAGAAGAGCCGACACCGTGCAGACCGCCGGATGTCTTGTAGCCGCCCTGACCGAATTTACCGCCGGCATGGAGGACTGTAAAAATCACTTCCACGGTTGGAATCCCCATGGCGTGCATCCCTGTCGGCATACCGCGGCCGCTGTCAGAAACAGTTAAGGAACCATCTTTATTAATCGTCACATCAATGCGCTCACCGAAACCTGACAGGGCTTCGTCAACCGCATTGTCTACGATTTCCCATACCAAGTGGTGCAGGCCGGTGCCATCGGTTGATCCGATATACATTCCCGGACGCTTGCGGACAGCATCTAAGCCCTCCAGTACCTGAATGGCATCATCATTATAATTAGTGATTGTAATTTCTTTCTTAGCCAAAACTGACCTCCGATTATTTCATCTTTTTTATCTTACAAGTTTTTTGGAAATTTTGCAAAGTTATTTTTGAAAATCAAGAGATTTTCCCCAGAGGATTTGGTATAATGAGACTATGAAAGTCGTTATTTTTTTAATCATTGCCTACTTGCTGGGCTCTATTCCTACCGGACTGTGGATTGGTAAGTATTTTTACGGAAAAAATCTAAGAGACTATGGCAGCGGAAACATGGGAACGACCAATACCTTTCGTGTTCTTGGTCCTAAGGCAGGTTCTGCAACCTTTATCATTGATATGCTGAAAGGAACTCTGGCTACTGTACTGCCCATGATTTTTGGCGTCAGCGGCGTGACACCTCTTCTCTTTGGCTTTTTTGCCATTTTGGGCCATACCTTTCCCATTTTTGCCGGATTCAAAGGCGGCAAAGCTGTCGCAACCAGTGCAGGAATTTTGCTGGGCTTAGCACCGCTCTTTCTTATTTACCTGCTGATTATTTTTGCCCTTGTTCTTTACCTGTCCAGCATGATTTCGCTGGCCAGCGTAACAGCAGCAAGCGCAGCTATTATCAGTGCTTTAATTTTCCCTGCCTTTCATTTTCTCCTACCATTTTACGACTGGCTTTTTACAGGTATTATTATTCTGATTGCGGGCATTATCATTGTCCGTCACAAGGATAATATGATCCGCATCAAAGAAAAAAATGAAAATCTCGTCCCCTGGGGATTAAACCTGACACATCAAAAAAAGAAGGCTGACTAGCCTTCTTTTTAAACTAAAGAAAAAGTCTATTTTCTCAAAAAGTAATATTTTGTTATGATACTTTCCTTAGTAGCACGGATGGCAAAACCAAACGCCAAGGCTATAGCTCTTGACTAGGTTTTGCATTAGATTGCCGTTAGAAATAGTATCGATTTCTAACGGCAATCGTCATAGCGACTTCCTTCGGAATTCCAAACCTAAGTTCAAGATACAAAGGGCGTCTGCGGATAAAGGCAAAATAGGGAGTGCGATGCGGAATCGTTAAGATTCTAGGCGGACTCATCTTTTTGCCACAATCCGCAGCCCGTGTTCAGTTAAGATTTTGAGCCTAAGTCTCAAAATCTCCGAGAGGCAGAAACATTGAGTTTCTGCCTCTTTTGCTACATGGGAAAGTATCGGATTAGGCTTTGATTATTTCTATATCATCTTACAAAAGCGAAAAGTGATACAATTCTATGATGAAATTTTAGAGAGAATTTAGTGTTGGGAGTTTGTCTACAACCTGAAAGAAGGTTAGTCTGCCTTCTTTTAATGTTTAAAAGAGCAGTCTAGGCAAATTCGCATCAAAAGCCAGCTTTATTTGCTGCCAACCTTGCGGCGAATACCGTACAAGCCGTACCCCATTAAAGAAATACCTGCTAAAACGGCTAAGGCCGAACCTTGATTGCCTGTCTGCGGCAGTTGCCTGCTGAGTTGATAAGACCCATTTTGATAAGAATAGGCAGGGGGATTGATAACTGCTTTTTGGCTTTTGCTGTAGCGGACAGAAAGTTTTACCGGCTCATTCACTGCTAAAACAGCAGCAGGATCAACATGCCTTTTCTGTTTAGGTAAATCAGGCTGAGGCTGCATAGCCCCTTGACTTGGGTAATTCTTTGGATCTTTAAAAGATGTTCCCACAAGTACTTCAGCCAAATCGGTGAAGCCATCACCATCGCTGTCTTTTACCGAAGACAGTGAAATAACACGAGAATTAGGATTGATGACAGCGTATTGCATCAAATCAGCCTTGGCCAGATAATCTGCAAATACAGTATCCATAGACGGTCCTTCTTCCCGGCTGCCGCCCAACATGGTATAACCATCGCCGCCTGCTGCTAAGAAATCATTGGTCACCAGATAATAGGTGGCTGCCAAATCCAAAGGTTTATAAGTCTTTGATTCCGGATCTAAGATGTCAATGTGAAGCAGCCTCTTTTGCGGCTCTAAAGAAGTGTCATAGTATACTTTAGCTCCTGCAATTTGTAAAAAGCCACCGCTTGGTTCCATCAAAGGCTGGCCGTTTTCATCAAGGACCTCATCGCCATTTTCATCAACTTGCAAAATGGATCCCAATGACTTAAGAAACATCTCTTTGATCGCTTGTCCTTGCACAGTTATCTGCGAAACGGTGTTGCCGAAAGGCAATACGGCAATAATATCACCTTTTGTCACCGGCTTGTCCTTAGCAATCGTCTCACGCAGACCGCCGCCGTTGGTCACTGCCAAATGTGATTTGTGTGAAAAGCCTGTTTGACCATAGTTCAGCAGGGCATCTGCGACAGCATTGCCAAGATTGGTCTCCCGGACACGTACATTTGTACGCTCACCATTGAGTTCAATAGGGCTGTTAGGAATCACAACTGTAGCACTGTCGGCCTTGTAAGCAGCATCAATCTTGTCTACCATAGCCTGAACAGTTGGATCAGGGTGCACTGCGCTTGTATCGTCGGCACTCAGCAAGGCATTGCTCAGCACTTCTTTGGAACTTAACTTGATGAGACCGACATTGTTTAAATAACTGCCCGTCTGATTATAGATGACATTGCCATAAACAGCCGTCTTTGCTGTATGAGAATGCCCGTCAAGAACGATAACATTTTTTCCGGCCAAAAGGCTGTTTTGGGACAGGGCTTGAGCCAGACTGTCTCCGCGCCACTGTGCTTTCGTGGTCGTATCCACTCCCAGATGAGCCAGAATGATGTAATGCTGATAAGTTTTCCCTGCTGCTCTGGCCTGGGCTTCCGTTTGAGCAATAACATTAGTAACTTCGGTAATAGGATCGGTAAAAGTCACACCGACAACATTGCGGGGGTGGGTCTTTGTGGATGTTTCAGGCGTTGTGACTCCGATAACCACATACTCATCGCCTTCAATTTTTTTATTTTTGTCAATAACGGTCGAAGCCTCGAAAAGCCGCGCACCGTTGACATAAATATTAGAGCTGATAATAGGAAAGGTCATCTTCTGGCTCAGTGTTTTCAGCTGATCTAAGCCAAAATCAAATTCATGATTGCCGACCGTCATGGCATCGTATCCGGCAGCATTCATGAGAGCAACCGCATCTGTTCCCTGACTGTTATTGGTAATCGGCAGGCCTTGGGTGGCATCTCCCGAATCTAACAACAAAGTGGTGCCCTGCTGCCGATAATCATTGGCAAGCCCTGCTAGTTTAGGCATACCGACAACACCATTACGGCTGTCTTCAAGAAAACGGCCATGGATATCATTGGTATGCAAAATAGTGACAGTCTCATCATCTTTAGAAGCAGCCTCTGGAGCTGCGAGGGTTGTTGGTTCTGAAGCAGCAGTCACTGCTTCCGCCGGCTGAGCTTCTTCTGAAACACTTGATGCTTGCGGCTGGCTGACTGTGTTCGGCGCTGACGGCTGGATCCTAGCAGTTGTAACCGTGTTTGACGGAATGCTCACAGCTTGCGTTTGTTCTGTCTGGGCGCTGACGGCTGGAAGCTGTTCGCTACTGGCATTGACTGCCGGAGACGCCTCATCGGCATACGCATGCATGGATAAAAGAGCTGTCGATAAGAACAAGGTTGGTAGAATTAAAGCTTTTCTTTTCATACAATCCCTCCTTGTTAATCTGTAACATATTATACTAATTTTTTTAACGGTTTAAAAGAGAGCAGACCCATGCCGTGCCAGCTGTTAAAACCTGCGGACAAGGGCTAAGCTCTATAAAAACAACCTTTTTGCTGAAAACGGCAAAAGGGTTTCATGAATTAGACTTGATAGACGATTTGGCCGCCGCAGATGGTATATTTGACTTGGCCTTTCACCCTTTCTCCGATGAAAGGTGAGTTGGCAGCTTTAGACGCAAAGTTTTCTCCAATCAAACGGTCTTCCTTATCTGCAAAGATGACAAGGTCGGCAGGGCCGCCTTCAGCCAGATAGCCGGCATCAAAATCATACAGCTGTGCTGGATTAACGGTCATTTTGGCCAAGAAATCCATTAAACTAAGATGACCTGCTTGAACCAAATAGGTCAAACCAAGCGACAGTGATGTTTCAAGGCCTGTCATGCCGGACGGTGCCTTGGTCATGTCAGCTACATTTTTTTCATCAGCATGATGGGGTGCATGGTCGGTAGCAATCACCGAGATGACACCCGATTTAAGCCCTTCAATCACCGCCAATCGATCTGATTCTGAGCGCAGAGGCGGGTTCATCTTGGCATTGGCTCCTTTTTCCAGCAGCAGATTTTCTGTTTTTGAAAAATGCTGCGGCGCTGCTTCTGCAGTTACCTGAGCCCCTAATTTTTGGGCAAATTCCACCACTTTGACAGACTCCGCCTTAGATAAGTGCTGAATATGAATATGAGCCTGCCTGTCGTAGGCAATCATGACATCACGCGCAATCATGCTGTACTCAGCCACGCCGGTTGCACCGCAAAAATTAAAGTGCTCTTTAGCGATGGTTTCGTTAAAACCAAGGATACCGTTTAATTCAGGATCCTCCTCATGCAGACTGATAAAGGTTCCGTATTTTTTGGCTAAGTCCAGAGCCTCTTTAACAACCTTGGAGCTCGTCAGAGGAATACCATCATCCGAAAAGCTGACGGCACCCGCTTTTAACAAAGCCTCAAAATCTGTCAGCTGCTGCCCGTCAAAATTTTTGGTAATAGTCGCTGCAGACTTAATGTGAATCTTTTCCTTAGCCGCACTGTCCAAAACTTCTGTCAGTGTTGCCACATCAGAGATAGTCGGTGTGGTGTTGGCCATCATGACAACGGTTGTCACACCTCCCGCTGCTGCTGCCAGAGCTCCTGTGTGAATGTCTTCCTTGTGCGTTTGCCCCGGTTCACGAAAATGCACGTGAACATCAACCAGACCGGGAGCAACTACCAGCCCTGCTGCATCAATGATTTCAGCCTCAGGCGCTTCAATTTTCTCTGCTATTTTCACCACTTTTTGACCATCAAGCAGCAGATCGCAGATCTTGTCTGTCTGAGATTTTGGGTCAACCAAACGGCCGTTTTTGATAAGTATCATTTTATTTTCTCCCTTACATCTAATTATTGCAGCCAATCAATCGGCTCAATTCCTTGAGCCTGCAAAAAATCATTGGTTCGTGAAAAAGGCTTGCTGCCAAAGAAACCTCTGTGAGCAGACAGGGGGCTGGGGTGAGGCGACTCAATAATATGGTGAATCGGATTGGTAATAAGGGCCTTTTTGCGGCGCGCAAAACCGCCCCAAAGAATAAAGACAACCGGTGTATCCTTTTGATTGACCACCTTAATCACCGCATCGGTAAAGGGTTCCCAGATGCCGTTGGCATGAGCATTGGCCTGATGTTCAGGCACTGTCAGACTGGCATTGAGCAAAAGCACACCCTGCTGCGCCCAAGAGGTCAGGTCATGATTCTTTTTCTCCCCAATATCTGCAGCCAGTTCCTGCAAAATATTTTGCAAAGACGGCGGTGCAGGAATCTGATCGGGCACCGAAAAGGACAGTCCCTGAGCCTGATTGGGGCCGTGATAAGGATCCTGACCGATAATAACCGCTTTCACTTCTTCTAAAGGAGTAGTCTGAATAGCGTTAAAAACTTTCTCCCGCGGCGGATAGATTGTTCCGCGGCTGTAAACCTCATCCATAAAATGATTGATCTGCGCAAAATAGCCATCCGGCAGCTCTTTTTTGATCAAATCATGCCAAGCTGAGTGTTGCATAAGCTTTCTTCCCCTTCTAAGAGCTCCAAATACACCTTAACATTTTCCTATCAGATCAATTTCAGCCTGATCAATGATGTGACCTTTAGCCGCATGCCGAAGATCATTCAGGTAAAAGCCGTCTGACAAAGGCAGCTCTTCATCCAGAGCATAAACAGTTAGCGTGTACTGATGATCCTTATCCGGCGGATATGGTCCCAAGTAACCATTTTCCATGTCGGAATAATCCGTCTGCAAAAACTTGCTGACCAGTGAATTTTTGCCTTTGATGTGATGCTGATCACGTCTGGCAAAGTCTTCTGAAATAGATGTTTTATCAGCAGGAACGTTAGCAACTGCCCAGTGAATGTAAGCAAAGCCGCAAACTGGGATAGAATCGTAATCGACAAAAGACCAGGCCAGTGTTTTAGCCTCTTTAGGAATCTCTAAAAGCTCAAAAGGAAAAGATTTGACAGCGTAGCCTTTGTTGGTATCGCTGGCTTTTTTCCCATAAGCATCCGGGATAATCTGATTGTCAAACGGAACTGTAATTTTCATAGGATACCTCCGTATTGTTCGTTTCTTGCGATTGCTGTGCAACCCGCCAAGATTTAGTCCTGCCAGGTTTCTTGATTTTCTTTGAATTTCTTTAAAAGCTGCAGACCATCTGCATCAATATAGCCTTGGACTTTAGCCACTTTGATCAGCTCAGAATAATTGGACAGGGTTACCAATTTGACCCCGGCTTTGTCAAAATTTTCAGCAGCTTTTGGCAGTTCATAAGTAAAAATAGCGACAACACCGAGTACATCGGCTCCTTCTCTTTTGGCTGCGGCAACCGCATCAAGGACCGATCCGCCTGTTGAAATCAGATCCTCAACAATAACCATTTTTTGCCCTTTAACGACACGGCCTTCAATCTGATTGCCGGCACCATGGTCTTTAGGCTTGCTGCGGATATAAGCAAAAGGCAGGTTCATCTTGTCCGCAATAATGGCTCCGTGAGGAATCCCGGCCGTCGCAGTTCCGGCAATAACCTCTGCTTCCGGAAAAGTTTCTTTGATGGCCTCCACAAACCCATTCTCAATCAAGGTACGCGTCTCAGGATAAGACAGCGTAATGCGGTTATCCGTATAAATCGGCGATTTAATGCCGGACGCCCAGGTAAAAGGATCCTCGGGTTTCAAATAAACCGCCTTGATATCCAATAAGTCACGTGCAATGTCTTTTGCTAATGTCATAACATTCCTCTTTTCTTTTCCAAATGCAGCACACTCTGCTGTTTTAAACATATTGATTAATCTGATTTTCAAAAATGATGAGTACTCGATGTTTCTTTTATAAGCCCGCCCACTCTGCTTTAATCGCCTGATAGGCCGCAACAGGATTTTCAGCCTGCGTAATCGGGCGGCCGACAACGATATAATCAGAGCCGATTTTTCTGGCATCGCTCGGCGTCATGACACGCTTTTGATCACCGACAGCAGAGCCTTTAGAGCGGATGCCCGGCGTCAGGCAGACAAAGCTGGCTGAGGTTGCTGTCTTGATTTTTGCGGCTTCATGAGCAGAGCAGACAACTCCGTCAAGACCGGCTGCCGCAGCTCTTTGAGCATAGTGCACGACGGAGTCAGCAAGGCTGGTCTGAATGTTTTGGTCCTGCCTCATTTGTTCTTCAGAAGTTGAGGTCAGCTGCGTTACCGCCAGCAGCTTGGGGCCTGCCCCCAAGCCTTCACGCGCAGCTTTCATCATTTCAAGGCCGCCAGCAGCATGGACATTGGTCATGTCAACGCCTAAACCTGCCAGCACAGCCATGGCCGACTGAACCGTATGAGGAATATCGTGCAGTTTCAAATCCAAAAAGACGGAATGCCCAAGGCTCTTCACATAGCGGACAATCTCGGGACCTGCCGCATAGTAAAGTTCCATACCGATCTTAACGTAAAGCTTTTCCTCAGCCGGAAAGAGAGCCAGAAATGATTTCACCTGTTCAAATGACGGAAAATCCAGAGCAATAATGGGGCGTTCTTCGCGCATGTTTTCTCCTTTTTACCTAGCATATCATTACAGTGATTAAAATAGAGAGCTTTCAAGCATCAGTCTATTTAACCTCTATAATAGAAAAATAACCCTGCCCAAAGGAGCAAGGTTACACGAAAACAGAGGGCTGGCCCCCTTTTATGCGGAGAAAAACTCCTTCATTCGCTGTCAACCTTCCTCGCCTCTCTGGACTCAATTAAAGGTTATTCTATTTTGTCTTATTATAGCTTTTTTCAGCTTCAAAGTCAAAAAACCATCTATGTTTTTGAAAAATCCTAAAACTTAATTTGGCTGCAGATGCTCTATTCTAAACCAACCAATTTTCTTTGTTTTCGATTAGATTCATCAGCTACCCATTTTAAGACCTTTTTATTTTCACGGATAGTTCCCTTATTAAAAAGTTCACCAATACTATCATCATATTTTTTGAGAATTTCTTGAATTTCTTTTTTGTCCGTCATAATAACTGTTCCTCTAATTCTTTTCTAGTATATTTATCTGGCAGAGTAAGTTCAATTGAATCCACATCAAATTGAATATCTGAAATGTTATTTTGATAATCCTTAAACACAATATTTAAAGAAATTTTATCACCAAAGTGTTTTATGACTTCTTCAATATTTTGACGTGATTTAAATAAGCATTAATAAACGTTTCCTTTGGAACAATTCTTCCTTCTACTTGTTCACGTAACTTTGTAAAATTCCAGGCTATTAAAGGATTCTGATAAACATAATAAATAGAAACATTATAGCCGCGATTCAAAGAACGTTCAACATTTTGTTTTGCTTTCGAAACGGCAAAGGTACCATCTAAAATGAATGAATATCCTTTTTTCAATAATTTTGTCAAAGAATAATCTACCAGATATGCCGCCCCTCTTTGAAATTGACTAGAATTTTTCCCATTATAATGTGGAAACTGACTTCGAAAAAAGTCAGCATCAATTGTAATCAAGTTTCCAAGTAACTCTGAGAAAGTTTCAGCTACTTCAATCTTTCCTGCTCCTGGGCTGCCTGCCATAAACAAAACATCTTTAGTTTCTGAGACTGTTTTTCCTGTGATAATTGTTTTTAAAAAATCTTCTTTATGTGCCTTAGCATAAATTAGGGAAAAATTCTCACTCATGGAATCACCTCAACGTTATTATATCATAAATGTTTAATTATCACTGCTGTCCCAAAACTTAATTTGACCGCAAGCTGTTCCGAATTTCCTGACGGAGAGTTTCCAGATCTGAAATCCCGTATTTATCCATGACGCTTGGCAGATTGTCAATAATTGTCGGACAGGCATAAGGATCGGTAAAATTAGCAGTTCCCACAGCAACGGCAGAGGCTCCGGCTATCATCATTTCCAGCGCAGCCTCAGCCGAATCAACACCGCCCATGCCAATGATGGGGAGCTTTGAGAAACGAGCGACCTGATGAATTAGTTTAAGCGCCACAGGAAAAACAGCAGGTCCGCTCATGCCGCCTGTGCCATTAGCGATGATCGGTTTTCTTGTCTTTAAATCAAAACGCATACCCACCAAGGTATTAATCATGGTAAAACCGGCCGCACCGGCATCTTCTGCAGCCTTAGCAACCGTTATAATATCAGCTACACTGGGTGTCAGCTTGACATAGACAGGAACATCTGAATGATTGACACTGGCTTTAACAGCCTTGTAAGCCAGCTCGGGTACCTGCCCAATCAGCAGACCGTCATTGCCATGATCAACATTAGGACAGGAAATATTGAGCTCAATAGCCGCCACATTATCCGCCTGAGAGATTTTTTCAGAAACATAGGCATACTCTTCGTTAGAAAAACCGGCAACATTGGCAATGATAGGCAGTTCAGGATAATGCTTAGCCAGCCAGGGCAGTTTTTCAGCGATAACCGCATCCACCCCGGGATTCTGTAAGCCGATAGCATTGAGCATGCCCGAAGGGGTCTCTGCCACACGGGGTGTCGGATTGCCAAAACGAGGGTGCTGAGTAGTCGCCTTGATCATGATCGATCCAAGCCGGTTCAAATCATAATACTTAGCATACTCCTGGCCGAAGCCAAAGCAGCCGGACGCCGGAATAATCGGATTTTTCAGCTCCAATCCCGGCAGCTTAACAGCAAGTCTATTTGTCACAGTCTCCTCCTAATCCAAGATAATCTGACCGGTCTTAAAAACCGGACCATCTTCACAAACACGCAAATTGCGATCCTCTGTTTGCCCTTTGAGGTGGACAACACAGGCATAGCAGGCTCCCATACCGCAGGCCATGCGGGATTCTGTCGACAGATAAGCATGAGGGTGGTCTTCAAATTTAGTATCCACATATTTGAGCATACCGGGAGCGCCGCAGGCATAAACCGCATCAGGGCTAAATGTCAGCTCATCAACTACAGTTGACACATAGCCTTTTTGACCGTAAGAGCCATCATCGGTCGTTACGACAACGTCCGCATATAAGCGCATCTTCTCCTCAAGAATAACGGCATCTTTCGTCGCAAAACCCAGCACTGCAAAAACAGCCACGCCTTTATTTTTAAGCTCTTTTGCCAGCTCTACCAAAGGCGGAACACCGATGCCGCCGCCGATAAGCAGGGCAGTCTGGCCGGAACTCATAACAGACACATCAAAACCATTGCCCTGAGGCCCCAGACAGTCAAGAGTGTCACCGGCTTGGAGCTGCGAAAAGGTAGCCGTTCCTTCACCTTCAATCCGATAAACAATGGTAGCCTCTTTTTTGGATTTGTCAATTTCAGATATGGAAATCGGCCGCCGCAGCAGTTTGCTTTTGTCCGGCACACGCAGATGCAAAAACTGACCGACCTGCATTTGGCTGACTAACTCACCTGTCAGCACCATCTCAAAAATACGCGGCGCAATCTCCCTCTGGCGGACCACCGTCATGTCTTCTTTTAAAATCATAAGCACCTTTCTAACAAAAAAACCTTACCGGCAAGGCAAGGTTGCACAAAAAGCGGGGGAGTGGGACAAAAGTCAGTCATTTAAAGAATAGACTTTGTTGTCCCACCCCCGCACAGTTGGCTAGGTTGGTCGCTATCGCTTGCCCTGCAAGGGATAAGAACAGCCAGCCACTGCGCTAAAAAGTCATTCTCATGGACTATGGAATCAACACCACCCTTTGACTCAGCCACTTTTAAACGCGATTCCCTTGACAGCCTCTCTGGACTCCATTAAAGGTTATTTCATTTTTTCTCATTATAGCTTGAAATCAGATAGATGTCAAATGGGGAATTAAAGAATGGATTAGAACATTTTAGTCCATTTATCAGTGATTAAATCATCTCAACAGCATGATAAGTTAGAATAAGATCATCTGTAATCTCTGAATAAAGGCCTACATCCTTAGCCCTACTCCACGGACTTCCCTCTTTATGCGTAATTGTCACTAATTGCGAAGCTGTCTTTTTACTAAACGTCTCAATAGTGGACTTAATCGAAGAAATAATAGATTTTTCATCATCTGATTGAAGAATTTTAGCTAAAGCAAGCGGCATCGTAATTTCATTTAACGTTACCACATGTTCGTCGCTTCTTTCATCAATTTCTTCGCGACCATGCCCTTTGTAAAAGTCATAAACCTCTCGTATAACTGGTCCATATTGCATAGCAATAATTTTATCATCAAAAAGTTTCTTCCCAGTTCTAGTAAGATAATCAGCATAGATCAAATAGATCATCTTTTGCAGCTTAAGATTTGACATTGGCTGAACAGAAAGAAGATACTTTGCAATATCAAGAGCTGTTATTTTTTTATCGCTTGAAATTTCTTTTAAGAATTTATCTAGACTGCTATAAATTTTAATTCCTTCAAAAAAGCTGTCTTTATTAACAACACTGCTCCAGTCTTTTGAATCAGTTGTCAATTTATGAATAGCATAATCTGGTCGCCCTAATAAAGTTCTGGTTTTATCTTCCAGCCCTTTTAAAACACTTTTATCAATAACATCAGCTGCGTAATGCCAAGCAATACGCTTGCCAAGCCGATAAGAACTAGCGATAACAATGACATGCTGCACCATAGCCTCTTACTCCTCTCTATGCTTATTACCTTTATAAATTTCAGTCCAACTAATATACTGGCGCTTTTCCTTATGATCCCTATGAGACTTTTCGTTTAATATTTCATCAGATTTCTCCCAAATTTGAAGCTCCCACGGAAAATACTGATTATGACCGCTTTTAAAATAAATATGAATTCCTATGTAATCTTTATCTTGTCGGACATATGGACGAAAAAGTTCAACCTCCAAAGCATCAGAATTTCTAATGTCAGCTAATAACTGCTCATAATCAACATTACCATCAATGACAATACGAAATCCCAGTAAGTCGTTCAAACATTTCTGAATGGGGATTTCAGAAACATTTCTGCCAAAACGATAATAATACAGTTTATTTAGAGCGGACTCTTTATTTTTACCTCGAAACCGCGTTTCAATCACGGGTGAATTAGAATCAAATTCAAGAAAAATCTGCCAAAAAGCAAGCTCCTCTATGTACTCGTCTACTAGAGTAATAAATTTCTCATCATAATTTTCTTCGTATAAAACACTGTCAACTCGCATCTTTTTTAAATTATAAGGAACATGTTTTTCAAAAAATTCCTCTGAGAAACGTTGATGCAGTTGACCAATTTCATTTATTAATTCTATAACTCCATCGAATATCAATGTATCATCTTAAACTATCTTACTTAACAACTAAAGATTGACTGATTGTCTATCATTGTATCATAAACATAGTATTAAGTGCAATTCCTACTATCCAGTCGTAAACAGATACAGCAACATTAAACATCCCACTTAAACACTGTTTTAAAGGAAATTGTCAAGTCGGTTGTGAAAACTCAGTCTTCCACCAAATAAATATCTGCCGTGTGGTTGACTTGTTCGCTTTCCGGCGGCAATTGCATATAGTCGCCATACTTCTTTTCTAGATAGTAATCCCAATTGGAAGGTCCCTTAACGGTCAAACCTTCAAAGTTAACATCAACAGTTGTCAAAAAAGCCTCTTTCGGCATCATTTCCTGCGCTTTTCTGGCCATGATATTCTCACCGACAAAATCGCTGTCTGCAATAGTATAACGCCGGCAAACTTTATCCGTATGGTCAACCAGACGTTTGACACCTACTGCTTTCAGCAAGCTTTTAGCTACCGGTTTGACTATTTTTTTAAGCTTAGACTTGCCTTCGCCAGTTCTGGACAGTGCAATGACTAAGAGTTTGTTTAATCTGCCCATCTGATTCAAATAGGATTGTACTTTTTGTTTATCACTAGGCAAACCATCCAAAGGAAAAATATCAATCCATAGAAAATTCTCTTGCGGATCGTCAATAAATTGCCTATTGCAGATTGTTTTTTTATTTAAGATGCGGCAGTATGGTCTTTTTAAATTATTAAGACGATTGCTGGCCACTGTAAAAGGAAATTCTTCCTCAAAAGTACTGTGCAACGCTAAAAATTTTTCGTAGTCTTCCCGCGGCATCAACAAATCAATATCATCATCCCACGGAATAAATCCCTGATGTCGGACAGCTCCTAATAAAGTACCACCGCATAAAACATAGGTTAATTGATGACGATCACAAAATGCAACAACAGCTTTCAGCATATCCAACTCTAATAGCTGGATCTCCCTAAGCGTCAGTTTTTTTGTCATTGAGATCCTCCTTGATTTGGCTGGTCGAAATATCCGGCGTTCTTTCCAAATACACCACTTCGCACAAATCTTTTAAATCATCAAAATGCCCGGTCCAGTCATTGCCGATAACAAATACATCAATGTCAAAGTCTACTATATCCGTACGCTTTTGTTCCCAATTTTCCTCAGGAATCACCTTATCTACATAACGAATCGCCTCTAACATTTTTTTACGTTCCTCGTAGGAAAAATACGTTTTCTTATTTTTCTCACGTGAATTAAATTCATCAGTTGATAAGGCAACAATCAGACAGTCTCCTAACTTGCTGGCTCTTCGCAATAATTCGATATGCCCATAATGCAGCAAATCAAATGTTCCATAAGTAATTACCTTCTTCATAATCACTGCTCTCCTATTTCTGTTTTTACGTTAATATGCTGTGCCAGCTGCTCATGTTCCGGCGGCAATTTCATATAATCACCATACATATGAGTCAAATAGGCATCAACTTGTTCAGGTGCTTTTACCTGCATCCCTTCAAATGCAATGGTTGTGCCTGAACCAAAATAATCCTTCGGTACAAATTCTTTAAAATAGTAGGCACCCATACAAGTACCAATGACGTCACACTGCTCAATTGAATGTGATTTTAAAGTGGCATCTAAGCGATTTTTTACCTTGGTCGGATTAAAAAGTTTACCAATTTTAGTCACTTTACCAAAAGTAATTGCAAAGCGTTGCTTCCAATCTCTTTTGGTATCACGCAATTGATCAATATAATGCAGGCCAAGAGCCAGCCGGTAGCTGTCCATCTTTAATTTAAAAAGTCTTCGCTTCATGGCTTGGTTTGGCAAACCGTCAATAGGTAAAATGTCCATCCATACCGGAGCAGGCCGGTTAGTTCTGGGGTCAGTAATCTGAACTTGGGTATTAACCAAACGAATAGGGTAAAAATACAAGCTAGGATTATCTTTATAATACGCTATGTCAATAGGCCGGACATTTTGTTCCTTAAAAATACGGATAAACTTTTCATAATCTTCACGCGGCATAGCTACATCAATATCATCATCCCAAGGAATAAAGCCGCCATGGCGTACAGCACCGATCAGCGTCCCCCCGATAATAAAATAATGTAACTGATGGGCTTCACAGATGGTTTGAAACACTTTGAAAATTTCAATTTCGGCCAGCTGTAAATCTCGTAATGTTTTATCTGTCATGCTCAGTCCCTTACTAAATCCAATTAGGAAATCCTTTAGGGTATAAAACTTTTAATAAGTAATAAGCCTGATAGTTTGTCATGCGAACTAATTTTAAAAATTTACCCAGTTTGCCCAAGGCCAAAATCCCTTCATAAACTTCAGAAGAAGCCGAGTGAATGGCCTGATCAAAGGTTTTCAGACGCTGTTTGGTTTCTTTCGTGACATCCAAGAGAAATAGGGTTTTAACTCCCTGCAGGTAAGCCGATGTTGCCCGATGCAAGAGATAAGAAGCATTCTCATTCGTTTTCTTATTAGCGTAGAATTGCGCTAACCGTTCACTGATTCCCAGCATCATTTCCGCATTTTTAATCCTTGATTCACGGCTGACACTTTGGCCATCACGTCCTACACGATAGCCATAGACCGGCAAATCAACATATTGAATAGTTTTAATGTAGGCAAAAGGAATGGTTGCATACAAAATATCGGTATATAGGGTTCTGCCCGGCAATTCAAAAGAGGCTTGCCGCAAAATATCCGTTCGATAGCATAAACTCCACATACTGATCGTTTGGTAGTTTTTGAGATGAGAAAACAGAGTTGGTTCTTGGGGATAAGCCGTCAAACTTTTCTTTTGTAATTCATTTTTATTTGGACCCCAGTTAAAGGGTGTCACCAGGACATCCGTCTGACTGTGATCTAATAATTCGATGAGCTGATCCAAGCTCTCAGTATCAAACCAATCATCACCATCTAATAACTTAAAGTATTTGCCCGTCGCATGCGCCATGCTGTAATTAACAGTTGTTCCGTATCCCCCATTTTCTTTGTGAACAGGAATGACAGAAGGATATTGTTTTTGATATTTTTGGGCAATTTCATATGTTCGGTCGCTTCCGCCATCATCGACAACAAAGATTTCCAAACGGTCACAATATTTGGAAGCCACCAGCGAGTCCAGTGTCTCTTTAATATAATCTTCAACATTATAAGCTGCAATGGATATGGTTAATAATTTTTGCACTCTGTACTCCTAAAATTTTCATATTTACCAGTAATACTACCGGTAGAAATTCTTTTATTTAAAACTGTAGCTTATACTTTCCAATTCCTAAAGATCTCGTGAAAATGAGAGAACTTAATACATAGGCAATAATAAAGATTTCCAAATTTGTAATATTTAAAACTGCTTCATAAAAACGGTTAGAAAAGAACAGCATGCACAAATCATTAAATAAATACGCGTAAATAAACAGTCTGAAATCAATTATGGAATGAGCAGCCGGATGGTTAACAATTTTATCATAAAATTTAGAATAGTACCATGGAATGACTGCAAAGGCAGGCAGCCAGAAAAACAGACCAAAGTCATAGATAAACTGATAAAAAGTTGTGTAGACATTGCCGAGACCGTATTTCACACTGTATCTGACAAAAGGAATATCCAGGGTATAAATACGGTCATCGTTGCCGACTTTGGCAAACACATAGTTATATAAGGTCGAGAAGGTCTGCTGTCCCAGATATTCTTGCGGTATCGGCAAAGCATAGGTTTGAATAAAGACATCTAAATTATAAAGCGGAGCACCTGTATAAATGAACAAGTAATGAAAAAGGTTGTAATGACTTGAACGGCCAAAAATGCCCATGGTTACTAAGGACAAAGCAACAGTGATAACACCGATAATCAGAAATCTTTTAAGTAATTGTTTTTTGATGCCAATGCCTGAATCTTTTTTGAGATACAAAATATAATAAACACAAATTGCGAATGTTAGCATACGCAAAAGCGGAGATCTACTTCCGGCAAGATAAATGGCAAAACACATTAAAAGAAGTGTTATTACTTGTTCAATCCTTATTTTTTTATAGGCTACAAAGTTGTTGATAGCAACAAATAGCGTGAGGTAGCCAAAAGAAAAGGATACTGTTTTAAAAATATTATAATATCGCGGCGGTATAATTCCTAGTTCACGATAATGGTCTGAATGAAATTTAGACATATCGTTGAAAAAAGAAATCTTTTGAGACAGGGAATAGTCCGAATGATCCAAAGCATTTGCCAGCTGTGTTAAATGCTGATATTTGAGGAAAATAACAACCAACAGCAATCCAATAAAAGCAAGTGAAACCAGCATTGGTAAATGAATATACTTCAGCTCACTGTTTTTTATTTGCGTTGCAGCAGCTGCTTGTTTTTTCGAAGACGACCTTGAATAATAGAAATTAAACAGCGTAAATATGGCAAAAGCGACCGTTAAAATAAGAACCGTTTCGATATGAAAGGTCAGCCGCATATAAGTGAGTGCCAGAACACACATGACAGCCTGTGCTAAAAATATTAATGAAAAAATGACAGCCGGATTCATGAAGTCTTTATTTGAAATTCTGAAATTGACTGCTAATGATACTGATGCTATCAGTATTATTAAAAAGAGCATCATCTCCTTCTTCTCCTCTCCTAAAAACTTTTCCCGTATTTCTTTCCTAAAAATTTAGCGGCTAAGAAGGACTTCCCTTTTTGGAAAAGGTCGATTTTTTCCATATACATGAAAGGAACTTCTTTGATGGTAAGCTCTTTTTGCTGAGCTAGCCAGACATTAAAGAGACGCTCGCTGACACGGCCAAACAAGCGCGCATCAAAGCTCGAATAGCCCGCCAGATCCAAACGTTTGTAGAGTTCGTCAATAATGGCAAACAGCCATGTGCAGTAGGCATCAGACAGCTCTTTTTTCATGATGAACATATTGAACATATAGCCGCTGCGCTGCTTCATGACGCTGTCAAAAGCTGGGAGATAATCCGGATACAGCTCTGCCATTATCTCTCTGGTGACATCCAGATGCTTGGCATCATGGGTATGGGCATAGTGGGAATAAAGGGTCTCAATATAGTACTTGCGCTTCTTAGGTACCACAATATCCACCTCATCAAGGAGCTTTTCTGTATCCGACTGCGAAAGAATGACCTCATCAATCTTTAGGTCTTCTTTATAAGACTGTTTCTTTTTGGTGAAATAGCGCCGATAGTGGACTAAACCCAGATAGTCACAGTCCAGATTTTTCCATGCCCAGTAAAGGCCGGTCAGCTCACAGTAATAGGGATTTAAGCGCGAAATATTATCGCCCGTATTGTCCCCTGTATAACCGAGATCTTCCTTACCCTCCCGGCCGACATGCAGGGGAAGATAAAGATTTTGATCCTTGGGCATTTTAAATTGCTTGTGTGTTGCCACAATTAATTTAATGTCTTTCACGCTAATCCTCTACTTTACTTCTTTTCTGACACATTGAAGAGCTGCAGCAATCACCTGATGCATATCATAATAGCGGTACTGCCCCAAGCGGCCGCCGAAGATAACCTTACTTTCCTTATCCGCCATGGCTTTATAAGCACTGTAGAGATGGTTGTTGCGGTCGTTATTGACAGGATAGTAAGGCTCATCTCCCTTTTGCCAGGTCTTGGAATACTCTTTGGTGATAATCGTTTTTTCCTGAGTGCCAAATTCAAAATGCTTGTGCTCAATGATCCGTGTATAAGGTGTTTCACTGTCCGTGTAATTGACCACGGCATTGCCCTGATAATTTTCCATATCAAGTGTCTCCGTCTCAAAACGAAGGCTCCGGTATTCCAGCTCTCCCAGCTGATAATCAAAGAACTGATCGATCATCCCGGTAAAGACAATCTTAGGAAAATCTGCCAGATAGCCTTCCTTATCCGCAAAGAAGTCCACACCCACTTCAACATCGATATTATCATGAGCCAGCATTTTCTCAACAATCTGTGTGTAGCCGCCGATAGGAATGCCTTGATAGGTGTCGTTGAAATAATTATTATCATAGGTCAGACGGACCGGCAGCCGGCGGATAATGAAAGCCGGCAGATCCCGGCAGGCCTTGCCCCACTGCTTTTCGGTATAATCTTTGATGAGCTTTTCATAGATGTCCGTGCCGACAAGAGAGATAGCCTGTTCTTCCAGATTTTCCGGCTTTTTGCCGCCCAAAACGGCGCGCTGCTCTTCGATCTTTGCCTGTGCCTCCTGAGGCGTTACAACGCCCCACAGCTTATTGAAGGTATTCATATTGAAGGGAAGATTGTAAATCTCCCCTTTATAGTTGGCAATGGGTGAGTTGGTATAGCGGTTGAACTCCGCAAACTGATTGATATAATCCCAAATTTCTTTATCTGATGTATGGAAAATATGGGCACCGTATTCATGAACCTGAATGCCGTGCATTTCTTTGGTATAGATATTGCCGGCAATGTGGCTGCGCTTTTCAATGACCTTGATTTTTTTGCCCTTGAGGGCTGCCTCATGAGCAAAAACGGCACCGAATAAGCCTGCCCCTACTACTAAGTAATCATAATGTGACATGTGAATCTCCTATTTAAACCGCAGCAATAATGATTGAAGGGTATCTAACGTAAACTTTTCTCTTGTGATAAGCAAAAACAGACCATAAACAGCAAAAAAGACAAGCGCTGTCACAGCAAGGGTTAAGAAGGTTCCAAACGACAAGAAGCCTTTTAAAACTAAGGTGATACAGACTGCTGCCAGTGTGCTTAAGATGATCTTCCATAGACCGATTCGCCTGAGCATGGGCACAATCAAATCACGTAAGAAATACAGCTGAACCAAAACAACTGTCAGCTCTGCAATGCTGCCGGCAAAGGCCGCCCCTGCAGCACCGAATAAAGGAATGGTGATGACATTAATCAAAACATCAGCTGCTGCTCCGATGATTGTGGATACCACCACCAGCATTTCTTTTTGCATGGGAACCAAAATCTGGATGCCCATTAAATTGGAAATACCGATAAAAATAACCGTCGGCATAATCAGCTGCATGGGAAGAACCGCAGGCAGGAAATTGTCTCCCGATAAAAAGAGAATGCTTTCCTTAGCATCAAGCACAAAGAACACCGTCAAAGGCACTGCCAGGACAAAAACAAAACTGAGAGCCTTCTCAACAAGGGTTCTGAATTCCGTGTGGCGTTCCTGCTCATGGTAAAAGGACAAACGGGGCAGCAAAACCGTTCCCAGTGATGTTACGATGCTGACAAGAATCTGCTTGATCTTTACAGCGGCAGTATAGTAGCCGACCTGATGGTCCCCTTTGATAAATCCCAGTAAAGTAGTATCGACATTGAGATAAATGGTTGTTGATACCGTTAAGAGGAAAAAGGTCAGACAGGGCTTGATGTGCTGTTTTAAATCCAAATTTTTGAGAGGTTTGAGGTCGATCAGTCTTCTTAAATTTAAGAAGTTCATCAAGTTGGAACCTACGCCTGCAAATACGGTTATGGCGCCGTAAATGACATAGTCTTCTTTGTTTTTCACCAAAAGGAGCAGTAAAATCAGCGACAGAAATTTGAAAATAATGGACCGAACTGTAATATAGGAATATTTTTCCAAAGCCTTATAGAGCCACTCTACGCCTAAAACATTAAAAATCAATGTTGAGGACATGATCAAGTAGAGCAATTTTTCCTGGGACAGTTTGGGAATCATTAAAACCGAGATGCCCAGGCCCGCCAAAGCAATCAGCATGACGATGGCATTGAGCAGAAAAATTTCCTGAACGGTTTTCCGTAATTTTGCCTGATCATCTCTGATTTTGGCACAGGCTCTGATCCCATAAGTCGGAATCCCCATCATGCCTACCATGGTGAAGTAAGTGATGATGGACGTCGCAAACGATACCGTTCCGACCCCTTGAGCCTGTAAAACTCTGGACGCATAGGGAAAGGTTATCAGAGGAAAAATAAAGTTTGAGATGGTCAGAATAAAGTTCATCACGAAATTAAATCTGACGGAATTATAGCGGTTCACTGTATATACTACTCCATTTACGGATAATCTGGTTTAATGCTATCAAAGGTTCAGACTCCTGCCTAATGGGCTCCTTCACCTGTGAAAACTTTTTTGATCGTCAAAAAGAAAATTTTCAAATCCAACTTAAAAGAGAAATTTCTGACATAATAGAGCTCCAGCTGACAGCGCTCGGGATATAAGACCTCGCTTCTGCCGGAAACCTGCCACCAACCTGTTGCTCCGGGCTTGATAGACAGAAGTTCAGCCTGTTCACTCGGTGTGTACTCGTCTAACTCAGAAGCCAAAATAGGTCTGGGACCGATAAAGCTCATATCTCCCTTAATCAGGTTGATAAACTGCGGCAATTCATCAATACTGGTTTTTCGGATAAAATGGCCGATTCGGGTTAGTCTTGGATCTTCTTCAGGCAGCAGTTTGTAGCTGTTATCAAGGTATTGCTGGTAGAGTTCAGGATTTGTTTTCAAAACGTCCTCAGCATTGACAACCATGGAGCGGAATTTTATGATTTTAAAGGCCTTTCTTCCCTTGCCCATTCTTTCCTGGGTAAAAAAGATACCGCCCTTGTCTCTGCCAAAAAGATAGAAAACAGCAATAATCACCGAAACCGGAAGCAGGAGAAAAACGGCGCCCAAAAGACCGATAATAATATCCAGCAGACGCTTGACATATAAATAAAACCGATGAACCTCCTCAAGGTCATTCTCAGTCAAATAATCCCCTCCTTCTTTGCTTTTTCATAAATCATGGGTTTGGCCGATTCTTTGGAACGGCTCAGAGTGCAGACAAAGTCTCAGTTAGAGCTCGCTCCGCTCACAGATAAATGCTATTTAAATTGGCATTTTAGAACTTCAAAACATAGTCTAGAAAAAATAGCTTTATCTTCAAGTTTCAGTGTTTATTTCCCGTCCATGGTGTCATTGATGGCATCTTTAGCCTTTGTCAGACTAGATTCATCAATAGACAGCATATAAAGACTGGCATTAGGCATGGCGTAAGATGTCAGTTCTCCGGTTGAGCCTGTGCCGGTGAGTGCTTGTGATTTGACCGTGTATTTTGAACCGGACTCGAGCTGTGAGTTCACCAGAGACATCATGGTATTTAAGGACATGTTGGTTTGAATGGATTTGCCAAGTCCTTTGATGATGCTGTTGTAATTGGATACAGCTTTCATAGAAGACAGTTTGTCAACAATAGCTGCGATGACTTTTTCTTGGTTTTTGCCGCGGTCATTGTCCCCTGCTTCCAGTGAATAGCGTTCGCGGACAAAAGCCAAGGCTTTTTCAGAATCCAATTTCAGCTTTCCAACCGGAAAATCATAGTGACCGATATGGCTAGTAAAGGCTTGGTCATTGTAGACCTCAATGCCGCCCAGCAAATCGACCAAGGTCAGGAAAGACGTAAAGTTAATTCTGGCATAGTAATCAATATCAATGTCATAGAGGTTTTCTAGGGTGTGGATTGATGAATCAATACCATAAATCCCTGCATGCGTCAATTTATCTTTTTGGTTGTTGCCGCCGTCAGCAATCGGAACATAGGCATCACGCGGTGTTGTTGTCAGAAGAATCTTATTGGTCTTACGGTTGACCGTCATAATGATATTGACATCTGAGCGTGAAACCGATGAGATAGAACCATAGCTGTCAATACCGCTGATATAAAGATTAAAGACATCTTTATTGGTTTTCTTTCGAGCTGAGGCTACCTTTTGTTTAATCGTGTAAGTGTAAATTGTCTTTAGCTTATCTTTATAATTTTCATCAGTCTGTGACAGCAAATCACTGTAGGCGCTGTTTAAAACCATAGCCTTGCTGGAGTCTTCCTGCAGGCTTTGATAAGCACTCTGATAAGAATCAGTCGCTTCTGTGGTCAAATCAACACCTTTATCAGTTTGAATCTTACTGATAAGAGAGGCAATGTTAGTTCCGTCATTGCCGGTTGGTGCTAAAACACTCTTTAAATCAGAGACCTTGGACACTGAGCTGTCCTTAGGAACAACGACGCTCATTTTAACTTCTGAATAGGAAGCCGTTTGATTCATCCTGTCAGATACATCAATGGCTGATTTCAGAAAGTATAGAGCGCCTGAAGCCGCTAAGCTTCCCAGCAAAAGAAGAACAAAGGTGAATTTGACGGCACGTTTTTTCAAAATCAAGACCAGCGACAGCAAAACAATTGCAATCAAGACCACTGCTGCAATCACATTCAGACTTCTGAAAGCTAAGAAATCATAGGCAAAAACAAAAAAGAGAGTCACAGCAGACAGGACGGTAAAAAGAACTAAGAGGATACTGTTAATAACACTTAGCTTTTTATGATTTCCTGTAGAATGACTCTGTTGACTTCTATTTGAGCGACTAACCATGCTTTTCTTCTCCAAAACTATAATTTATTTGATAGGTAATATTAACCTGTTCATTATACCATTTCAAGAGCTCCTTTGCAATGATGAGCTTTAAGCAAAAAGCCGCCTGTAAGCAGGCTGTATTTATTAACAGCCTCATTTGTGTTACAATAAGCATATGCGTATCCAACAATTACATTACATTATCAAAATTGTCGAAACCGGCAGCATGAACGAGGCTGCCAAACAGCTCTTTATTACTCAGCCGTCGCTGTCCAATGCAGTTCGTGATCTGGAACGGGAAATGGGCATTGAAATCTTTATCCGCAATCCTAAAGGCATCACGCTGACTAAGGACGGTGTAGAGTTTTTATCTTATGCCCGTCAGGTGGTTGAACAGACAGCCTTGCTGGAAGAGCGCTACAAAAGCCAGGGGCACACGCGCGAACTCTTCAGTGTTTCATCTCAGCACTACGCTTTTGTTGTCAATGCCTTTGTCAGTCTGCTGAAGGAAACAGACATGACCCGCTATGAGCTTTTTCTGCGTGAAACCAGAACCTACGAAATCATTGACGATGTGAAAAACTTTCGTTCAGAAATCGGCGTGCTCTTTTTAAACAGCTATAATCATGATGTTTTGACCAAGATGTTTGATGACAATCACTTGACTTATACCAATCTTTTCAAGGCCCATCCGCATATCTTTGTCAGCAAGTCCAACCCTCTGGCCGATAGAAAAATGGTTTCCATGAGCGATTTGGAAGATTTCCCCTATCTCAGCTATGATCAAGGGATTCACAATTCCTTTTACTTCTCAGAAGAAATCATGTCGCAGATTTCCCACAAAAAATCTATCGTCGTATCCGACCGGGCTACACTCTTTAATCTCATGATCGGGCTGGACGGCTACACCATCGCGACCGGTATCTTAAACAGCAATCTCAACGGCGACAATATTGTTTCCATTCCCCTTGATGTTGAAGATGAGATTGACATTATCTATCTCAAACATGAAAAAGCCAATCTCTCCAAAATGGGCGAAAAATTCATCGACTACCTTCTTGAAGAAGTTAAATTTAATAAGTAAAAAAGAGCCTGACGGCTCTTTTCAGTTTGCAGAAAAAGTCTCTTTTCTTTGATACTTCCTTAGGTGATGTCGGACGGCAAAACCAAACGCCAACGCTATAGCTCTTGACTAGGTTTTGCATTAGATTGCCGTTAGAAATAGTATCGATTTCTAACGGCAATCGTCACAGCGACTTCCTGCGGAATTCCATGCCTAAACTTTGAGCCGTGGTCTCAAAGTTTCCGAGTGGCAGAATCGGCTTACATTCACCATTTCTGCCACTTTCATCACGGCGGAAGTATCCTTTAGTTAGCTTGCTTGCGCTCGTGTCAATTTATATGGCAGTCTGCAGTTCTTTTTGCTTATCAGGGTAAGCAAACGGAGGTTTGTCTACAGCCTGAGAGCCGGCAAGTTCTTTTTTGTCAGACTGTTTTTTAAATAAGCTGGCCTAATAAAGATTCTTAATTAAGGCATTGACCTTGTCAAAATAAAAGGTCTGACTGTCATAAATGACTCCTGAAAAAACAGCCAAAGCAATTATCTTCTCTAAAAATGTTTTGGACGAAAAGCCTGTTGTCCGGTGGAGTTCCTCTTCATCAAACGGCTTAATGAGGTGAGCCAGAGGGTTGCGGGCTGATTTTTCAAAGTCCCGCAAGAGCAAAACAGCAGCCTTAATTTCTTCAGGCAGATCAGTCAGCTGGATAAAGTCAACCAAGCTTTTGGAAGTTACCTTGCTGTCTCTTCTCTTAGCGACAAAATCCTGAACAAAGGGATTTGAAGACTGATGCATCTTGTCAAATTCCCAGAGATCATATTGGTCATTTTTGGCATCATAGATATAATCCTCAATATCTGGAATCTGACTGTTCAGCAAACGCATGAACAGCCGATATAAAATCGGACTGACACTCCTGACAAAGTCGATAATGTTATCATTGCGCAGCTTTGCTTCCAAATCCATGATATAGTTTGCCAGCAATTCTTCTTCGTAAGCATTATCCAAAAGAGAAATCTGATGGGCACTTTCCAGTTCTTTCAGACGCGCTTGGTGCTCAAAGAGAAAATCAACATTGAGTTCGCGTCTTTCCTTCAAGAGCTCCAAAAGAAAGTCAATGTCGTCAGAAAACTCCCGGCTGGCCTTTACAATCTGATAAGCATGGTGATAAGCGTAAACATTCAGCAGAATGTCCAATGTTTCTTTTTCTGTCATGTTAAGCAATCAATGTTTCTAAGCCTACCTTCATCATATCGGTGAAGGTTGTTTCACGTTCTTGGGCTGTCGTGTCTTCATCTGCGACCAGACTGTCTGAAATGGTCATAATGCCCAATGCCTGCACGCCGTGTTTAGCCGCAAGGTAATAAAGCGCTGCTGCTTCCATTTCAACAGCCTTGACACCCAATTGTCCCAGTTTAATATTATTCTCGGCAAAATCAGAATAAAAGGCATCGATAGATAAAACACTTCCGACATGCGCTGTCAGCCCCATATCCTCAGTAATATGGTAGGCCTTATCTAACATACTGAAGTCTGCAATTTGCGGGAAATCATACTGCGGCCATTCGTTTTTTATCATGCTGGATGTGGTGGCGGCAGCCTGTGCCAATACCAAATCACGGACATGAACATCTTGATTGAGCGAGCCTGCGGTTCCGACACGAATGAGTTTTTTAACGCCGTAAGAGGTGATTAATTCGCTAGCATAGATAGAGATGGACGGCATCCCCATTCCAGTTCCCATGACGGAGACGCGATGGCCCTTATACGTTCCCGTATAACCCAGCATACCGCGGACATTGTTAAAACACCGGGCATCCTCTAAAAAGTTTTCGGCAATGAATTTAGCGCGCAGCGGATCTCCCGGCAAAAGAATATTATCAGCAATTTGACCTTGTTTTGCTTCGATATGAATAGACATAATTAAGATATAAAGGGCGTTAAAAGGACACAGACAAAATAGGAAATCGCTCGAAAATCCTGATTTTCGCTGGCGATTTATCTTTTTGTCCCAGTCCTTAGCCCGTATTCAGTTACACTGAGTACAAGCTATACCCTGCCTTTCTTTAGTTTTGATAAATAAGTATTGACAATATAAGCAGTCGCGACTGCCAATAAAAACGGTAAATAAGACGGATACGACTGTCCTGTAAAAGAGATAACCAAGCCAACGGCAGTCAGGGGTGCCTTCATGGTTACCGCCAAAAATACGGCTGCACCCAATAGAGAAGCTGCTGTTATTGGCAGATTGGGACTAATAACGTGCAGACCAGAAACTAAGATGAAAGCTAAAACAGCTCCCATCGAAAACGATGGTGTCAGGGTTCCGCCGTAGGCTCCTGATTTTAAGACAAGCAAAACAAGGAAGGCTTTAATAGGCAAAACCACCATTGCCTGAACCGGTGACATAGCAGAGAAGACTTTCTGTGCTAAAGCGCCGCCATTTCCCAAAACCTCAGGAAAAACAACCGATACCGCAGCCAAGATGAGAAAACTCAAGGGCAGCTGCCAAAGGACAGCTCTGCTTTTATCTTTATGAGATTGCGCCCAAGCGGTCAGCTGACGAAAGAGTCCGGCCGCAGGCCCAATGGCAGCTCCCATTACAACAGCCAGTAAAAGCGTGGACCAGTCAGTTGTCAGCTGTCCTGTCCTATAGAGCGGAACATCAGGAATAGCCAGCTGGGCGACTGCTGCCGCTAAAACCGTAGAAAGAAGGGCAAGCAAACCATTGCGCAAAGAAAAACCGACAGCCAGCGTCTCAAAGACAAAGAAAACACTGGCAAAAGGAACTTGGTAAACCGCTGCCAGCCCTGCTGCCGCTCCGCAGGCAATCAAGAGTTTACGGTCGGGCAGACGCAGATGAAAATAATCTGAAATTCGCCCTGCTGTCAAAGCCCCCAGCTCACGAGGCGCTCCTTCTTTGCCAATAGGGGAGCCTGCTGCGACAGAAGCAATCTGCAGGAAAATATTGCAGAGGTGCACCCAAATGACTGGTTTGAAGTCAGCCTTATTATCAAGTGCTATCTGAGACCTGACTGAAATAATCCGCCGGTTTTTCCTTTGTATGAAATACCACATCAGGGCTGAAAGGACTCCCGCACCAAAAACTGCCAGAAAACGCCGTTCAGAAGGAAGATGATTAAAGAGCTGCAGCTGCGAAGACGCTTCTGCTTGTCCAAAAACCAGCTTTTCCACCAGCTTTTGCAGCTCATGCAGCAATATACCGCCGCAGCCCGTCAGTAAACTGGTCAGAATAAAGGCGGTCAACAATTGACGACTATAAGATTTATCTGATTTAAGCATTGAAACTATCCAGAAATGAAAAGAGTTTGTCATTCATTTCCCTGTCATTAAAGTCTTGAATGACAAAATGAATTCTCACCACCAAGCCTCCTACAGCTCTGCTAGGACAGCTTTTACCAAACTCTTGAAATCTTCCTTGATGCGTTCGGTCACAGCGACAACTTCATCGTGATTGAGTTCATCTTGGAAGCCGGCTGCATGGTTGGTGATGGCTGAAATCCCCAAGACTTTC
The DNA here is from genome assembly GCF_058314475.1 of Streptococcus sp. ELY_90. NCBI lineage: Bacteria > Bacillati > Bacillota > Bacilli > Lactobacillales > Streptococcaceae > Streptococcus > Streptococcus sp. ELY_90. The sequence goes on from NZ_JBZFUJ010000007.1 coordinate 101,264, forward strand.
AAACCTGAATGAGCCGCGACAATAACTTCTGGGACTGTTGACATACCAACAGCATCAGCTCCCATCGTCTTAAAGGCACGGATTTCGGCCGGCGTTTCATAGGAAGGGCCTGATACGCCGATATAAACGCCCTCATCCAGCTTGATACCGAGTTTATCAGCCACTTGATGAGCTGTCTCTCGATAGTCCTTGCTGTAGGCATTGGACATATCCGGAAAGCGCGGACCGAACTCATCTATATTAGCACCGATCAAAGGATTCTGTCCTGTCAGGTTGATATGATCAGCAATAGCCATGAGTGTTCCTGGACCAAAGCCGATACCGCCGGCCGCATTGGTGACCAAAACGCCCTGGCAGCCCAGAGCTTTCATGATTCGCACAGGAAAGGTCACTACTTCCAAAGGATTGCCTTCGTAGAAATGAAAACGGCCCTGAAGCGCTAAGACCTTACGGCCAGCCAAATCACCATAGACTAACTTGCCAGCATGACCAGTAACGGTCGAGCGTCCCCAATTGGGAATGTCAGCGTAGTCCAATAGGACGGCGTTTTCGATCTCTTCTGCCAACTCACCGAGGCCAGAGCCTAAAATCAGACCAAACTCTGGCTCTTGGACGCCTTGTGCTGTCAGAAAGTCGCGTGTTTCGTTAATTTTTTCTAGTAGTGTCATAAATTAAGATATAAAGGGCGTTAAACGGACAATAGCAAAATAGGAAACAGACCGACGGCGTTTGCGCCTAGGTCTGTTTATCTTTCTGCAGAAGTCCGTAGCCCATATTCAGTTAGATATATCACCCCAACTGAACAATCCTTTCTGCAAATTTTAATTTTTTCTTTTAGTCAAGATTGTAAGAAGGCTAAGATTTTTTTACACCAACTGATTCAAGAAACTTTCACCAATCATGGCTGTTTCCACGCCGAAGTTATCGGCAACAGTGGCTGAGATGTCTGCATAGTGGCCGACTGGAATCACGCCATGACCCTTAAAGGCCGGGCTGTAAGCCAGAAGCGGCACGTATTCACGGGTGTGGTCGGTACCGGCATAGGTAGGGTCATTGCCGTGGTCGGCTGTGATTAACAGCAAATCATTTTCACGCATGGCAGCGGTGATTTCAGGCAAACGTCCATCAAATTCATGGAGACAGTCGCGATAGCCATGCGCATTGCGGCGATGGCCGTAAAGAGCGTCAAAGTCTACTAAGTTGGTAAAGGAGAAACCGCGGGTAAATTCAGGCAGGTTCATGGTTTTCAGCAGAGTGTCTATTCCGTGGCTGTTAGACTTATTGTGGCCCATGTCATGATTGATGCCGGAACCGTTGAAGATATCATTGATTTTACCGACCGCGTAAGTATCAATCCCTGCTTCATCCAGTTTGTTCAAAACAGTTGGGGCAAAGGGAGAAACGGCTAAATCGCGGCGATTGGCCGTCCGCGTAAAGTTACCGGGCTCACCCACATAAGGACGGGCGATAATGCGGCCGAGCAGAGCCGGACGTTCCAAGGTAATCGAACGTGCATATTCGCAAATCTTGTAGAGTTCATCCAACGGAATCACATCTTCATGCGCCGCAATCTGTAAAACAGGATCGGCCGACGTATAGATAATCAGCTCGCCTGTTTCCATTTGGCGGGGGCCAAAGTCAGCAATCACCTGTGTGCCGGAATAGGGCTTGTTGGCTTCACGAATAACCTTACGTCCCGAAAACTCTTCGATCTTTGTGATAATTTCCTCTGGAAAGCCATCCCAAAAGGTATCAAAAGGTTCAGTAATGTTAAGCCCCATGATTTCCCAGTGACCGGTCATAGTATCCTTGCCCAGTGACACTTCTTCCAGCTTTGTCGCATAGCCAGTCGGGCTGCTTTCGGCAGGTACCGTTTTTAAGGCCTGCGGACGCGGGATGTTTCCTAAACCAATTTTAGCCATATTTGGCACATTAAGCCCAACCGTTTTTGCAATATGCCCCAGTGTGTCCGAAGCACCGTCCGGCACACCGGCATTGGAGAAATTATTAGCATCGGGCGCTGCCCCGATTCCCACAGAATCTAAAACCACTAAATGAATACGATCAAATGTTGACATGATATTCCTCATCTCTAAGATAGCTCTGCTATCAACTATAAATTATCGGCTTCTAAAATCCGGACGCTGTCTTTTCCGGCAACAATCACACGGTTAACCATACCGCAAAAAAGGCCGTGCTCAACAAGGCCGACTTGGTGATCCATTTTGCGGCCAAATTCAAGAGGATTGGGAATGCTTCCTAAATCTAAATCAATAATGAAATTGCCCATATCAGTGATAAAACGAACACCGTCATATTCTCTAAAAGAAGGCCGATAGCCTTTTTTCTTAAACTCTCTGAACAAGTGCTCAGCACCGTACTGAACAACTTCAACCGGCAGTTTAAAGGCTCCCAGAGTCTCCACCAACTTACTCTCATCAACAACCCAGATATAATCTTTGGTCGGGGTTGCAACAACTTTTTCCATGAGCAACGCACCGCCGCCGCCTTTGATGCCGTTGAACTGCGAATCCACCTCGTCGGCACCGTCAACGGTCACATCGATAGAGTCAATCTCATCAATAGACTTGAGCGGAATGCCGAGGCCCTCAGCCTGGGCAGTTGTTCGGCTTGAGGTTGTGACCCCGACAACCTGCAGTCCCTCTTCTTGAACACGGCGGCCGATTTCTTCCACAAAATAATAGGCTGTCGACCCTGTTCCCAGTCCCACAATCATGCCGTCTTTGACATATTCTGCTGCTTTGACGCCAGCAATTTTTTTGAGTTCTTCCATAAAGGTTCCTCTTTCACACATAATCATCTTATTATAACATGAAATCGCATACTTGTTAATCTTTTCTGGCTATCTCAAAATCTTGCAGCTTCCCTTTTTTTGCGCTACAATTAAGCTATGATTACTAAAGAATTTGACACTATTGCGGCTATCGCGACCCCTCTGGGAGAAGGCGCTATTGGCATTGTCCGGCTTTCGGGCTCTGAAGCACTTGCCATCGCTCAAAAAATTTTCAAGGGCAAAGATCTAAGCAAAGCTGCTTCCCATACGATTAACTATGGCCATATCGCAGAAGGTGACGAAATCATCGATGAGGTCATGGTTTCAGTCATGCGGGCGCCAAAGACTTTCACCCGCGAAGATGTGATTGAGATCAACACCCACGGCGGTGTGGCGGTCACTAATGAAATTTTGCAGCTGGTCATTCGCTCGGGTGCCCGGATGGCCGAGCCCGGTGAATTTACCAAGCGAGCCTTTTTAAATGGCCGGGTTGACTTAGCTCAGGCAGAGGCTGTTATGGATTTGATTCGTGCCAAAACCGATAAGGCCATGGCGGTAGCGGTCAAACAGCTGGAGGGCTCCCTTTCTGATCTTATCAACAGTATCCGCAAAGAAATCCTAAACACTCTGGCTCAGGTCGAAGTCAATATTGACTATCCCGAGTATGATGACGTTGAGGAAATGACAACAGCTCTCATGCGCGAAAAAACGCAGGAATTTGAAAACCTGCTGACCAATCTCTTAAAAACTGCCCGCCGCGGCAAGATTTTGCGCGAAGGCCTGTCCACTGCTATCATCGGCCGCCCCAATGTCGGTAAATCAAGTCTCCTTAACAACCTGTTGCGCGAAGACAAAGCCATTGTCACCGATGTTGAAGGCACAACCCGTGATGTCATCGAAGAATACGTTAACATCAAAGGCGTCCCTCTCAAACTGATTGACACCGCAGGTATTCGCGAAACAGATGATCTGGTTGAAAAAATCGGCGTTGAACGCTCCAAAAAGGCGCTTGAAGAAGCCGATCTGGTTCTTCTGGTTCTCAACAGCGCCGAAAAGCTGACCGATCAGGATCGCGCACTGCTTGAAATCAGCCAAAATACCAACCGGCTTATCTTGCTCAATAAGACTGATCTGCCGCAGCAAATCGAAAGCGATCAGCTGCCGGACGATGTTATTAAAATCTCCGTTTTAAAAAATCAAAACATCGACCTTATCGAAGAGCGGATCAACCAGATTTTCTTTGACAATGCAGGCATTGTTGAAAAAGACGCTACTTACCTCTCCAATGCCCGGCACATCACGCTGATTGAGCAGGCCCTTGAAAGCCTCCATGCGGTTAATGAAGGATTGGAACTCGGCATGCCGGTGGATCTCTTGCAGGTTGATATGACCCGCACTTGGGAGATTTTGGGAGAAATCACAGGTGATGCTGCTCCCGATGAGCTGATTACTCAGCTGTTCAGCCAATTTTGTTTGGGCAAATAAGCTAATCCTTTAGGGACAGCTGCCGGCAGGCAAACGATTGAAGCTCTTATAAAAAGAAAAACTCTTTGCAGCTTTTGGGCGGCAAAGAGTTTTTCTGTGATTTCTCCTATTGTTACGATTTAAGAATAGCTTGAACAATCTTTCTTAGATCCGGCACGACCTGCTCTTCAAACCAAGGATGCTTAGCCATCCAGATTTGATTTCTGGGAGAGGGGTGAACAAGCGGGAAATATTCAGGCAGGTAATCCTTGTAGTGTTCAACTGTATCTGTCAGTTTGACTGAAGCTTTTTGCTCTAAATAATACTTTTGAGCATAATTGCCAATCAAAACAGTCAGCTCAATATCCGGCAACAAATCCAAAATTGGCTGATGCCACTTCTGGGCAAAGCCCTTACGCGGCGGCAGATCGCCTGATTTTCCCTTACCGGGATAGTAAAAATCCATAGGAATGGCAGCAAAATACCCCGAATGATAAAAGGTGTCATAATCAACCCCCATCCACTCACGCAGGCGATCACCGCTCTTATCATTCCAATAGAGACGCGATTCCTGAGCCTTAATGCCCGGTGCCTGACCGACAATATTAATACGCGCTGTTTTTGGTGCTGTAAAAAGAGGTTCAATGCCTTGTTCAGTGAATGCTTTATTTTGGCTGTCTGCCATAATGGACTTGGTAATTTCCTCAATACTTGTCATCGTCTCTCTCCTTTGGTAAAGAGGCCGGGCAAAAACTCGTCCAGTATTCCTGTTTTGGAATAAACTCTTGGCGCAGTGGTTGGGAGTGAAACAGTCTGCGGAGAGACCGTTTCAGCTCACCACCTTAAAATCAGGGAGTGGTGAGAACCAAAATTTTCAATTTTTGGGTTCTTTCCCACTCCCTTTTAATTATGTAAACCGTTATGACGGAGCTGCGTTGGCTTATTTGATTAACTCATAAATAGCTTCAGCATAGATGGCTGCTGCCTTGTAGAGATCGTCTACTTCGACAAATTCGTTGGCCTGATGCATGGTATCCTCAGAATGAGGGAACATGGCGCCGTAAGCAACACCGCGTTTCAGCAGACGTCCGAAAGTACCGCCGCCGATAACCCATTCTTTGCCTTTTTCGCCGGTATGTTTTTCATAAACAGCTAAAAGTGTTGACACCAAAGGATCATCCATAGGTACATAGTGAGGCGTGTGCTCGTGTTCAGACAGAGTGACTTCTTTGACACCCTCTAACTGCTCCAGTTTTGCTTTAATGGTTTGTGCATCCGTTCCTTGCGGATAGCGGAAATTAAGAGCAATGGTATTGTCCTCTGCTTCTACATCAAAATCAAAGACACCCGCATTCATAGATAGGGCTCCCATCTGTTTATCGACAAAAGCAACACCTAGTTTTTCACCCGCATGGTCGTTCAGCAATATCTTACCTGCTAAATCAAGGTAGGCTTTGGCATCACCGGCAAAATCAAAACGAGATAAAAAGAGAGCCAGATAAGTAGCACCATTGATACCAGCTTCCGGCGTTGAGCCGTGAGCGGATTTTCCATGAACCGTCAAGTGAAAACGACCTTCGTTTTCAGTCAGACTGGCTTTAAGATTGTGAGATTCAGCAAAGGTATCTAAAGACAGCTGCAGATCTTCTAAGCTACTATTGCCTTTAAAAACAGCCGTTGCTGACTCCGGCACCATATTTTCACGCAGGCCGCCTTTGAAAGATTTGAGCGTGAAAGAGCCGCCGTTGCTATTGCCAAAGTGCAGATACTCTGTGATATTTCCCTTTTCACCATTGATAATAGGGAAATACGCATCCGGTGAGAAACCAAAATCAGGTTCCGGCAGACCGACATGCTCAAAATAATAATCCATATCCGCCCAGCCGGACTCTTCGTCCGTACCGACAACAAAGCGAACCTTTTTAGATACCGGCAGACCCAAATCCTTGATGATCTTTAAGCCATAGTAGCAGGCAATAGTCGGTCCTTTATCATCACTGGCGCCGCGCGCATAAAGCTTGCCGTTGATAATTTCAGGCAGGTAAGGCTCGGTTTTCCAGCCGCTGCCAGCCGGCACAACATCCAAATGGGCAAAGATGCCTAAAACTTCATCTCCCTGACCGTATTCAAAATGACCGGCGTAATTATTGATATTTTTAGTTTCATAGCCATCTCGCTCTGCCATTTTTAAAAAATGCTGCAGAGCCTGAGCAGGACCCGGACCAAAAGGATGTTTGGCATCAGCCTTGCTGTCATCACGCTCTGAATTGATCTGTAAAATTCGAAAAAGATCCGCTAAAATATCTCCCCGGCGTTTATCTACTTCTTTTTGAAAATCTACAAACATCTTACTCACAGCTCCTATCTTTCTTCAATAATTGTATCTACCGGCAAACGATAGCTTGGTTCAATCTTTTCATCCGTGTATCCTACGGTAATCAGGAGTTCAGGACGGAAACGCTCATCAATATCTAAAACAGCATTGGTCTTAGTCTTATCAAAACCAAGAATAATATTCGATGAAATGCCTTGATCTGTCAGGGCTAAAACCAGGTTCATAGCCACCAAACCGGCATTCAAAGCCAGGTATTCACCTGTTTTTTTATCATCAAATCCTGCAAAACGAGCCGGCAGCGTTTCCATATAGTAGGCAATCATATCATCTGGAAGATTCTTGCTGCCAATCCGCGCAATCTTGCGGGAGCGCTGAACCAAATCGGTATCGGTAAACAAGGCAATAACATACTGCGCCCCTTCGACTTGAGCCTTATTCAAAGCAGGCAGGTCTTCAGCCAAAGCAGCTTTTCTATCCTTGACAATCACAAATTTCCAAGGCTGAATATTATTGGCACTGGGAGCTAACTGGGCAATTTCAATCGCTGTTCTGACATCTTTAAAATCAACTGCCTGATTATTAAAGTGCTTAGTGGCATGCCGCTTTTTATTTAACTCTAAAAATTTCATAAACGAATAATCCTTCTAATGTGTTAATAGTTACTTTTTTATTTTACCACTTTTTGAAACTGTTTTCAGCTTTTTCAGCATTTTTTAAAATATATAAAAAACTCGAGACATTAAAACAGCAGATTGAAAATCTGCTGCGTGCATTTATAACCAAGTGCCCGAGGCCACGATGATGCCTTTGGCAATTTCATTGTTTCTCAATTCTGATGCCTCTAAACCGTTAAGCGAACCATAAAAAGCTTTAACAGGTTCTGATAAGCCCTTTTTTCTCTGCAAATACTTCAATGACAAGCGCTCTAACTCTCTGCAGAGACGGTAAGACTGTCTTGAAAAATCACCTCCAGCCTCCACTTCCTGCTTATAATCCAACAGCAGCTCACGTTCTTCCGGATAAATATCCGGATTGAGCAAAAGATTGTAGCAGTCTGTCATGACTTGCTTTTGCTTTTCGCTATCGCTTTTTTTTTCGTCATTCATGAGCCCCTTTCACTGAAAGATAATCATCAGCATGATTGGCTTTGAAAATCGTATTTTCAAAAACTGCCTTCAGTTTATCATAAAAACAGGGAAAAATATAATGAAAACTTTTCCAAAATAAAACTCACACTTTTTTATTGTTTGAGGTTTCTTTTTCCTTGATTATCATCCTGCGGGCAATCTCAGGGTTTGAGGTCACACAAGATTAGTAGTTTGTGTTCAAAGAGGTGATCTGACGGCCTTGGTCATCAAAATTTGCCGGATTCAGCCAGTTGTCAAACTTAGTTTTCATAGTTTGGTACTCTTCTTCCAGCATGGAATACCAATTGGTATCACGGCTGCGGTTTTTATAAACTACTGCCCGCCGAAAGGTGCCTTCAAAGGTAAAGCCCAGACGCTTAGCCGCATGATTAGAAGGCGCATTCAGGCTGTCGCACTTCCATTCATAGCGGCGGTAACGGAGTTCCTCAAAAACATATTTCATTACCAGATATTGCGCCTCAGTTGCTATTCGTGAGTGTTTCAGCTCCGACCCGTAAAGAACCCGGCCCATTTCCACCACACGGTTTTTAGGATCTATTCGCATGAGAGAAAACGTTCCGATGACCCTATGGCTTTCCTTATCTAAAATAGCTAAATAATAAGGATCCTTGGAATCAACCATCCCTTCAAAATAGGCTCTAAAATCTTCTTTATTTTCAAAACGCTCAATCGGCAAATAGGTCCACTGCTCTTTGGGACTGTCAGGACCGTAAAAAGCATAGGCGTCTTCAAAATGCTTATCAGCATTCAAAGGCTCAACAATGGTATAGTTTCCTGTCAGCTGCTTGATAGTTGGCTGCTGACCGGGCTTAAAATCAAAAACTGGTTCTCCAATTGGCTGGTCAAAAATGTTTGTTGGCATAGCGGTCTCCTTATTTACTGTCATTTAACGGGGTTTCATTTTCACGGTTTCTTATGCTTTTTCCTGCAGCTTTTCTTTCACATTTTCTGCTACCTTCTGCGGAATGCCTAAGGCTGTCAGCTCATCTAAATCGGCTGCTTTAATCTTAGTCAAACTCTTAAAATGCTTCAAGAGCAGCTGTTTGCGTTTGGGCCCGAGACCTGCAATACCGTCCAGCTTGGAGCTGAAACTGTTCTTGCTGCGGACTTGTCTGTGAAAGGTAATGGCAAAGCGGTGCACTTCGTCTTGAATGCGCTGCAGAAGAAAAAATTCTTCTGAATTTCTGGGCAGATCAATCACTTCTAAAGGATCACCGAACAGCAGCTCCTGCGTTTGGTGCTTGTCATTTTTTTGGAGCCCGGCAATAGGAATCGCAAGCCCCAGCTCTTTTCTGACAACATCTTTAGCAATGTTAACCTGTCCTTGACCGCCATCAATGATAATCAGATCAGGAGCTCTGAGACCATCGCGTTTAACACGGCCGTATCTGCGGCGAATGACTTCGCGCATAGATGCATAGTCATCGGGACCGGTAACTGTTTTGATCTTATATTTGCGGTATTCCTTTTTGTTGGGCTTGCCGTTTTCAAAAACCACCATAGCCGCAACCGGACTGGTCCCTTGAATATTGGAATTATCAAAAGCTTCGATTCGAACAGGCTTGTCAATAGCCAGCAGCTCTCCCAGATTGTCAATTGCCCCTTGCGTTTTTTTCAGATCCTTTTCCAGCAAATCAAATTTTTGCTGCAGGCTGACCCGCGCATTTTTCACAGCCAGATTAACCAGCTGCTTTTTCTCACCGCGCTTAGGCTTGATAACCTTAGCATCCACCAATGCTTTGACGAAGTCCTCATCAATATCGCTGGGAATAAAAATCTCCTTGGGGATAATATGGCGCCTGTCCTGATAAAACTGTCCCAAATAGGTCAAAAAATCTTCCTCAGGTTCATTGTAATAAGGAAACATGTTGACATCACGCTGAATGAGCTTGCCCTGACGGACAAAAAAGACCTGCACGCACATCCAGCCCTTATCCACATAATAACCAAAAATATCCCGGTCAATCAGATCCTGCGCCATCACCCGCTGCTTGGTTCTTAGAACACCGATAGCACTGATCAAATCGCGGTACTCTGCAGCCCGTTCAAACTCCATGTTTTCAGCCATGGTCTGCATTTTCTCTTTGAGGCCGTTGACAATCTTATCGTCATAGCCATTTAAAAAATTGCCGACATCTTCTATCATCTTATCGTAATAGGCCTTGTCCGTATGGCAGACAGTGTGGGCCGAACACTGGCCGATATGATAGTAAAAGCAGACTTTTTCCGGAGGATTGGTACATTTCTTAAAAGGGAAAATCCTGTCCAGCAGCCGTTTAATTTCATTGGCAGCACCGACATCAGGATAAGGACCGAAATAATGCCCCTTGTCCTTTTTAACCTGACGGGTAATCAACAAACGAGGATAGCGTTCATTGGTAATCTTAATGAAAGGATAAGACTTATCATCTCTCAGCCTGATATTGTATTTAGGATGATTTTCCTGAATGAGGTTAATTTCTAAAAGCAGGGCTTCGATATTGGAACCCGTCACGATGTATTCAAAATCAGCGATTTCTGACACCAGCATCTCTGTCTTAGTGTCATGGCTGCCGTGAAAATAGCTGCGCACGCGGTTCTTTAAATTTTTAGCCTTCCCCACATAAATAATCGTTCCTTTTTTATCCTTATGGAGATAGCAGCCGGGACTGTCCGGCAAAAGTTCTAATTTATGCTGTATCAATTGATTCATAATGTTATTATAACAAAAACAAGAGAGGTTTTCTGAATTTTGTTACAGTTGATTTTGCTTTTCTTTCCGCCAGCTTTTTGGTAGAATATCATGTGACTTTTTGACAGAAAGGAAATTACATGTCTCAGTTTTTAGCCAAACGCGTCTCTAATTATGAATTGTTTTTTGATTTAGCCGTTGTCCTGGCTCTGGGCCAGCTCACATCAGCCATTCATCTCAATCATATCGGTCTTTGGGAAATTGTCGCCTTCATCACGACCAATATCATTATATTCAACATTTGGCACAATGAAGTCTTTTATTTCAATAAGTACGGCGACTCTCGGCTGATTGACATCTATACTGTCATCGCACTGATGTTTGTGGTCGGCAATATCGCTCTCAATTTTAACCTCGATCTCAGCCAATACCATGCCGGAAGCCCTAAAGCCATGCTTTTTAATCTGCTTTTGATGATAGCTTATGCGATCATTGCCCTGCAGTATTTTTTAAAGGGACGGAAATTAGGATTCACCCATAATTTCAAGCTGGATATCGTTACCCAGCTTCTTTACAGCCTGTCTTTAACCGGTTTTGCTCTGGGACTTCTGTCCATTAACGGATGGACCATTCTCGTTTACTTGCTGCCAAATATTCTGCCTGTTTACCGGCTTAAATTTTACGATCGTCAGCTGGTTAACTTCCCTCATGTTATTGAACGGCTGCACTTGGTGACTATTCTCAGCTTTGGCGAGGCTGTGATCGGTATTATAAAAACCTATCCGATTATGTCAAGCCCCTTTACCGGAGCTACCTTATTTTTAGGGATGGCAACACTCTTTGTCTTTTATATGGGACAGACTTTCCTAAATATCAATCACCATCAGGAAACCACCGCTGCAACCCTTTTTTATGCCCACCTGCCTATCTTTATCGGTATCAATATTTTCACCGTAGGCATTGAATTTTTAGCAGATTCACACCATGTTACTATCGGCTTTATCCTCTTTTTGGCCGGTATTCTCAGCTTTTACACAGGAGTTCTGGCCACCTCTCGCTACAATAAAGACCTCTACCGCTTTGACCTGAAGGCTTGGATAGAGTATGCACTGACAATTCTTATCGGCACTATCGCTATGATCTTTCTAAGACAGCATCTGATTGCCCTGGCAATTATTCTATTCCTGCAAAACCGGCTGATGATGCGCATCAATATGGCCAACCGCCATCGCTCACGCGAGCGCCACAATGTCCCGCATCCCGATCCAACCCAAAATCTCAGGGATTTTTCTTAAAATAGGTGATATAAAAGCTGAATCTTCCGATAGATTCAGCTTTTTCATCTTATGTAAGCAAGTAGTTGTTTATAATCACTAACTTCATAAGTGGGTTTTATACTAGTTTCATTAATTTTAAAAGCAGGGTTGTACCAAATAGTGTCATTGTCAGTATTATGACCACCTTGATATCAGCAAAGAGAATATCGCCTTTATTAGGATTAAAATGGATAATATTACTAACAATATAACGATTAAAGGTTTTGTCCGGTTTTTGAAAACCAATTCTATCCGAAATAAAAACTTGCTTAAAAGCTACAATAGCGAACTTAACCATGCATCCCGTCTAAGCTGGTAATACCATTTCTGGGGGCGCTGATCCCCTGAATAGTGCACTTTTAGTGATTATGCTGGATCAGAGACATTATACTACAATGTATAAAAAGTAATTCTTCAGATTTAAACCAATACATGTCACTATTTCCATATCTGGTTAATTTAAATATGCTATAATAAAGAAAAAATTCTTTTTTAATTTATTATATGACATTGGAAATAGTATATGATTTTAGGTATCGGCACTGATTTAGTTAATCTTGAAGAGTTTAAACAAATTTTTCAAACAAAATCATTCATGCATCAAACATTTACGTCTAAGGAAATCAAGCAAGCAGAAAATTATTCAGAAAACAGGAGAATTGAATATTTCGGCGGACGATTTGCCGCAAAAGAAGCTGTTTTAAAGGCTCTTGCTCCAATCTTGCGGGAGACTCTTTTAGACTTCAGAAAAATAGAAATTCTCTCTAATGAAACCGGTCAACCGATTGTCTCTATAATTTCTCCAGTATCTGATGTGCTATCTTTATATTCGGATACTAAAGTTCATCTTTCTATAACGCATGATGGTAGTTATGCCCAAAGTTTTTCAGTAATTGAAGGAGAAGAAAAAATTGGATAGTAAATTAGACAAAAGAAAAGATTATCTGACAAAAGAAAATTTGATTATTGAAGCAACTGTTGAACTCCTCGCACGGAAAAGTATTGACAAAATTTCTATTAATGAAATTGCAAATCATGCAAAGATCAATAGAGGTACTTTTTACCTTCATTTCGATGATAAATATCAAGTTTTAGAAGAACTAAAAAAGAGACTTTTAGATGAATTGCAGGCAATTAACCGAAATCTAGATACTTTAAAGTTCAATACACTTGACCCTAATCATCCTTATCCTTTTTTCTTAGAAACTTATATTTGGATAGAACAGAACAAAAAATCTATTTCAGCTTTATTATCTAGTAATGGAGATTTGGGATTTGTTCTTGAATGGAAAGAAATAATTGTTCGTTATTTCGATAAACTTATACTAAACAATAACATCAAAGTTAAAAATAAAACTTTAGTATTACGTGCTATTTCTGCGCTGCTGCTAGAATTTATTTATTACTATATTTCTCCTGAGTGCTCCATTTCTCCCGAAGAAATGTCAATTACTTGCGGACGTACTATTCACGGTATCATTGAAAAATTCGTATAAAAAGCTCTGAGCATGAGCTGCATCTCCAAAAGTTAGATAAAATTCTAACAAGTGGAGGTGCTTTTATTATGAAATTGGCGTATACAACAAGCGTATAAACCAAAACATACTAAGATTAGTAGTGAGGAAATCTGCGACGGGAGAAAGTACTCACTACTTTTTCGTTATGTTAAAGTAGAGGTGTCTTGTTAAGTCGCTGAGTCCTTTGGCGCTAGACGTCGTAACTAAAACTGGCAAGACACCTGTTTTATCAGAATGTTATCAAAGTATGTGGGACACAAGACGTCGCGTATTGAAAACGACATCGCTAAAACAAGGAATCATTCAAGACAAAGAGGGAATTATCATGCGTACTGTTTTTGGAATTGATGTGAGTAAAGCAAGTTCAGAAGTGTCCATTTTGGTCAATGGCGAGAAAGTACATAGCTATACCATGCCCAATGATGCCATCGGATTTAATCGGCTACTTGGAGATCTGAGGACTGTCCATAGGCCTGAAATTGTCTTCGAGGCGACTGGTGTCTACTCTCGTCGTCTTCAGGCCTTCTTTGAGGCCAATAGCTACGCTTATACACGCCTCAATCCCTTAGAGGCCAAAAAGCAGTTGGATAGCTTACGAGTTCGTAAAACCGACCAGATTGACGCTGAAAAACTAGCTGCGTCTCAGTTCATCCTCAATCGCAAACCAAGCTATGTCCAAGAAGCACTTTATCAAGAATTACGTGACCTCAGCCGTTTCTATCAAAATCTTACTGAGGATATTGTCTGCGCTAAAAACCGTCTACACAAGGTCTTGCCAGTCACTTTTCCAGAGCTAGAGACACTTTTGTCTGCGCCGACTGGTGAACAATATTGGAACTTGGTTAGGACTTTTCCATGTAATAGTTTTGTACTAGAGTTGGATGATGCCGCATTAGCAGCTAGCATCCATCAGTCTACGGCAAAACGCATCTCTGACAAGCGTGTTAGCTACTTAGTAGATAAGCTTACAAAACTAGCTAGTCAGTCTTATTGTGCGGTCAAGAAAACCTCTCCAATGATGGAAGAGGTCAAATACTATGCAGGGGAGTTACTTAGACTTTCTGAACGTAGACAAGTTGTTCTAAATGAGATGG
>NZ_JBZFUJ010000008.1:0-97140 GCF_058314475.1 Streptococcus sp. ELY_90
GTTATAATCTGGTTTTTCTTTGTGAAACATGGCCTTACCTCACAAACCGTTTTCTTTTAGTATACTCCTAAACAGAGCAAAAAGCTCTTAGAAACCAATTTCTAAGAGCTTTGTCTTCAGTCTGAAACGTGCCAAATTCTGGCACGTTTTCGCTTTTTATTTCCCGCCGAAAAGTCTTTTGACTTTGTCAGCAAGGCCGTCCAGCCCCTTGCCGCCGTCAAGCAGGGCTTTCGCCTGATCAAAGTAATCTCCCAGATCGTTTTTATGCTGATCAATGAAATCCTGAGCAGCAGAGAAATCGCGTTTTTCAATCAGTTCTTTGACCTGATTAAACAGTTCAGTTGGGTTCATAGGCTTACCTCATTTCTTTTTCTCTATTAAACCATAAAAGCCCTGAATTTGGAAGTCCTGCCCTTATTTTTGTGACAGGCTAAGCAAAAAATCATGGCTTTGCAGCTGTTCAATAGGATCCAGCAGATCTTTAAGATTAATTTCATAGATAGAAGTGGCATTTGGATTGAGCAGCTTAAGAACGGCTTCCCAGTCAATCTTTCCTTGCCCCAAAGGCAGGCTGTCATGCGTTTTGCCCATGGAATCCACCAAATGGTAATGAACAATATGGTCTTTTAAAGTTTTTAGTGAAGCAAGGAGTTTGGGGTTGCTCCCTTGCATTTTGATAAAGGCGTGTGAAAGATCGTAGGCCAGTCGGTAGTTTTTGGCAAAGAGCAGAGCATCATAGTCAGGATCGCCAAAGTAAAAGAGGGGTGAGATAGAATTTTCAAACATGATGTGCTCCCGGCCTAAGTCTGAAAACTTATCCAGCCGGTCAAAAAGGTGTTGATTTGCTGCTTCCCAGCTGCCATAATAAGACATCACAGCCTTGTTGCGCATTGTGTAAGAGCCGTGAACCAACACCTGAACATTGTGGTCAAATGCTAATTGCAGCAGATCAGCGGTTGATTTTTCCAAGAAATAAAAGGTTTCAGGAAAAAGTTCTTCAGGCACAATCATCTCCAGAAAGTCACCTTGAAACGTCATAGGCTGATGGAGAATAATTTTATCTGTAGCGCGCGCTTTAACCTCTTGGATGGCTTTGTTCAGGCGTTTGAGCCCGTCTTTTAAAAAATCATCTTGATCCGTATAAAATTCAAGTACTTCGGGCTGATGAATCAGTCGGCTCTCCAATTGTTCGGGGTCGCTGCTGGTTTTTAAACCTAATTTTACCAGCATGTCCATCACACTTTCGTATTTTTAAAGGCTACACAAACCACTTCAGGAGCTTTAAAGTCATGGCTGAGCTCTGTCAGTCGTCCTGTTTGGCTGTCACGCCTAAAAACGGTAATGTTATCAGAATCCTGATGGCCGACAATCAGGTGATGGTTATCGGGCGTGAGATTGAAATCACGCGGCTGCCTGCCTGCTGTTGAGATGATTTGCAGGAATTCTAAAGCACCATCACCAGTGACCTTCAAGGCTGCAAGGGAGTCATGCCCGCGGTTGCTGACGTAGACAAATTTACCGTCTGAACTGATGCGAATAGCAGCGCAGGCATTTTCACCGCTATAGGCTTGCGGAAGAGTGGAGATAGTTTGGCGGTGTGTAAACTGCCCGCAGCCGCTGTAAGTTAGGACTTCTATGCTGGCGTTAAGCTCACAAACGAGATAAGCGGTTTTTAAATGAGGATGGAAGACAATGTGCCGGGCGCCGGCACCAGCTGCTGCCTGATAGCTGCCGATCTCAGCTGTCTGACCGCTTGAGCTGACAGTGTAAGTTGTCACACAGTCTGTTCCTAAATCGCAAGTAAGAAGGCAGTTATCGGGTGTCAGGCCTGCAAAATGAACATGAGGGCTGGCTTGGTTAGGATGTATTCCCGATCCGTGGTGGATTTCTTTATTCAGCAAACGGAGAGCACCGTTATCAGCAATACTGTATATTAGAAGTTCTCCTTTATGATAATTGGCACCGTAAACCAAGCGGCGCTTACAATCAACACTCAGGTGGCAGAGCGGAGCGCCTTCTTCCAAGACTCGGTTGATAAGCTGGCCGTCTTTAGTGAAGCTGGCAATCCCGCCTTTGTCATCTTGTTTTGAGACGCTGAAAAGATGATTTTGCCTATCAAAAGCCAGATAAGTCGGATTTTCTTCAGCTGCGAGCAGCTCCAGATCTGACAAATGTCCTGTCTCAGTATCAAAACGAGCGGTGTAGATACCCTTTGATGTGCGTTTGGTATAAGTTCCAAAATAAACTGTTTCAATCATTTGTGCCGTCCTTTTAGTTTCTTGTCCAAATTATAGCATAATTTTTGTTATAATAATAAAGGAGAAAAGGAAGGACACAAAAAAATGACAAAGTTAGCGACGATTTGTTATATTGATAACGGACGTGAGCTGCTGCTCCTGCACCGCAATAAAAAAGAAAACGATGTGCATGAGGGCAAGTGGATCAGTGTCGGCGGTAAAATAGAAAAAGGAGAAAGTCCCGATGAGTGCGCGCGTCGGGAAATTTTTGAAGAAACGCATCTGAAAGTCAAAAAAATGGACTTCAAAGGTGTGATTACCTTCCCAGACTTTACACCGGGTCACGATTGGTATACTTATGTGTTTAAGGTGACCGATTTTGCCGGCGAGCTTATTTCGGATGAAGAAAGCAGAGAAGGAACACTTGCTTGGGTTCCCTATGATCAGGTTCTTCAAAAGCCGACCTGGGAAGGCGATTATGAAATTTTTAAATGGATTTTAGAGGATGCTCCTTTTTTCTCGGCTAAATTTACCTATGATCAGAAAAAACTCGTTGATAAACAAGTGACGTTTTATGGCAAATAGCTGTAAAACCCTCAGACATAAAGTAGGAAATACTTGTTAGGAGAATACGGATGGATAATAATCAAAGAAAATTTGATGTGACTTGGTTTTTTAAATGGTTTCTAAATAACAAAGCCGTGACCGTTTTGCTGGTCTTGCTTTTAGTCTTTTTGAATGTTCTTGTTTTCACGAAAATAAGTCCTATTTTAAAGCCCGTCATTTCTTTCATGGCTGTTATTATGCTTCCTTTGGTTATTTCAGCTTTGCTTTATTACCTTTTAAAGCCTATTGTTGATTTTATTGAGAAGCGGGGAACCAACCGTGTGACAGCCATTACGCTTGTTTTTCTGGCAATCGCAGGGCTTTTGATTTGGGGAATGGCGAATCTTTTTCCTATGCTCAATGACCAGCTGTCTTCTTTTATCAGGCAGCTGCCGAGCTATGTCAGGTCTGTTGATGATCAAGTGTCGGATCTCTTAAAAAATGATACCTTGGCCAGCTTTCGCCCGCAAATCGAAGAGACGGTTACGGATTTCAGCCAGAAGGCTGTCGATTATGCAGAGTCCTTTTCTAAAGGTGCTGTAACCTGGGCAGGGAATTTTGCCTCTGTGCTTGCGCGTGTTACGGTTTCTGTTTTGATTTCGCCTTTTATTGTTTTTTACCTTTTACGCGACAGCAGCAAGATGAAAAAGGCCTTTATTTCTTATCTGCCGACAAAAATGCGCCAGCCGACTCACCGCGTTCTCAGTGATGTCAGCCGCCAGCTGGCAAGCTATGTTCAGGGTCAGGTAACGGTGGCTATTATTGTTGGCTTTCTGTTTTCGCTGATGTTCAGTATCATTGGCCTGCGCTATGCTGTGACGTTCGGGATTTTTGCCGGCTTTTTGAATCTGATCCCTTATGTGGGAAGTTTCCTGGCTACGATTCCGGTTTTAATTTTGGCACTGGTTGAGGGACCGATTATGGTGGTGAAAGTCATATTGGTTTTTGCCATTGAGCAGACCATTGAAGGGCGCTTTGTGTCACCGCTTGTTTTGGGCAGCAAACTCAGTATCCATCCCATTACCATTATGTTTATTTTGCTGACAGCAGGTTCTATGTTTGGTGTTTGGGGTGTTTTCTTAGGAATTCCTGTCTATGCTTCTCTGAAAGTTCTTGCCAAAGAGATTTTTGAGTGGTACAAGCCTGTCAGCGGACTTTATGAAAAAGAAGAAGAGGTCGGTAAAGAAGATGTTAAATAGTGAAAAAATGCTTGCAGCGCTTCAAAATCAAGATTTGGGGCATGCTAAAAAATATTTAAAACGGGCGCTGAGAGAAGATGATTCAGAAACGCTTCTATCTCTGGCAGAATATCTGCAGTCTATTGGATTTTACCCGCAGGCTAAAGAGATTTATCTGCAGCTGCAGCCTGATTTCCCTGAAGTCAATATCAATCTGGCGCAGATTGCCAGCGAAGACGGCCAGACTGACGAGGCGTTTATGTATCTGGATGCCATTGCTCCAGAGAGTCCTGATTATCTGGGAGCGCTTCTGGTTAAAGCTGACTTATATGATGCAGAAGGCCTGACAGATGTTGCCAGAGAAAAAATGCTTGAGGCCAGCCGCATCAGTCAGGATCCTCTTGTGATTTTTGGCCTGGCAGAAATCGAAATGAACTTAGAGCTTTTTCAGGAGGCGGTTGATCACTATGCTCAGCTGGATAACCGTGACATTCTGGAAGCAACAGGTATTTCAACCTATGAAAGAATCGGCCGTGCTTATGCCGATTTAGGAAAATTTGAAGCAGCAGTTGAGTTTTTTGAAAAGGCCGTCGAAATTGAATTCAATGACCAAACGGTCTTTGAAACAGCTGTCCTTCTCTATGATCAGGACGAATATCAAAGAGCCAATCTCTACTTTAAGCAGCTGGATACTATGAATCCTGATTTTGCGGGTTATGAATATGTCTATGCCCTTTCTCTTCATGCCGAGCACAAAACAGAAGATGCCTTGCGCGTGCTGCAGCAGGGGATCGCTAAAAATGAATTTGACAGCCGGCTGCTGCTCTTAGCTTCACAGCTGTCCTATGAGCTGCACGATAAAAAAGCAGCGGAAGACTATCTGCTTAAGGCTTTGGATGTTGCTGAGGATGACGAAGAAATTTTGATGCGGCTCAGCAATCTGTATTTGGAAGAAGAGCGCTTTGAGGAAGTGGTAAACTTAGACAGCGAGGCTATTGACAATGTGCTGACTAAGTGGAACATTGCTAAAGCCTATCAAGCCTTGGACGCTGATGAAAAAGCTCTCGGGATTTACGATGACTTGGCAGCGGATCTGACCGATAATCCGGAATTTCTCAAGGATTATATCTACATTCTGCGGGAATTCGGTTATAAAGAAAAGGCTAAATCCTTGGCTGATAATTACTTGCAGCTGGTGCCTGATGACAGCGATATAGCAGACCTTTTGGAGCAGCTCTGAGAAAACAAAAAAGCGAACCTTTGTTTTTGAAAGTGTTTTCATGATTTCGCTCAGAAATTCACAAATAAAAATTCACAAAGTCTTGAAAAATCTGTGGTATAATTGACATGAAACTTGTGAAGAAAGGATCTTAAATGACAGAAAACAATAAGAAAAACCATGGGGCTGACTTGATTGTTGACAGCCTCATTAATCATGATGTCAAGTATGTATTTGGCATTCCCGGCGCTAAGATTGACCGCGTCTTTGATACCTTAGAAGATAAGGGGCCTGAGCTGATTGTGGCCCGTCATGAACAAAATGCTGCCTTTATGGCTCAGGGCATCGGACGTATTACCGGAGAACCCGGTGTCGTTATTGCAACCAGCGGACCCGGTATCTCGAACCTAGCGACCGGTCTTGTGACAGCGACAGCTGAAGGCGACCCTATTTTGGCGATCGGCGGTCAGGTTAAGCGGGGGGATCTTTTAAAACGTGCCCATCAATCTATGAACAATGTAGCGATGCTGGAGCCGATTACCAAGTATTCGGCTGAGGTCCAGGATCCGCAGACACTTTCTGAAAATATTGCCAATGCCTATCGTCTGGCTAAGGCTGGAAAACCGGGAGCCAGTTTCCTTTCAATCCCTCAGGATGTGACGGACAGTCCTGTTTCTGTTAAAGCGATTAAACCTCTGACAGACCCTAAACTGGGATCTGCATCTGTTGCTGATATCAATTATTTAGCGCAGGCTATTAAAAATGCTGTTCTTCCTGTTTTGCTTCTAGGAAACGGTGCATCAGCAGCACCCGTTACAGCGTCTATCCGCAGGCTGCTGGGCGCTGTCAAACTGCCGGTTGTTGAGACCTTTCAGGGAGCGGGGATTGTTTCACGTGACTTAGAAGATGATACGTTCTTTGGCCGTGTCGGTCTGTTTCGCAATCAGCCGGGAGACATGCTGCTTAAACGTTCTGATCTGGTTATTGCGATTGGCTATGACCCAATCGAATACGAAGCCCGCAACTGGAATGCTGAAATTTCAGCCCGCATTATCGTTATTGATGTAGCTCCTGCTGAGATTGATACCTACTTCCAGCCTGAACGTGAACTGATTGGCGACATAGCAGAAACACTGGATCTGCTTTTGCCTGCGGTCAACGGCTATGAGCTTCCGGATGGTTCAGTGGAATACCTTAAAGGCCTTCGCAACAATGTGGTAGAAGATGTCAAATTTGATAAGACACCAAGAAAGGGACTTGTCCATCCGCTTGATGTGATTGATGTCCTGCAAAATCAGACCACCGATGACATGACTGTCACTGTTGATGTTGGCAGCCACTATATTTGGATGGCTCGTTATTTCAAGAGTTATGAAGCCCGCCATCTGCTCTTTTCAAACGGTATGCAAACTTTGGGAGTTGCTTTGCCGTGGGCTATTTCAGCCAGTCTTTTGCGCCCCAATACCAAAGTTATTTCTGTTTCGGGAGACGGGGGCTTTCTTTTTTCCGGGCAGGAGCTGGAGACGGCGGTTCGTCTTAATCTGCCTATCGTTCATATCATTTGGAATGACGGCAAATACAATATGGTTGAATTTCAAGAGGAGATGAAGTACGGCCGTTCATCGGGCGTTGATTTCGGGTCTGTTGACTTTGTTAAATATGCTGAAAGTTTTGGTGCCAAGGGCTACCGGGCTGACAGCAAGGAGCAGTTTGATGCTGTTCTGAAAACAGCTCTGAAAGAAGCCGAAAACGGTCCGGTACTCATTGATATTCCAATTGATTACAAGGATAATATTAAACTGGGTGAGACGATTTTACCAGATGAGTTTTACTAGAAAGGAGTTTGAAAATGGAAGCCAATAAATTGTTTCAGTACAATACCCTGGGAGCTCTTATGGCAGGTCTTTACGGCGGTTCGCTGACAGTAGGCGAACTGCTGGAGTACGGTGATTTGGGTCTTGGGACACTTGATTCTATTGACGGAGAGCTTATTGTTTTGGACGGCAAAGCCTATCAGGCTAAGGGATCCGGAGATAAGCCTGAGGTTGTTGAAGTACCTGATGATATGAAAGTTCCTTATGCAGCTGTTATTCACCATCAGGCTGAGGTTATCTTTAAACAGCGTTTTGAAATGACCGATAAAGAACTGCAGGCGCGCATAGAATCTTATTATGACGGCGAAAATCTTTTCCGCTCTATTAAAATTCACGGTAATTTTGCCAAAATGCACGTCCGTATGATTCCGCGTTCGACATCAGACAAAAAATTTGCTGAAGTCGCAACCCACCAGCCTGAATACACAGCAGAAAATATTACCGGGACCATTGTCGGTATCTGGACGCCGGAAATCTTTCACGGAGTCAGTGTAGCAGGCTATCACCTTCATTTCATTTCTGATGATCATACCTTTGGCGGGCATGTCATGGATTATGTGATCACAGAAGGTCAGGTTGAAGTAGGGGCAGTTGATCAGCTGGATCAGCGTTTTCCTGTTCAAGACCGCCAGTATCTTTTTGCGAAGTTCAATGCCAAAGAAGTTCGCGGTGATATTGATAAGGCTGAATAACTGGCAAGCAAAACGGCTGATCAAAGTCTGAATAAGAGCTGCCTGTGCCGGCAGCCGGAAGGCAGAACTTAAAGCTGATTTTTCAAAAAAAGTGAGATACAGAATTAATTCCTAAGGAATACTGATTCTGTATCTCACTTTTAATTTTACGCGTTTATGGCTGGTGCTTAAATTTGAGCTTGCTGTAAAGGCCAAAGCCGATAATCCAAATCGTTGCACCGACAGCACCGATATAGGTTGAATCCTGCAAAAAGAGGGAAACAAAAACAAAGAGAAGAAAGAGTGTGGTGATAGGATTAGAAAGCTTATAAGCCGGCATCAGGTAGCCGTCCGCCATGAAATCACTGGATTGTCTGTATTTGTAGTGGGCAATCATAGTCAGGATATAAATTGCAATATAAACACCTGATGAGGACGCCGTAATCAGGGCGAAAGCATCTGATATTCCCGGCAGCACAGTGATAAAGGCTGAGATAGCAATGACAACTGCTGACATGATAATAGCTCTGCTTGGAACACCTGTCCGTGACAGGCGATTAGCCTTGAAATAACTTAGGACGGGGTTGGGCACTTCATTGGCCAGCTGGTAGAGATGCCGTCCTGTCGAATAAAGAGTGGAATTAAGCGCCGAAGCTGCTGAAGTCAAAACGACAAAATTGATTAAGGCAGCAGCCCATTTGATTCCGGCAAGTTTAAAGACCATGACAAAGGGCGATGCGTTAACCGGCAGAGCCCGCCAAGGGAAGATAGCCATGATGGCAATCAGTGCGCCGATGTAGAAGATGACAATCCGAACCGGAATTTCTTGGATGGCCTTAGGCAGAACCTTTCTGGGGTTTTGCGTTTCCGAGGTTGTAATTCCGACAAATTCGATAGCCTGATAGGCAAAAAAGACCATTTGAAAGGCCATAAAGAACCTCGTCCAGCCCTTAGGGAAAAATTCAAAATTGTTGGTAATATTGCTTAGGCTGGCATGGCCCTGAGACGTTTTAAAATCAGTCAGTACCATGAAAATTCCGGTCGCAATCAAGGCCAAAATGGCAACAATTTTGATCATGGCAAACCAGAATTCTGTTTCTCCGAAAACTCTGACGGCAATCAAGTTGATAGACGACAGCAGTATCAAAAAGACAATCTGGATAATCCAGGCCGGCCAGGTAGGAAACCAATACTGAACATAAGTAGCAACTGCAGTGATTTCTGCCATGCCCAAAAAAATAAGCGACAGCCAGTAGGACCAGCCCGAAAAATGTCCCCAGTCCTTACCGACATACTTGGTAATAAAGTTAATAAAGGTATGCTGGTCGGGGTCGTAATAGAGCATCTCACCGATAGCCCGCATCATCAGGAACATAAAAAAACCTGTAATCAGGTAAACGATGATGATCGACGGGCCGGTCAGGCTGATGGATCTTCCGGCTCCCAGAAAAAGTCCGGTTCCGATGGTTCCGGCGATGGCAATGAGCTGAACGTGGCGGTTCTGCAGACCGCGGACCATACCGTTTTCCAGTTCGTTGGAATCTTGGCTGGTCTGTTTGGTATCTGATTGATCTGACATAATTTCATCCTTTTCCATAATATTTTATTATTATAGTATTATTTTACAAAAAGTACAAATAAAGCTTCAAATGCGCAGGAGCTTAGCAGCAGAAAATAAGAAGGCGGGACCTATAAACTGGGCTGAAAGCGCAGAGTTTTGTCCCGCGTTTTTAAATTTTCATAGCCTTTATCTTATGCTCATCAGGAGTGACACGCAGGGTTTTTTGCCCTGTATAGGTGACAAAACCTGGTTTGCCCCCGCTTGGCTTGTTGAGTTTTTTGGCTTCAATCATATCAACCTGAACAAGGTTGGAAAGGCGGGCTTTAGAAAAATAGGCAGCTAATTCAGCGGCGTCAGTCTTAATCTCATCACTGGGACTGAGATTATCCTTGATGAGGACGTGGCTGCCCGGAATATCCTTGGCGTGAAACCAGAGTTCGCCTTTTTTGGCCATTTTAAAGGTCAGCTCATCATTTTGCAGATTATTTTTACCGACCATAATGATGGTTTTACCGTCAGAAGCCAAGTAGCGTTCAGGTTTTTTGCGCTTTTGAATCTTCTCTCTGTGGCGGCGCTTAACAAAACCTGTTTCGACTAATTCTTCGCGAATCTCGCTGATTTCAGACAGGCTGGCCTGATTGAGAGCCGTATCGACACTTTCTAAGTATTGGATAGTAGCTTTGGTCTCTTCGATCAATCCGCCCAGATGCTTAACAGCTTCTTTTAACTTTTGATACTTTTTAAAATAGCGCTGGGCATTCTGGCTGGGGGTCAAAGCCTTATCAAGTGCAATGGCTACTTTTTCACCTGTATAATAATTATCAAGCACGACACTGTCCTGATTGTTAGGGACCTGATTCAGATAAGTTGTCAGCAGTTCTCCTTTTTGGCGGAAGTCCTCGGCCTTGTCGGTATCCTGCAGTTCTTTTTCTTGTTTTTTGAGTTTTTTCTTATTTTTTTCCAGTTCATTTTGAATGCGGTGAATCAAATCGCTGGCCTGCTGGGCAATGCGGTCGCGTTCGGCCTTGTCTTGGTAAAAATAATCCAGTAAATCAGAAAGACTGGCAAATGTTTCCTGAGAGTTATTCCAGTTGACCGCAGAAAAGGATTTTTCCGTCAAAACAGGACAGACCGGCAGGCTGAAAAACTGCTTAAATGCTTTCAGTCTGTCGGCAGTTAAACAGCTGCTTAATGCCTCAGCCGTATCGCGCCCCAGTCCTTGAAAAAGTTTTTGCAGGCTGCGGGCTTCAAGATTTTGCGTCTGCAGGATTTCAAAGAGCTTTTCATCAGAGATGGTAAAAGGATTTTGCCCGCTCGTTTTTGGCGGTGCCAGATAGGCAGAGCCTGGCAAAATGGTTCGGTAGCTGTTTTGGGAAAAGCCGATATGTTTAATGGACTCAATGATTTTTCCTTCATTTTTGTCAGTCAAAATAATGTTGCTGTGTTTGCCCATAATCTCAGTAATGAGAGTAACCTTGATTTGATCTCCGATTTCATTTTTGTTGGAGACAGTGATTTCGATGATTCGGTCGTTATCAATCTGCTCGATCTGTTCAATCACGGCTCCCTGCAAGTACTTTCGCATAATCATAGTAAAAGTATTGGGATGTTGCGGATTTTCAAAATCCGTTTTCGTTACCTGTATCCGGCCGAAAACAGGGTGGGCCGAGAGCAGCAGCTTGTAATTTTGTCGGTTGTTGCGGACTGATAGAACCAGCTCATGCTCAAAAGGCTGATTAATCTTTTGAATCCGGCCTCCCAGGAGCTGTTCTTTTAATTCCAAGGTTAAATGGTGCAAAAAAAAGCCATCAAAGGACATGGTTTTTCCTCTTTTCTCTTAGTCTTTTCTATTATACCACACGAAAGCTTCGATGCGCCCTTAAAGAACAGCGAAAGCGTTTTAAACTGTATTGAAAAAAGCTGAAAATTGCTGTAAAATAAAGGCAGGACTTATTTGAGGAGGAACTATGAAAAATAAACGTCTAATAGCAGTTCTGTTGGTTCTGGCCCTGCTTGTTATCGGCATCCTTGCTTACCAGTCTCTCAGCAGCAAAAATCAAAAGGCTTCTCAGTCAGATACTTTTAAGGTCGGTGTGCTCCAGTATGTCAGCCACGATGCTCTGGATGAAATTTACCGGGGGATTAAAGACGGCATGAAAGAAGAAGGCTACTCCGGCAAGAAAATCAAAATTGATTTTATGAATGCTGAAGGAGATCAAAGCAAGGTTCAAACCATGAGCCAAAATCTGGTTAATCATAAAAATGATGTTCTGATCGGGATTGCTACGCCGGCAGCACAGGGCTTAGCCAGCGCTACAAAGGATATCCCGATTGTCATGGGTGCTGTGACGGATCCGGTCGGTGCTAAGCTGGTTAAAAATCTTAAAAAACCAGACGGCAATGTCACGGGCGTGTCTGACAAGACGCCGATCAAAGCTCAGGTTGATTTGGTAAAAAGCCTGACACCAGAAGTCAAAACAATCGGTGTTATCTATTCAAGCAGTGAAGATAATTCTAAATCTCAGGTTGCCGAATTCAAGAAAACGGCAGAGAAAAAAGGCTACAAGGTAGTGGAGTATTCTGTTCCTTCAACCAACGAGATTGCTACTACCATGAACGTTATGCTGGAAAAAGCAGACGCTGTCTGGATTCCGCTGGATAATACGATTGCCAGTGCCTTTCCGACTGTCATATCAGCCGCTAAGGCAGCAAAGAAACCTGTTTATCCAAGCGTAGATACCATGGTTGATGAAGGCGGACTTGCTTCGGTTGTGGTTGACCAATATGAACTTGGTGTTGCTACCGGCAAGATGGCAGTGAAACTATTTGAAGGAAAAAAAGTTTCTGACCTGCCTGTTGACATCTTTGACAAGGGGAATCCTGTTGTCAATGAAAAAGTGGCTAAAGAACTGGGCGTAACGATTCCTTCTGACGTGCTTAAAAAGGCAAAAAATAAGTAATTCATATCTAAAGAAAACAAATTCAGACTATAAACAAAGCTTCATTTGCTTATCTTGATAAGCAAATGAAATCCGCAGATTACCGTATAAATTTAACTTTTCACGAGCGGCGAGCTAAAAAAGTATCAAAGAAAAGAGACTTTTGTTTCAAGCTGGACAGATTTCCTTTATTCAAGAGGGAGACAGGGTCAAACAATCACAAATGATTTTTGTCCCCCTCCTTTTTTTGTGTTAAAATAGAAGATATTTATAAGAGAAGGATAAAAGATGTTACTTTCAACAATTTCACAAGGTTTTCTTTGGTCTATTTTAGGTTTGGGCATTTTTATGACCTTTCGGATTTTAGACTTTCCGGATATGACTACTGAGGGTTCTTTTCCCTTGGGCGGTGCTGTAGCGGTGACGCTGATTACGCAAGGCACCAATGCACTGTTAGCAACTGTCATAGCTGTTTTGGCAGGCTGTCTGGCAGGTTTGGTAACGGGTCTCCTTTATACAAAAGGAAAGATTCCTACTCTTTTGTCGGGAATTTTGGTCATGACCTCCTGCCATTCCATCATGCTGATGATTATGGGACGTGCTAATCTGGGCTTGCTCAATGCCAGAAAATTACAGGATCTGCTGCCGTTTTCCGGCAGCGTCAACCTGCTGGTTCTGGGCCTTATCTTTGTCATATTGGTGGTCGGCAGCATGATTTTCTTTTTGAATACCCGTCTGGGTCAGGCCTATATTGCGACTGGTGACAATCACGATATGGCGCAAAGTTTTGGAATCAATACCGATAAAATGGAGCTGATGGGCTTGGTCCTATCTAATGGTCTGATTGCTCTGGCCGGTGCCCTTATCAGCCAGCAAGACGGTTATGCTGATGTTTCCAAAGGCATTGGGGTTATTGTCATCGGCTTAGCCAGTATTATTATCGGAGAGGTGCTCTTTTCAACAAGTCTGACCCTGCTGGAGCGTCTTATAGCGATTGTTATCGGGTCTGTTCTTTACCAATTTTTAATTTTGGCAGTCATTTCTCTGGGCTTTAAAACCAACTACCTCAAACTCTTCAGTGCTGTCGTGCTGGCTGTTTGTCTGATGATTCCGGAATTGAAAAAGAAATTTTTTAAAGGAGTGAAGCTATCCCGATGACTAAAAAAATTGTTGAATTAAAAAATGCCACCGTCAAAGTCAACAATGGTTTTGATGATTACAAGACAATTCTCGACGATGTCAGCCTTGATATCTATGAGCATGACTTTTTGACCATTCTTGGGGGGAACGGAGCTGGGAAATCAACGCTTTTCAATGTTCTGGCCGGGACGCTCAGCCTGACCAGCGGCAGCATTTCAATCATGGGAGAGGATATGACTGCCTATCCGGCCCAAAAACGTGCCAAATACCTATCGAGGGTCTTTCAAGATCCTAAAATGGGAACAGCACCCCGAATGACAGTAGCTGAAAATCTTTTAATCGCTAAGTACCGCGGAGAACGTCGCAGCCTTGTTTCGCGTAACATTCATGCGCATAAAAAGGAATTTCAGGCAGTTATTGATAAAATCGGCAACGGTCTTGAGAAGCATTTGGAAACACCTGCAGGTCTCCTGTCAGGAGGACAAAGGCAGGCCTTAAGTCTTCTTATGGCGACAATCAAGCGGCCGGAGCTGCTTTTGCTTGATGAACATACAGCTGCTCTTGACCCAAAAACCAGTGTGGCTCTGATGGAGCTGACCGAAGAATTTGTCAGCCGTGACCATCTGACCGCCCTCATGATTACCCACCGTATGGAAGATGCTCTCAAATACGGCAACCGGCTGCTGGTCATGAAAGAAGGACGCATTATTCAGGATCTGTCAGCTGAAGAAAAGGCTGAAATGGATATTTCCGACTACTATGGCCTGTTTGAATAAATTGAAAAATAAGCTGAAAAGTTGTATACTACTCATGTATGCAATTTTTTATTGCCCGCAGTAATTCGACTTGTCAGTCTGTGCATGAACGCAGGCGGCGAGGACCGTTTGTATGAAAATAAAAATAGTAAAAAATGGCAGAAAGTCATCCGACTTATGCTGTTTGAAAACACTATGAAAACATAAGGAGAACTAATGACTGACATTAAAATTATGGCCCTGGGAGGAGTTCGGGAGAACGGAAAGAACTTCTATCTGGCAGAGGTCAATGATTCTATTTTTGTTCTGGATGCCGGATTGAAATATCCGGAAAATGAACAGCTGGGTGTCGATGTGGTGATACCCAATTTGGATTATCTGATTGAAAATAAAAAACGAGTTCAGGGAATCTTTCTGACACACGGGCATGCTGATGCCATCGGTGCCCTGCCTTATCTCTTGACCAATGTCAAAGCACCGGTTTTTGGCTCAGAGCTGACTGTTGAGCTGGCTAAACTGGTTGTGAAAAATAATGATGCGACAAAGAAATTTCATAATTTTCATGTAGTTGATGCTGAGACTGAAATTGAATTTAGCGATGCTTTAATTTCTTTCTTTAAAACGACGCACTCAATCCCCGAAAGCTTGGGAATTGTTGTCGGTACGAAGGAAGGCAGTATTGTCTATACCGGCGATTTTAAATTTGATCAGGCCGCAAGCAAGCTCTATCAAACAGATTTAGCCCGCATTGCTGAAATCGGACGTGACGGTGTTCTGGCTCTCCTGTCAGATTCGGCCAATGCTGACAGCAATGTCCAAATTGCCAGTGAAGCAGAAGTAGGCGTGGAAATGGAGCAGGTTATCTCCAACTGGGAAGGACGCATTATTGTTGCGGCAGTGGCCTCTAATCTTGTGCGTATCCAGCAGGTTTTTGATTCTGCTGCTAATAATGGCCGCCGTGTCGTTCTGACCGGTTTTGATGTGGAAAATATCGTCCGTACGGCTATCCGCCTTAAAAAGCTCTCAGTTGTAGATGAAAAGCTCATTGTCAAACCCAAAGACATGCATAAGTTTGAAGATCATGAGCTGATTATTTTAGAGACAGGCCGGATGAGCGAGCCTTTGAACGGCCTTAGAAAAATGGCTATCGGTCGCCACCGCTATGTTGAAATTAAAGACGGAGATCTGGTGTACATTGTGACAACACCGACGGTTTCTAAAGAAGCTGTTGTGGCACAGGTTGAAAATCTGATTTATAAGGCGGGCGGCAATGTCAGACTGATTACACAGGATCTTCGAGTATCAGGACATGCCAATGGCCGGGACCTTCAGCTGATGATCAACCTCCTTAAACCAAAGTATCTTTTCCCAGTTCAGGGAGAATACAGAGAACTGGCTGCTCATGCTGATTTGGCACTTGAAATTGGTATGTTTCCGGAAAATATTTACATCATGAAGCACGGGGACATCATGGTTTACGGCAAGGATGGCTTTGTCCATGAGGGATCTGTGCCTGCAGGGGATGTTATGATTGACGGTAATGCGATTGGTGATGTGGGCAATATTGTCCTGCGTGACCGTAAGGTTCTGTCAGAAGACGGTATTTTTATTGTCGCTTTGACGGTCAATAAGAAAGAAAAGAAGATTATTTCCAAGGCAAGAATCAATACCCGCGGTTTTGTCTATGTGAAAAAAAGCCGGGATATTCTGCGTGAAAGCGCTGATATTGTTAATAATGCGGTTGAAAATTATCTGGCTCAGGACAATTTTGACTGGAGTGAATTGAAGTCTCTTGTCCGCGATGAAGTCGGTAAATTCCTGTTCGATCAGACCAAGCGCCGTCCGGCGATTTTACCGGTTGTTATGGAAGTCAGAGGATAAAGAATATCAAAATAAGGAAGAGCGATAAAATCATCACCTAAAAGCGAGTGATTTTGGCTCTTCCTTTTTTATTGCTATGCTGAGGTCTCTTTTTAGCTGTTTGTGAAGGGGTTATCGGTAAAATAACGGTCATAATGGCGGCTGCAGCCGGGATTAAAGGGATGGCCGCAGTTAGGACAGGCTGCTTTTCCTTTATAGTCTTCAATGGTCAGCTCCTTTTGACAGGCTCCGCAAAAAACGACCCGGTCTTCTTTCAGATGCTGCGGATAAGGTTCAAAAGGATGGTTTTCATGTCGGTTGTGGCATTTAAAACAAGGGTAGTATTTCTGACAGGCAAAGCATTTCAAAGCGACAATATCTGTCGGACCGTGGTAGTCTGTGCATCTTGTTTCTTTGTCAGTCAAATCGCCGTAAATTGTAAGCATTTTTCTTTCCTGCCTTTCTTTTTAAGTTTATCAAAAGAAAATAAATTATGCTATAATGAAGGCAAAAATAAAGAGGAGAAAACGATGGCCTTTTTTCAAATAGAATATCAATCACAAAGCTTAGATATGGTACGCCATGTCAATGTCATTTATCCGGATGCTGCAGAAATCAAAGAACAGTATGTTAATGATACCGATATTCCTGTACTCTATCTCTTGCACGGCATGGGCGGCAATGAGAATTCCTGGCAGAAACGCACAGCGATTGAGCGCCTGCTGAGAAAGACAAATTTAATTGTCATCATGCCATCAACGGATTTAGCATGGTATACCAACACTGCTTACGGCCTTAATTATTATGACATGATTGCTGAAGAATTGCCTAAAGTCATGCAGCGCTTTTTTCCTAATATGACGAAAAAACGCGAAAAAACCTTTATTGCAGGTCTTTCTATGGGCGGTTACGGAGCTTACAAAATTGCTCTTTCCACTGATAAATTTTCGCATGCTGCCTCATTTTCAGGTGCTCTTGGCATCGGTATTGACGGAAAAAATTTAACCGAAGCTACAGAAGGTTCGCTAAGTTATTGGCAGGGCGTTTTTGGTGATTTACAGAAAGAAGAAGAGCTGGAGAAACATTTTTTAACGACACTGGCAAAAAAATCGGATAAGCAGACAAAATTCTATGCTTGGTGCGGCTATGAAGATTTTCTCTACCCGGCTAATGAGATTGCTGTTCAAAAGTTAAAAGAGCTGGGACTCGATATTGACTATCGTACGGATCATGGCAGGCACGAGTGGTATTATTGGGAAAAACAGCTTGATTTTCTTTTAGAATGGCTTCCCATTGACTACCAAAAAGAAGAGCGGCTGTCTTAGTTGTATGCCAAGGCTTCATTTTTGAAGAGCTTGACAGGTTATTTGTAAGGGGTTACAATGAGGAGTATAAATGGAAAGTGAGGAATTTATTTATGAAAAAGAAACTTATCTTTGTTTTGGGAGCATTTGCTGCAGTTTTACTCACAGCTCTGCTGGTTCAAAACACAGCCAGCGCAAAGTCTTCCAATACAAGGGCTGTCTATTATCAAATGTTTAAAGAAGATACAGCAGATGTCCGGCTGACTTACTACCATAAAAAAGGGAGCGATCGCGTCACTAAACAGGTAACACAAAACACGATAACCTATGCAGCACTTAAGGTAGATGATGCAGAAGCAGCTAAGGAAAAGCTTTCTGACGAAGCAGGAAAATACCAAGGTATTACAGGTGTCAAAGAAAGCATCGACTATAAAGATACCTATTTGGTAGAAAAACTCAGTGTTGACTATAACAAAGCTGATCTTGATGAGTTGGCAGAAAAACTGCCGGAAATAGATCTTGATACACCTTCAGGTAAAAGGGCAGCTTATATTAGTTTAAAGAAAAGTGAAAAATTGCTTAAGAAACAAGGATATACCAAGGTTAAAAAAGGACAGTTTAAAGAGCTGAACCTTAAATAAAAGAGCAGCTATAAGCGAAACAGCAAAGCTGAGGCTAAGGCCGGCTGCCTGCTGTCTCGCTTTTTAGTTTTAAAAATCTGTGACGGCACAAGAAATTCTTGCTTTTTATTTTAATGCCTGCTATACTTAAACGTAATTTGAAAGTTTTGGGTCTTTTCTAACAAAAACGAAAGGACATCTCCTTATGAAAAGAATAATTAGAATTTTATTTTTTATTCCCAGGTTAATTTTCAGTCTGATTTGGAGTCTTTTGCGAACGGCCATTATTCTGGCAGTTATTGCAATAGCTTTTTTCTATTTTACCAGTAGCAATAAAGCTGATTTTGGGGCTGCTGTTTCTAATCAGCTCAATAGAATTTCCACTTTTTTCAGCAGTGATTTCAACCTTCAAGATACTATGTCCAAATTGTCTACCGATAATTATGAGCATGAAGGCGGCAGCCGCTGGGCTGAGAACAAAGCTGCAGTTTATATAGCTTCAACTGATGAGACTTTTATTAAAGCTTATCAGACAGCCCTTGCTAATTGGAATGCGACAGGCAGTTTCACTTTTAATCTTGTTTCTAATAAAGAATCTGCTGATATTATAGCTACTGATTATACAGATGCTGCCTCCCAGGCTGCCGGTCTGGCTGAATCTGAAACCAACGCTGTTACCAACCGTATCAGTCATGTTGATGTTAAGCTCAATCGTTACTATCTTTTGAACAAGGACTACGGCTATAGTTTTGAGAGAATTGTTCATACCGCAGAACATGAATTGGGTCATGCTATCGGGCTTAGTCACGATGATAATGAGGCCTCTGTCATGGCGTCATCAGGTTCTTATCACGGTATCCAAGATGTTGATGTTACTGCTGTCAAGAAGCTCTATGCTTCTTAAATGTG
Organism: Streptococcus sp. ELY_90; assembly: GCF_058314475.1. NCBI lineage: Bacteria > Bacillati > Bacillota > Bacilli > Lactobacillales > Streptococcaceae > Streptococcus > Streptococcus sp. ELY_90. The sequence continues at coordinate 18,874 of NZ_JBZFUJ010000008.1, forward strand.
AAACAATTTGAGCAGTATAATATAGATATCATATTTATTTAATTTTATTGTTATCTATGAAATAGTTGAACATGGATTTTGTTAATTTTATTTTTCTATTAGAAAAATATGATGTTCTGTTTGAACTCAGCTGAAGGTTAATAAAACAAGGATTTTGAATAATTGAACGCTCTTATTTAATAAGGGCGTTTTTTAATATAATCATAAAATAAGGGAAAAGTTTTTTAAAGAATTCAAAGCTTTTTGTCTTGAAAATGTAATAAAATAGTGATATTATGACAAAGATGTATCATTTTAGTATACATTAATTTAAAATTATCATAAAGAGGAAACATGAAAAAAATTAAAGTTATGCTTGTTTTCGGTACGAGACCGGAAGCCATTAAAATGGCTCCGTTGATCAGGTCTTTGAAAGAGCAGGCTGACCGTTTTGATGCAGTGACAGTTGTGACTGCTCAGCATCGGCAAATGCTTGATCAAGTACTGGAAACATTTCACATTGACCCTGATTATGATTTGAATATTATGAGCAAGGAACAGACACTGTCAACGATTACGACCAATGTAATCAGCAAGCTTGACGAAGTTCTCAAGACTGAAAAGCCTGATGTCATCTTAGTGCATGGAGATACAACGACGACTCTGGCAGCCAGTATCTCTGCTTTTTACAATCAAATCAAAATCGGTCATGTTGAAGCAGGTCTCAGGACGTGGAATAAATATTCGCCATTTCCTGAAGAAGTCAACCGTCAGGTAACTGATGTTGTAACAGACCTTTACTTTGCACCAACCAATCAAAGCCGGGATAATCTGTTAAAAGAAAATCATCCTGCTGAGCAGGTATTTGTCACTGGAAATACGGCTATTGATGCCCTTGAACTGACAGTGAAAGAGGACTACCATCACAAGGTGCTTGATGCTATTAATCCGGATAATCGGATTGTTTTAGTCACTATGCACCGCCGTGAAAATCAAGGTGAGCCCATGCGCAGAGTCTTTAGAACGATAAAATCAGTTTTGGACGACTACCCCGATGTTGAAATTGTTTATCCGGTTCACCTCAGCCCTTCTGTTCAGGAAGCAGCCAAGGAAATCTTAGCTGATGTGAAACGGGTGCACCTGATTGAACCGCTCGATGTTATGGATTTTCATAATCTGGCGAATAAGAGCTATTTCATCATGTCTGATTCCGGCGGTGTTCAGGAAGAAGCTCCTTCATTAGGTAAGCCTGTCTTAGTATTGCGGGACACGACAGAACGTCCGGAAGGTGTAGCTGCCGGAACTTTGAAACTGGTAGGAACCAAGGAAGCTGATGTAAGAAGTGCGATGACAGACTTGCTGGACAATAAAGCAGCCTATGATAAAATGGCGCAGACTAAGAATCCTTACGGAGACGGTCAAGCTTCTGAACGCATTTTAGATGCTATTTCTTATTACTTCAACGGCGGTAAGCGCCCGGAAGAGTTTGGAATGGGGGAATGAGTTCAGAATGAGACGATTACTAAACCTTTCCGGCATGCTTTTGCTCTTGCTGTTAGCTGCCGGTTCAAGCCTCTATATTTCTTTGCAGTACGGAACGATGATTGCGGGCATTTACGGCTTTCTTATTTTTATGGCTGTGCTGACGCCTTGGTTTCTGACTGATTTGCTGGTAACCTGGACAGAGCTCTTTACGCTTATTATCAGTGCCTTTATTCTTGTGATCGGTATTTCTTATATTCCCTTGAGAGACCGTTTAGTTTTGATTTTTGCTCTGCCTATTATTTTAATGATTGCCAATCAGCTGGAAGCTCTGATTTTAGAGAAAAAAAGTGCCATTGCCGTTCAGACTTCTAAGGCTAAGAGCTACTATGAGTATTATGCCCGTAAGGCTCAGCATGATGATGGCATTACCATTCAGACCATGCTGGTCAGCTGGGCACATGCTGAACAGTTTAAGCAAACGCAGCCCAAAGAATACTATGCCAGTATTAAGCGGATTAACCGTGCTATCTTTAAGTCCAAAGAAGACAGCGACAGAGTTTTCTACTTAAGAAATGGTTTATTTCTCATTATTCAAACCAGTTCGGATCCTAATTGGCGCAGAGGACTGGAAGAAGAAATCAGTATTAACCTGAGCAAGATACGCTTCAATAACGAAAACAGTATTCATGAAATCCAATTCCAGTATGGCTATCAACTGGTCGATCATGAAAATTGGCAGCGTTATGCTTATTATGAGGATATTATCAAGAGGCTGGAACGTCTGTTGGAAACTCATATCATTGTAGAATATTAGGTGAGTGGAGTTATGAATTTAACAAATGTATTTTTTAATATCGGGCTTGGCATAAGTCTCTTTTTTGCGGCCTGTTTTGTCATCTTATTCATTAGCTATTTAGTTATTCTCGAAAGAGTCAATAAAAACTTTAAGGCGGTGGATGATGATTAGTCAGATTTTAATGATTATTAGTTTAATCTCAATTTGGTCTTCCTTGGCGATGGCCTTGATTATCCTTATGTCGGCCGTTCATTTTTGGTTTAAACACAGTGATTTTGATGTTGATACCAGCCCGTTGCCGGAATACCCGGTGATAACGGTAGTTGTTCCGGCCCATAATGAAGATGTGGTTATTGCACAGACAGCTAAGGCTATTTTAGACATGAATTACCCGCATGACAAGCTGGAAGTTATTCTTTTTGCAGATAACTGTGAAGATAATACCTATCAGGAAATGCAAAAGGTAAAGGCCCTGCCGCAATATGCCGACCGTGATTTAACCTTGATTGACCGTACCGGTACAGGCGGAAAAGCAGGCGTTTTAAATGATGCCCTGAAAATGGCTAAGGGAGATTACATCTGTGTTTATGATGCCGATGCCATGCCTGAAAGAAATGCTCTGTACTTTCTTGTGCAAAAAGTCATGGAAGATCCTGAACGTCATGTTGCAGCCTTTGGACGCAATAAGACGCGCAATGCCAACCAAAATTTCCTAACCCGCTGTATCAATCAGGAAATCGTTGTAACACAGCGGATACAGCACGTTGGTATGTGGCACTTAGGTAAAATCGGCCGAATTCCCGGAACGAACTTTATCATCAATACCGAGTTTGTTAAGAGTATCGGCGGCTGGCGCAACGGTGCGTTAACAGAAGATACGGACATTTCCTTTAAGATTATGCAGAGCGGCAAGCTGATCGCTCTGGCCCACAACTCTGAGGCCTTCCAGCAGGAGCCGGAAACGCTGAAATCTTACTATTTACAGCGAAAACGCTGGGCTAAGGGAAATTATGAAGTGGTTATTGCCAATTTCAAGCACCTTTTCGGCCGCGGCAACTGGCGTGTAAAATGGGAAGTTTTCTATTATACCTGTACTTTCTTTTGGTTTAATGCGGCCATCGTTTTGTCAGATATTCTTTTCTTCTCTAATCTGATTGCTTTATTTATCGGCTTATTTAAACCGGGAGTGCAAATTCCTTTTGCCTTTGATACCAATAATGTATACATGGCTCAGCTGTTGCTGTTCAACTGGTTCTTGATGATTCTGCTCTATCTGTTGCAGATTTCTATCTCACAGGCCACTCAGTACGGTCAGGCAACGGTTAGACAGATTTGGATTGCCTTATTGTCTTACTTTACTTATACGCAGCTCTTTATCATAGTATCTATCTCATCTATCAGTTCTGTTATCATGGACAAAATCTTACGCCGTGACGGAACGAAATGGGTTAAGACAAAACGATTTGCAGGCTAAAGGAGAAAGAAGTGAAAAAGAAGAAATTAAAGTATATTTGGTTTATCCTCTTTCTTGCCATACTGACTGCAGGGTTTTACCTTATCCGCATTAAGAGCACTGATGATATGCAGCAAAATGTTTATGACGAATGGTCAAAATACTACGTGGTAACCCACGGTAAAAGTGCCTATGTTAAGACGGCAGCAAACGAAGATGAAACAACCGCTCTTTCTGAAGGACAGGGCTACGGGATGTATATTGCTGTTGAGGCGGCTCAAAAAGGTGTCAACAGCAAGTCCGAATTCAGCAAACTCTATCGCTATTACATGGATCACCGCACTGCAGGTACGCAGCTGATGTCTTGGAAACAAAACATCAAAGCAGACGGATCGATTGAAGATCTGTCTAACAGCGCTACAGACGGGGATCTCTATATTGCGTACTCGCTGATCAAGGCTGCTGAACTCTGGTCAGATAAAGCGGACACCTATAAGAAGCAGGCTAAGCTCCTTTTAAATGATATTTTAGCCTACAATTACAATTCGGAAACGAAATCTTTGACTGTCGGAAATTGGGCTGTCAAGGGAAGTGATTATTATGATCTGGTCAGAACGTCGGATGTTCTGCCGGAACAGTTTGATGTTTTCTACAATTTCAGTAAAAATGACACTTGGAAGACGATTAAGGCTTCAATGCTTGATAGCTTGGAAAAAATGAGCGACCAGCACAAGTCAGGCCTTTTCCCAGACTTTATGTGGGTTCGTAAGTCCGGTGAGGTCAAGGCGGCCAAAGCGAATTTGGTTGCCAGCAAGTATGACGGCGACTATTATTACAATGCCTGCCGTATGCCTTATAACTTAGCCAGAAGCAAGGACAAGCAAAGTCAAAAAATGCTCAAAAAGATGATGAATTTCTTTATGAAACAAAAAACCATCTATGCAGGCTATAAACTAAACGGCAAACGCTTGGACGACCATCAGTCTGCCAGCTTTGACGCACCTGTCTTTTATGCAGCTAAGAAGCTGGAGCATAAATATGAACGCCTGCATCAGCAGGAAAAGAAAGTCTTTATCGATGGTCTGTCGTCAACCAACTATTACGACTCAGCCTTGACAACTATGGCTGTTTTGGGAGACTGATTTTTTCTTGAGAAGCAGCAAAGAATAACCAATAATAAAAAGCGGTTTGACTTAAACTCCGGCAGCTGTGCTTGGAGCTGAGCAGCCGCTTTTTTTGGTATTGCTGCTGGCTTAGTTAACAGAGATTTGATAAAATAGACCTATGATTATTTTACAAGGAAACAAGATTGAGCGCTCTTTTGCCGGTGATGTGCTCTTTGATAATATTACTATTCAGGTGGACGAGCGTGACCGCATTGCGCTTGTCGGCCGCAACGGTGCAGGAAAGTCCACCCTTTTAAAAATATTGGTAGGAGAAGAAGCGGCAAGCTCGGGAAGCGTTGATAAAAAGAAGGGCTTGTCCTTGTCATATTTGGCACAGGACAGCCGTTTTGATTCGGGAAAGACTATTTTTGATGAAATGCTCCACGTTTTTGATAATCTGCGTCAGGATGAAAAGCGGCTGCGCCAGCTGGAATTGAAAATGGGAGAGCTGACAGGCTCTGCATTGGAAGATCTTATGCAGACTTATGATAAGCTGTCTGAAGATTTCAGAATCCGAGGCGGTTTTACTTACGAGAGTGATATTCGTACTATTTTAAATGCTTTCCAATTTGATGAGTCCATGTGGCAAATGAAAATTTCAGATTTGTCAGGCGGTCAGAATACACGTTTGGCCCTAGCCAAGATGCTTTTGGAAAAGCCTGAACTTCTGGTTCTGGATGAGCCGACCAATCATCTGGATATTGAAACCATCGCCTGGCTGGAAAATTATCTGGCCCATTATCAGGGGGCGCTGATTATTGTCAGCCACGACCGTTATTTCTTGGACAAAACGGCAACCGTAACGCTTGATTTGACAAAGCATTCGCTGGATCGTTATGTGGGCAATTATTCCAGTTTCATGGAACAAAAAGCTCAGAAACTGTTGGCTGAGGAAAAGCTGTTTGAAAAGCAGCAAAAAGAGATTGCCAAATTAGAAGATTTTGTTCAGCGCAATATTGTCCGTGCGTCAACAACCAAGCGTGCACAGTCGCGGCGCAAGCAGCTGGAAAAAATGGAGCGCCTGGACAAACCCGACAGCAATGCTAAAAAAGCACATATGACTTTTAAAGCGAGCAAGCCTTCCGGCAGGGAAGTTCTAAAAGTTACCGATGGAGCGATTGGCTATGAGGGTGAGATTTTGTCTGCTCCTATTAATATGGACGTCAGCAAGTATGATGCTATAGCTGTTGTTGGCCCAAACGGCATCGGCAAAACAACCCTGATAAAGTCAATTCTCGGGACCGTACCTCTTATTAGGGGCGACGTCAAATACGGTGCTAATGTTCTGCTGGGTTATTATGACCAGACGCAGTCCAATCTGACAGATCGCAATACCGTCTTAGAAGAACTTTGGTCTGCGTTTCCGACAAGTCCGGAAGCAGACATCAGAAACCGTCTGGGAGCTTTTCTGTTTTCCGGCGATGATGTTCAAAAGACGGTCTCTATGCTGTCGGGCGGCGAAAAGGCCCGCCTGCTGCTGGCTAAATTATCCATGGAAGACAATAATTTCTTGGTTTTGGACGAACCGACCAACCATCTGGATATTGACAGCAAGGAAGTTCTTGAAAATGCTCTGATTGATTTTGACGGCACCCTGGTCTTTGTCAGTCATGACCGCTATTTCATCAATCGAGTGGCAACTAAGATCTTGGAAATTTCCAAAAACGGCTCTAAACTTTATCTGGGAGATTATGATTATTATTTAGAAAAGAAATCAGAAGAAGCAGCCAAGGCTGAAGAGCAAGCACCGGCATCATCTTCAGCATCCGCTGCCGCCCAAGACTACCACAGCCAAAAGGCCGGTCAAAAAGAGTTAAGAAAAGTGCTCCGCCGGCTGGAAGAAGCAGAGAAAATGATAGAACAGCTTGAAAATCAGCAAAACACTGTCAGCGAACAGATGGCAGCAACTAACGATGCCAATCGGCTTATGGAACTGCAAAAGGAGATAGACGAGTTAGCGCTTCAGCAGGAGGAGCTTATGGAAGAGTGGGCAGAATTATCTGAAAAGGCAGAAGAGATCAGCAGCTAAAGAGCAGAAAATCTCCGCCGGCAAAAAAGATCGCCAGTTAAAAGTATGGGCTTGTGGCTACGGGAGTTTCTACCGTGTTCAGCTCTAGCAAATTGAGTCCGTAAGAGCTCCGCCTCTTTTTGAACAGTCCAAAGACAAGCAATGGCATGAAAAAAGTGCAGTGAAATCAAATATTCCTAAGAGAAATTGATTTTGCTGCACTTTTTACTGTTTGCTAGTTCTCAAATTCTGCCTTGCTTTTAACATCACCGTATTCTTCGGCGACTTCAAGGCTGAGAATGTCTTGATAGCTGGGGAGGCTGATGTCTTGGCCGTATTTGTTTTTTAAAGCAGTAGTGACTAAGCGGTAGGCAAGATTGGCATTGCGTGAAAGCAAGGGACCGTGAAAGTAGGAACCGAAGATGTTTTTATAATGAACGCCTTCAGTAGCATCTTCCTTATTATTGCCATTGCCGTAGATCACTTTACCCAGAGGCTTTTCATCCTCAGACAGAAATGTCCGGCCCTGGTGATTTTCAAAGCCATAATAGATTTCATCGAATTCGTCGTTGTGGATTTTAATATCACCGATATAGCGATTGTTATCTTGGTTGAGCGTGTAATGTCCCATAACACCGATACCGTCAATTTTTTTCCCATCGGCTTGGATATAGTACTGTCCAAGCAGCTGAAATCCGCCGCAGATTGCCAGACCGACGCCGCCTTTGTCAATAAACCGTCCGATAGCCTCTTTTTTTCCGGGCAGGTCTCTGGCAACGATAGACTGTTCATAATCCTGTCCGCCGCCAAAGAAAATCATGTCATAGTCTTCTTCATTAAAGGGATCTTCCAGTGAGACAATATCAAAGGTCATTTGCGCTTTTAATTTTTCACCGACATATTTGAGCATCAGCACATTGCCGTTATCGCCGTATGTGTTGAGCAGATTGCCATAGAGATGGGCAACTCTGAGCTGATAGCGATAATCAGGCCTGTCAGGAGATTGCAAAGATGTATAAACCATTAGTTCATCTCCTTTCCGACAGCGTGTCTGCTTGCTAAGAGACTGCGAAATTCCAGCATAGCCGTATAGGTCGCAAGAATATAGGCGTGGTCTGTTTCTTGCTGTTCGATCATGGTCATAATGTCCTCTAATTTTTGGGCCTGATGAATCTTTTCCTCGTCATATCCTGTTACCCGCAGGCGTCTGGCGATTTCTGAATGGCGGATACCGCCTGTGAAGATTTCAGGAATATCCATATCCAAGATGCTTTCAAAATTGGCATCCCAAATCCAGCTGGTATCAATGCCGTCAGCATAATTGGCATTGAGAAGCACAGACAAAGTGAAAGGATAAGGAGCCAATTTAATCATATCAAGCGCCTGGCTGGCACCGACAGGATTTTTGATGAGAATCAGCGTACAGGACTTATTGCCGATTTTAAAGGTTTCCTGGCGGCCAAAGACAGCACGGCTCTTGTCAAAACCAGCCTTAATCTGTTCCGGTTCAACCCCGAAAAATTCGGCGACAGCAACAGCAGCCAGAGCATTGTAAATATTATAAAGACCGCCGACATTAATCTTATAGCTGTGCTTATCAATGATAAATTCAGAAGCTGTATTGGTGATTTTAGTCAGATCCGTCAGGGCATAGTCCAGCTGGGGCCGCTTAAAGCCGCAGTTTGAGCAGATATAATCACCCAAATTCGCATAGGTATTGAAGTGGTACTGTAAGATATGCTGACAGTTGGGACAAAGAATACCTTCGGTATTGTAGTGAGCCAGCTCAACATCGTGCTTGTCAATATCAAAGCCGTAGTAGCGCATAGGATTGACCGTTTTGACAGAATGAAAGAGCGGGCTGTCTCCGTTAGCCAAAATAACAGCTTCAGGGGCTTTAGCTGCACCGTCTAAAATCATCTGATACGTTGTATAGATTTCTCCGTAGCGGTCCATCTGGTCACGAAAGATGTTAGTGAAAACGAAAAGACTGGGTGTCAGGTATTTTGTAATCTTAGGGAGGCTGGCTTCATCAATCTCCAAGACTGCAATCTTTTTACCGCTTTTGCTCTTTTTGGCTGTTAAAAAGGTCGCTGTGATACCTGTAATCATATTGGCACCGCTGGGATTTGTCAGCACTTCGCCGTAGGCTTCCTTGAGGATACCTACTGTCAGGGCAGTGGTCAGGGTTTTGCCGTTGGTGCCGGTGACAACGACAATTTCATAATCCTTAGCCAAAGTATTTAAAATATCTTTATCGCATTGAAGGGCAATTTTCCCCGGCAAAGTGGAGCCGCGCCCTAATTTACTAAGAACAAAATGGGCTGTTTTGCCGGCAACAATGCCTAATTGTGTTTTAAGAGTCATAAGACCATTTTATCATAAAAAAAGAGTTTGAGATACAGAAAAATCGCTTGAAAAGTGATATAATGATAAAGCATGTATTGAGCTAGTTTTTACTAAAAGAGAGAGTTGTATGAATACTTTATTTGATGTTGATGCCAATTTTTGGACCAGTCTGTTTGACAGCCCGCTGAAAATTTTTATTCACGTCCTTGATATTGCCATTGTATCGTGGCTGATTTACAGATTTATCAAGGCTCTGGCCGGAACGAAGGTCATGGCTTTAGTCCAAGGGGTTGTCTTATTTGTCCTTTTTAAATTTATTGCAGAATTTCTGGGACTTACGACGATAGCTTTTTTGATGAATCAGGTGATTACTTACGGGGTCATCGCCGGTGTTATTATCTTTGCTCCGGAAATCCGCTCGGGGCTGGAACGTTTTGGCCGGACACCCCAGTCACTTATTCAAAGACAGCAGCTCAGCGATGAAGAAAAGCTGGTCAATGCGTTTGTCAAAGCTGTTGCTTATATGAGCCCGCGAAAGATTGGAGCCTTGGTAGCTGTTGAAGAGACGCAGACCCTGCAGGAATATATTGCGACGGGAATTCCCTTGGATGCAGATGTTTCAGGAGAGCTGCTGATTAATATTTTCATTCCCAATACGCCCTTGCATGATGGAGCTGTTATTGTTCAAGACAATAAGATTGCGGCTTCCTGTGCTTATCTGCCTCTTTCAGAGTCCAGCCATATTTCCAAGGAATTTGGGACAAGACACCGGGCGGCTATCGGACTTTCTGAAAACTCTGATGCCTTTACTTTTGTCGTTTCTGAGGAAACAGGAGCTATATCCATTGCTTATAAAGGCGATTTTGTCCACGACCTGTCTATCGATGCTTTTGAAGTTTTGCTGCGTGATCATTTTATCAAAGAAGAACCCAAGAAAAAGAATCGTCTGAAACAATTCTTCGGAGGTCAACATCATGTTTAAACGAATTTCTACCAAACGCCTCTGGCTGCCTCTTGTTTCAATCTTCTTTGCCATCTTGCTGTTTTTGACAGCAAGTTCTGTTAATTATAATTCAAGGAATAAAACAAACGGTCTCCTGCAGACATACAGTCATACCTTGGAAAACGTTCCTATTGATATCAAGTATGACAGCAATAAATACTTTATCAGCGGTTATTCTTATGATACAGAAGTCTACCTGACATCAACCAATCGCGTCAAATTAGACTCCGAAATCAACGGTGACACCAGACATTTTAAGGTAGTAGCTGATTTATCCAATGCCAGGGAAGGAACCAACAGAGTGCCTCTGGAGGTGAAAGATCTTCCGAGCGGCGTCAGTGCGGAATCTTCACCGACCACTATAACAGTGAATGTCGGCAAGAAAAAGACGAAGACCTTTAGAGTTGAAGGAAGGGTTACTGCTAATCAGATTGCAGACGGTTACAGACTGGCGAAAGTGTCAACCGGTGTATCTGAAGTAGAGGTAACCAGTGATGAAGCAACCATCAATCAAATTGATCATGTGGCGGCTATCCTGCCGGAGGAGCAGATCCTCTCAAAGGATTACAGCAGTATGGTAACCATGCAGGCAGTTTCTGAAAGCGGCAAAATTTTGCCAAGTATCATTAATCCAACGAAAACAGATTTGGATGTTGATGTGGAAGAGCTGTCAAAAACAGTTCCGATTGTTGTTGAGCTGACCGGTCAGCTAAATCATAATCTGTCTGATATTCGCTATGAACTGCAGACCAAAGAAGCTGTTATTTACGGCAAACAGGCAGAGCTGGATAAGACCTCTTTTATTAAGGTCAAAGTCAATATTTCCGATGTTACCAAGGATACGACCAAGACGGTCGGCCTGTCAGCCGGCGATCTTAAGATCAGTCCTAATAAAGTTGCGGTTAAGTTGACAGCTAAGAAAAAATAATATTATAATGACATTAGATTAAAGGGAGGAAGATGCCTAGCATCAAATAATTATGGGAAAATATTTTGGTACCGACGGTGTGCGCGGTGAAGCAAATGTTGAATTAACGCCGGAGTTAGCCTTTAAACTCGGCCGTTTTGGCGGTTATGTGCTCAGTCAGCACGAAAAAGAAAATCCAACAGTTTTTGTAGCGCGTGATACACGTATTTCAGGTCAGATGCTGGAAAGTGCTCTGGTTGCGGGTCTTTTATCAGCAGGTATTGAGGTCTATCAGCTGGGAGTTTTAGCAACACCCGGTGTGTCTTATTTGGTTCGCACCGAAAAAGCCAGTGCCGGTGTTATGATTTCGGCCAGCCACAATCCGGCCTTGGACAACGGCATTAAATTCTTTGGCAGCGATGGTTTTAAACTGGATGATGACCGCGAACTGGAAATCGAAGCACTTTTGGATGCGGAAGAAGACCGGCTCCCACGGCCAAGTGCTGCCGGTTTAGGAAGACTGATTGACTACCCTGAGGGTGTCCGCAAATATGAGAAATTCCTCGTTTCTACCGGTGTAGATTTGGAAGGAATGAAAGTCGCTATCGATGCAGCTAACGGTGCGGCCTCTTCATCTGCCCGTCAAGTATTCCTTGATTTAAATGCCGACATTGCGGTCATTGGTGATGATCCAGATGGCCTTAATATCAATGATGGCGTGGGTTCGACTCATCCTGAACAGCTTCAGGAGCTGGTTAAAGAATCCGGTTCGGCTGTTGGTCTTGCCTTTGACGGCGACAGTGACCGCCTTATTGCTGTTGATGAAAACGGCGAGATTGTTGATGGTGATAAGATCATGTACATTATCGGCAAGTACCTTTCTGAAAAAGGCAAACTGGCTAAGAACACGATTGTTACAACAGTAATGTCAAATATCGGTTTTCACAAGGCGCTGGATCGGGAAAACATTAATGAGGAAGTCACTGCAGTCGGCGACCGCTATGTGGTTGAGGAAATGCGCCGTTCCGGCTATAATCTGGGCGGTGAGCAGTCCGGTCATGTGATTATTATGGATTACAATACTACCGGAGACGGCCAGCTGACAGCTATCCAGCTGACCAAGGTCATGAAAGAAACCGGCAAATCACTGTCTGAATTAGCCGGCGAAGTAACCATTTACCCGCAAAAACTGGTTAATATTCGTGTTGAAAACGGCATGAAAGATAAAGCTATGGATGTGCCTTTAATTGCAAATGTAATTGAAAAGATGGAAACAGAAATGGCCGGCAACGGGCGTATTCTGGTTCGTCCGAGCGGAACAGAACCGCTTTTGCGTATCATGGCAGAGGCACCCAGTTCTGAAGAAGTTGATTACTATGTCGACACGATTGCCAAGGTTGTCGAAGCAGAAATCGGTATTTAAAAACTTTGTACACGTCAATACTAAATGTAATTCATAGGAGTCAGAAATACCTTTATTTCTGCTCCTTTTTGTTTGCCGGTGTACTGTCTGAATCAATGCCAGAAAGCATAATTTGTGCTATACTAAAGTAAACTGGAAAATGTAAGCGTTTAATAAATGTGAAAGGGTGATTTTATGGCAGATAAAATGACTCAGCTGGTTGAGGATTCTCTGGCAGAGGCCAAAGAGCTGGCTGTTTCCCACCGCAATTATCAGGTGGATATTCCCCACTTATGGTCAGCTTTCGTACAGCCGGAGCAGTTTGGCTTTCAGTTTTACGAATCTGTAGGAATAAGCGGCCGTCAGCTGCTTAAAGTGATTGACCAAGAAGTTGCCAAAATCCCTGCTCTTTCAAGTACTGAAAAAAGCAGCTATGCGCGCCTGTACAGTCAGCGTCTGAAAAATCTCTTGGACGATGCCCAAGAAGAGATGACGGATTTAGGTGATCAGGTGGTGACTGCAGAACACCTCATTTTGGCGCTTTTTAACCAGCAGCGCAATCCAATCACCGTTTTTTTGCTGGAGCATGGTCTAACCAAAGATAGGGTCTATCAAAAAATGAACAAGATGCGAAAAGGGAAGCCTGCTATCTCTTCCAGTCAGGAGGATGTCTATGACGCTTTGGAGAAATACGCTGCTAATCTTAATCAGCGTATTATTGATGGCCATGTGAATAAAATTATCGGCCGCCAGGATGAAATCAATGACATCATCCGGATTTTGTCACGGAAAACTAAAAACAATGCCGTTTTGGTAGGACACCCGGGTGTCGGTAAGACAGCTGTTATGGAAGGCTTTGTCCAGCGTTTGGTCAAAAATCAGGTTCCTAAAAATCTTCAAGGAAAATTGATTTACAGCCTTGATATGGGGGCACTGCTGGCAGGAACCAAATACAGAGGTGAATTTGAAGAGCGTTTCAAGGCTCTCTTAAATGAAGTTGTAGCTTCAGAAGGCAAAGTTATTCTTTTTGTGGATGAGATCCACTCCATTGTCAGTGCCGGGCGGACAGAAGGTTCGGTTGATGCCGCCAGCATTTTAAAGCCGCTTCTGGCAAGAGGTGATATTCGGATCTTAGGATCAACGACCTATGCGGAATATCGGGAGAGCATTGAATATGACAAGGCTCTGGAAAGACGTTTTCAAAGGATTCTGATCCATGAACCGGATACAGAGCAGACCATGGACATTTTGAAGGGCCTGCAGCCGATCTATGAAAATTTTCACGGGGTCAGGCTTGCAGACGACACGCTCGAAGCAGCAGTATCACTGTCCAAACGTTACATTTCTGATCGTTTTTTGCCGGATAAAGCTTTGGATTTGATAGATGAAGCCTGTGCGGTCAAACAAATTGCTGCCAGAGCCTATCCTAAGCAAATCGATGACCTGTCCGTACAGATTGTCTCCCAGAAGATTCATCTCCTGCGCTTGGCGGATGCCGAAGAAACAGACCCGTTAACAGATCGTTTGGCAAAATTGGAAGATCAACAAAACGCTTTGTTGGCACAGTGGCAAAATGAGCGTCAGCTTTTGGATCAGGAACAGGACATTCATCTGAAGCTGGCAGAATTGGAAGATCAAGCTGACCGTGCCTTAGAAAACAATCAGATTGCTGAGTACGTTGAGTTAAAAGACAGTAAAATTGCCAAGCAGCATCAGATTATCAAAGACTTGGAGCAGGAGCGCCTGTCTCAAACATCAATGATTGACATTTCAGTCACGAGAGAAGATATTGCGGCCATTGTTGAGCGCTTGACCGGTATTAAAGTACAAGGTGTTATGGAAAACGAGCGTGACCGACTCTTGCACTTAGAAGATTTGCTGCATGAAAAAATCATCGGCCAAAATCAGGCTGTTCAAAAGGTATCACAAGCTATTATTCGTTCGCGTGCCGGGATTCAAAATCCTAAACGGCCGATCGGCTCATTCCTTTTTCTTGGTCCGACAGGTGTCGGAAAGACTGCCTTAGCCAAGCGCTTGGCCGAAGTCCTTTTTGGCAGTGAACTTGAAATGGTGCGTCTGGACATGTCTGAATATATGGAAAAGCATGCCGTTGCCCGTTTGGTCGGACCGCCTCCGGGCTATGTCGGCTATGAGGAGGGCGGCCAGCTGACAGAAGCTGTCCGCCAGCGGCTGTATTCCATCGTTCTTCTTGATGAGATTGAAAAAGCTCATCCGGATGTTTTTAACACGCTTTTGCAGGTTCTTGATGAAGGCCGCTTGACTGATTCCAAGGGGCGGACCATTGACTTTAAAAATACGATTCTGATTATGACCAGCAATATCGGATCGTCTAAGATTTTGCAGAGTCTGCATGACTATGGATGTCTGACTGATGACATTCGGCAAGAAGTTTTAGAGGAGTTAAATCATAGTTTCAGACCTGAATTTCTCAATCGGATTGATGAGACCGTTGTCTTTAATGCACTCTCTGCAGAAAATATGATTGGTGTAGTTAAGGTCATGGTCGCTGATCTGCAGAAACGTCTCTTGGATCAGGCTGTCCATCTTGAGCTGACAGAATCTGTCTATTCATTTTTGGCAGAAAAAGGATTTGATGTGGCCTTTGGTGCCCGTCCCATACAGAGAACAATCATGCAGGAACTGGAAAATCCGCTTGCTCTGCATATTATTAAGAACCAGACAGACTCTAAAAAAGACCTTTTTGCCAAGGTCTCGCTCAAAGATGGGAAGCTTTCCTTTAGCTTTTCTTAGTTTTTAATGTTTCACTAATTTTTGATTTTTGGAAAATAATTTATTGGGAAATCGCTTGATAAAACCACCTTAACCGGTGGTTTTTTAGCTTAAAAAAGTATGATAAAAAGAAATTTCACAAACTTTTTTTGCTTGAAATTCCCTATGGAAAGTACTACAATCAAGTTAGAGAAAGCGTTTTCAACAACAATATATAATGCCCTTTAGTTTTTGGAGAAAGGAGCGTGATATTTTGGCTAAATACGACGTTTTAATTATTGGTGCCGGACCTGGAGGCTATGTTGCCGCTGAAGAAGCTGCCAGGCTTGGCAAGAAGGTTGCCGTTGTTGAAAAGAAGTTTATCGGCGGAACCTGTCTGAATGTCGGCTGTATTCCCTCAAAGGCCTACCTTCAGCACAGCCATTGGCTCTTGTCAATGAAGGAAGCCGCAAAGCACGGAATTTCAACCAATCTTGAAGGGATTGATTTTGAAAAGTTAGTCAATCGTAAAGATCAGGTTGTCTCTGCCTTGCAGGGCGGCATCCATGCGACGTTTAAAACACTGAAAATTGATTATTATGAAGGTGAGGCGATATTTGATAAGGATAAGACTTTCATCGTCAATGGCGAAAAAATTTCAGGAAAAGATGTCATTCTGGCAACCGGAAGCTATCCGTTTATTCCGCCCATTAATGGGATTGACTCGGCAGCCTATCTGACAACAGACACTTTTTTTAGTCTAAAGGTTCTGCCGAAAAAATTTATCATTATCGGCGGCGGTGTGATTGCTATTGAATTGGCTTTTGCCATGAAACCGCTGGGTGTGGACGTTACAGTTGTCGAAGTGGCACCGCAAATTCTCTTAACAGAGGATGAAGCTGCGCGCAGCATTATCAGAAATAAGCTAAAGGCATTAGGAGTGCGTATCTTTGAAGGCGCTTCAATAAAGGAAGTGACGAAACAGGCAGTTGTTCTGGAAGACGGCGGCGCTCAGGAGTTTGACCAATTATTGGTAGCGACAGGGCGCAAGCCAAATACAAAACTGGCTCAGGAAATGGGTGCTGCTTTGACAGAGCGAGGATTCATCAAGGTTGATGACTACTATGAAACATCAATTCCCCATGTCTACGCTATTGGTGATCTGACAGAAAGTTATATGCTGGCTCATGTTGCCAGCATGGAAGGCATCAAGGCAGTCAAGGCTATTTGCCGCAGGGCAGAAGAGCCTGTAGATGCTCTGGGTGTGCCGCGGTCTCTGTATACAAGCCCGGAAGTGGCCTCTTTTGGGCTCAGTGAAGAAGAAGCCAAAGAACAGGGATATAATGTTCAGACTGAACAGCTGCCGTTTTCCTTCAACGGCCGGGCTCTGGCAGCAGCCGAATCAGAAGGATTTGTAAAACTTATCTCAGAAAGGAGGTACCATCAACTATTAGGAGCTGTTATTGTTGGCGAGCACGCAACAGATTTACTGCAGCAGCTGATTTTACTGAGGCAGGCAGAGGGAACCTTGGATCAAGTTGTTGACACTGTCTTTGCTCACCCAACTATTTCAGAACTGATACAGGAAGTTGCTAAACGAATTGTTCAGTAAAGACTTTAACATAGGAGGGAAGCAGAATGCCAAACTATAAAGATTTACCACAAGAATTAACGAGAACCAGAAGCAATACATCTGTTTCAGAACTTGTTGACCTGAAGGTTCACACAGCAACGGACATTGAAGCTGAGGAAGTTTCAAAAGAACAGGCTAAGGCCATGTACAAGACCATGTGGGATATTCGGAATTTTGAAGAAAATGCCCGCCGCTTCTTTGCAGCTGGACAAATTCCGGGCTTTGTTCACCTTTATGCAGGTGAAGAAGCAGTTGCTACAGGGGTCTGTGCCAATCTGACAGACAAAGATTACATTACCAGTACTCACCGCGGCCACGGCCACTGTGTGGCTAAGGGCGGCGATCTGAAAGGAATGATGGCTGAAATTTTCGGAAAGGCGACCGGTCTTGGCAAAGGCAAGGGCGGCTCCATGCACATTGCGGATATCGATAAGGGCATTTTAGGTGCCAACGGCATGGTTGGCGGCGGTTTCGGCTTGGCAACTGGAGCAGCCATGCGCAACAAATATCTCAAAACCGACAATGTCGCTGTCTGCTTTTTCGGTGACGGTGCCGCTAATGAAGGGCTGTTTCACGAATGCCTGAACATGGCGTCTATTTGGAAGCTGCCTGTCATCTTTGTTAATGAAAACAATTTCTTTGCTGAATCAACACCTCAGTGGTATTCATCCGCATCTCCAACAATTGCTGAAAGAGCTCTGGCTTACGACATGCCGGGTATCCGGGTTAACGGTAAAGATCTCTTTGCTGTTTACCAAGTGGCTAAAGAAGCAGTTGAACGGGCTAGAAGAGGTGAAGGACCGACTCTTATCGAAGCTGTTACTTACCGTAATTACGGTCACTTTGAAGGTGATGAGCAAAAATACAAGGCACTTGAGGGTGAAGAAAAGGAATGGGCAGATGTTGATCCTTTGGAAGTCTTCCGCGATCATGTGATTGAGCACGATTTGCTGACAGAAGAAGAATTGGATGAAATTCTGGAAGAATCCAAAAAAGATGTCGAAGAGGCTATTCAATACGCCCAAGACAGTCCGATTCCTGCTCCGGAATCCCTGCTTGAAGATGTATTTGCTGAGTAAATGAAGGAGGTTAGAAATGGCTAGAGAACTGTTATTTATGAAAGCAATTAACGAAGCGCTTGATATGGCAATGGCCAAAGATGACACAGTCGTTTTACTTGGTGAAGATATCGCAGGCGGTGTCGAAGTTAGACGTTTGGAAGAACAAAATGAAGAAGCTTGGGGCGGCGTTATGGGCGTTACGATGGGACTTATGCCTAAGTACGGCCGTGACCGTGTCATTGACACTCCTCTTTCAGAACACGGCTATATGTCAGCAGCTGTCGGCATGGCTCTGACGGGCTTACGTCCGATTCCTGAGCTCATGTTCAATGATTTCCTAGGCTTTTGTTTTGATGCTCTTATCGGTCAAGGCTCTAAAGTACGCTACATGTTTGGCGGTAAGGCCAAGGTGCCTATGACTGTAAGAACCATGCACGGAGCAGGAGCTTCAGCAGCAGCTCAGCACTCAGGCACCTACTATGGTATTTTTGGTTCGATTCCGGGCCTTAAGGTTGTTGTTCCGGCAACACCTTATGATGCTAAAGGTCTCCTTCTTTCATCTATTGAGGACAACAACATTGTCATCTTTTCAGAAGACAAGACTCTCTATGGATTAAAAGGCGAAGTTCCGGAAGAATATTATACGGTTCCAATCGGAAAGGCTGCTGTTCGCCGCGAAGGCAGTGATTTGACTATTGTAACGATCGGCAAGATGCTCTATGTAGCCTATGAAGTGGCTGACCGCTTGGCACAAGACGGTATTTCTGTTGAAGTTATTGACTTGAGAACTGTTGCGCCTTGGGATCAGGAAACAGTCATCGAATCAGTTAAAAAGACCGGACGCTTGATTGTTGTGGATGAATCCAATCCGCATAACAACACCGCGACAGATATTGCTTCTGTGGTTAATGATAAAGCATTTGACTACTTAGACGGCCCAATCAAATGTGTCTGTGCACCAAATGTGCCGGTGCCATTTGCCACCAACCTTGAACAGCTATACATCCCTAATGCAGACCGTGTCATTGAAGAAGCAGCTGAATTAATTGATGACTTGAAGGCCTAGAAGGGGGGATAATATGGCAACAGAAATTGTGATGCCTAAATTAGGTTTAACGATGTCAGAAGGACTGATTAATCAGTGGCTCGTCAAAGAAGGCGACACCGTTGCTATGGGCGATCCTGTATTGGAAATCAGTTCTGAAAAATTAACAAGCGAAGTTGAAGCTCCGGCAGCCGGTGTCATTTTAAAGATTCTCAAAGACGAAGGGGAAACTGTCCCTTGTAAGCAAGTCATTGCCTGGGTAGGTCAGGAAGGTGAGACTGTTCCTGAGTCAGAAAGCACAGAAGAGCCTGAACCAGATCTTACAGCAGAAGACAGCGGCAGTTCTTCAAATGATACAGAAACTGCAGCAGTTCCGGCTGCGGCAGCTGTTAAGCACGAAGGCGGACGAATCTTTATTACACCTCTGGCACGTAAAATTGCTGCGGAAAAAGGTTTGGATATTTCCTCTATTAAAGGAACAGGCGGTAATGGCCGAATTACACGGCGGGATGTTGAAGCCTTTAATCCGGCAAGTGTTCCGGCTGCCAAGCCTGCAGCTGTTAAAGCAGCTCCAGTGTCTGCTGAATACGGAGCTGGTTTGACAGGTATGCGCAAAGTTATCGCTGAGCGCATGATGAAGAGTCTGCAGACAGGTGCGCAGTTAACCATTCACCGTAAGGCAGATATAACATCTTTGCTGGCTTTCCGAAAAAATATCCAGTCTAAGGTTAAGGAACCGTTGGAAAACGGCGAAATCGGAATCACAACACTCTTAACCAAGGCAGTTACTAAAGCTTTGCGGGATCACCCAGAAGCCAATGCTTGGTATGCTGACGGACAGTACCAGTTGCAGTCGGAAATTCACATTGGTATAGCGACTGCTTTAAGCGATGGTTTAGTAGTGCCGGTTATCCATAATGCAGACAAGCGGACCTTGTCGGATTTGGGACGGACTATTAAAGAACAGGCAGCACAGGCCAGAAAGGGAACTTTAGATGCTTCACTTTATTCCGGCTCAACATTCAGTATCACCAGTCTTGGCGGTCAGGGCGTTGAATACTTTACCCCAATTTTGAACACGCCGGAAGTGGCTATCTTGGGTGTCGGTACTATTCAAAAAGCTCTTGCTTTAGATGAAGAAGGACAAATAGTCGAAAAACAATACCTGCCGCTTAGCTTGACCTTTGACCATCAAGTTTTAGATGGGGCACCTGCTGCTGAATTCTTAGGAACAATTGTTTCCTACTTAGAAGATGCTTACAGCTTGATATTCTAAGCAGCAAGGCTTAGAGCTGACAAATTAAAAGGGATCGAGAAATAATTTCGGTCCCTTCTTTGATTCAAATTATATGCTGCATGCTGTCTGAGCAATCTTGTCCAGCAGTTTCTGACGTTTGCCAGCAGATATTTTTTCGACAGGGGTTAACTGGGTTAGTTTCACTGGCCAAATACCGCAGGATTTTAAAATTTGCCGTTTTAAGACCTTCCCGTAATCCTGAGCAAAAGGAGTAATCAAGGTCGGTGTATTGTGAGTCGTAATAATCCAGGCAGATTTTCCCTTTAAATGGCCTGCAAGTCCTGCTTTTTTATAGGAATAAGCAAAACCGCTGACAAAGACCCGATCAATAAATCCTTTGAGAATAGCCGGCATGCCGCTCCACCAGATTGGAAAAATAAAAATCAGCTGGTCCGCCCAAGTGACAGATTGGCGATAGTTTTCCATTTCAGCGACCTTATCTAAATCGCGGCGTTTATGCTGCTCGTCGAATCGCAGCAGCGGATCAAACGCTTCAGCATACAAGTCAATGGTTTTAACTGTATGAGCCTTGGAGAGGTTAGTCTGAACCGTTTTGAGAATTTCAGCATTGAAACTTTTAGGGTTGGGGTGTGCATAAACGATTAAGGTATTCATGAGCGTTCTCCTTTGATATAGATATCAAGCATGTGATTGATGATTGTTTGAATGGCCTTATTATCTAAGTCCGCGCCAATCGGGCTTTTGGTCAAAATCGCTAAGCCTGAAATAAAGCTCCAAAAATGGAAAAGGGTTTCCGTTTCACTGTTTGAAAAGTTTTCTTCTTTGCGAAGCTTTTTAACGATGCTTTTGAAAATATCAAATCCCGGCAAATCATAATAGGTCACGATAGTTTCCTGGGTGACTTCCATATATTTAAAGGGAAATTTGACAAAGAGAGCCTCGAAAAAATATGGATAGGTCTGGGCAAAAGCAATGAAATTAAAGCCCATCTTTGCCAGCTGACTGCGGGCAGATGTCTCTTGCTGAAGTCCTTGCTGCATCTCCTGACTGAGAAAAGCAGAAAGACGCTTTAAAACGACCCTCAGGTAGTCTTCTTTACTTTTAAAATGGCGGTAGGGGGTGGCGTGAGTAACCCCGCAAGTCTTGGCTACTGTCCGTAAAGAGAGTCTGTCAATGCCGTGTTTTTTTATCTCAGCCATACCGGTTTGGATCAGTTTTTCTTTGAGTTCTGCAGTATTTCGCTTCATGGTAAAATCTCCTTAACCAGACAAAGGCAGCAATTATTTCTGATTCGGTCGTTATTTTTTTCTGCTTTGTTTCTTTGTGGTTTCCAAAAAGTAGTCAGTGTCTACTTTTTGGAATAAATTTACACTGTCTACTTTATTTTGTCAAGTCGCTGCTGTAAAAAATTGGGATTTTCTGCTATTTTAAACTAAAAGTGGTAAAATAATAGCATGTATTTAAAACCAAGATCAGCTTATGTGCATATTCCGTTTTGCACACAGATTTGTTACTATTGTGATTTTTCAAAAGTTTTTATCCAAAATCAGCCTGTTGATGCTTATCTAGAAGCTTTGATTAAAGAATTTAACGCTTATTATCAAATTAAGGATTTGCGAACCCTTTATATCGGCGGCGGTACACCGACAGCCATTTCAGCAGAGCAGCTGGATTATTTGCTGAACCATTTGTCCAAAAATCTTAATTTAGACATGCTGGAAGAATTTACCATTGAGGCTAACCCTGGTGATCTGACTCCGGATAAGATAGCAGTTTTGGAGCAATCAGCGGTCAACCGTGTGTCTTTGGGGGTGCAGACTTTTAATGATAAACATCTCAAACAAATTGGCCGAGGGCACAATGAGGCGCAGATTTATGACAGCATTGACAGTCTGAAAAAGGCAGGCTTTGACAATATTTCGATTGATCTGATCTATGCCCTGCCCAATCAAACCATGGCCGATGTCAGAGAAAATGTTGCTAAGGCTCTGGCCTTGGATATTCCCCATCTCAGTCTTTACAGTTTGATTTTGGAACACCATACTGTTTTTATGAATAAAATGCGCCGCGGCAGGCTGAACTTGCCGACAGAAGATTTAGAAGCCGAAATGTTTGAGTACATTATTAAAGAACTTGAAAATAACGGCTTTGACCATTATGAAATTTCCAATTTTACCAAGCCCGGCTTTGAAAGCCGCCACAATCTCATGTACTGGGACAATGTCGAATATTTTGGCTGCGGTGCCGGTGCTTCAGGTTATATCAATGGTGTCCGCTATCGGAATCGCGGACCCATTCAGCATTATTTAAAGGCCATCAAGGAAAACGGACATGCCAGATTGCAGGAGGAAAGACTGAGTCAGTCCGAAAAAATGGAAGAAGAACTTTTTCTGGGCCTGCGCAAGAAATCAGGTGTTTCTGTCAAGCGCTTTGAAGAAAAATTTGCTCGGTCGCTTGAGGAAGTTTACGGTCCGGCTCTTCGTGATTTAGAAGCAAACGGCTTGATTACAGCAGATAAAGACAGGATCAGGATGACTGAAAAAGGCCTCTTTTTAGGGGATACGGTCGCTGAAAAATTTATTTTGGAGTAAAATCATGGGAAAAAAATACAAAACACGTTATCAAATACCTTTTTATGAATGCGATGTCAACCATCATGTTAAGCTCCCGCATATCTTATCGGTTGCTTTGCAGATTGCAAGCAGCCAGTCTGTAGAGTTAGGCATCGGCGATGAGCGGCTGCTTGAAGACTATAATCTGGTCTGGGTTGTTTCCGAGCACGAAATAACCATTAAACGGCTGCCTCAGTTTGGAGAAACCGTGGAAATTGAAACCGAACCGATTTCTTACAACCGCTATTTTTGCTACCGAAAATTCAGACTTTTCGATGCTCAGGGTGAAAAGATTATAGACATTCTTTCCACCTTTGTTCTCATGGACTATGATACGCGCAAGGTTCATGATGTTCCGGAGGAACTTATTGCGCCTTACGGATCAGAAAAAATTCGAAAAATTCTGCGGGGTCCTAGGTACAGACCGCTGGAAAATGCTGACAGTACTCTTTATCATGTGCGCTATTTTGACCTTGATATCAATGGGCATGTCAACAACAGCCGCTATTTGGAATGGATGTATGATGTGCTTGACTTCGAATTTTTAAAACACCATATTCCTAAAAAAATCAATCTTAAATATGTTAAAGAAGTCCAATACGGTCATGATATCAATTCACGCCTGGAACAAGAAGGACTCCTGACCAAGCATGAGATTGCGTCAAACGGCAGCATCAACGCCCAGGCTATCACAGAGTGGGACAGTATACAATAACAGCTGTTTAAAAACCCTGTATGGCTAAGGGCAGGAAAACTCCACAGTGGCAGCTACAAAAGAAAATCAAAAAGAGAGAGGGCAAAAAACGAATGGCGTATAAGGGTTATCTGATTGACCTGGATGGTACGATTTATAAGGGCAAAGACAGAATCCCTGCAGGGGAAGACTTTGTGAAAGAGCTGCAAAAGAGGCAGATCCCTTATATCCTAGTAACCAATAACACAACTCGAACTCCTGAAATGGTGCAGGAGATGCTGGCGACTTCTTTTAATATTCAGACGCCGCTAAAAACCATTTATACAG
The DNA here is from genome assembly GCF_058314475.1 of Streptococcus sp. ELY_90. Lineage (NCBI taxonomy): Bacteria > Bacillati > Bacillota > Bacilli > Lactobacillales > Streptococcaceae > Streptococcus > Streptococcus sp. ELY_90. The sequence continues at coordinate 42,782 of NZ_JBZFUJ010000008.1, forward strand.
CAACACTGGCTACTATTGATTACATGAATGATATGAAACGCGGCAAAACAGCCTATGTTATCGGGGAGACCGGCCTGAAGACAGCAGTGGCTGAGGCTGGCTATGCCCATGACAGTAGCAATCCAGCCTATGTGGTTGTGGGCTTGGATACAGAGCTGACTTACGAAAAGCTGACAGTGGCTACCTTAGCCATTCAAAAGGGAGCAGTCTTTATCGGCACTAACCCTGATCTTAACATTCCTACTGAAAGGGGTCTCCTGCCGGGAGCAGGTGCTATCTTATCGCTCCTAGAAAAAGCAACACGGGTTAAACCCATTATTATCGGTAAACCTGAGGCTGTTATTATGAATAAAGCCTTGGATCATCTGGGTGTCAAGCGCCACGAGGCACTCATGGTCGGTGACAACTACCTGACGGACATCACGGCCGGCATCAAAAATGATATTGCTACCCTTTTAGTGACAACAGGCTTTACCAAAGCAGAAGAGGTGCCCGGTCTGCCAATTCAGCCGGATTATGTCTTATCGAGTCTTGCGGAGTGGGATTTCGATGAAAAATAGGCTGCATTTCGGACTGACAATCCTTTTCTTACTGTCTTTTTCCATTTTAGCAACTATTTATTTCGTCTGGCTTTTTTATCCTTTGGAGATTTCCTGGCTGAACTTAGAGAAAACGGTTTATATGAAAAGCAGTCAGATTCACTATAATTTCAACCGTCTCATGCTTTATCTGACAAATCCTTTTAACTGGCAGCTGTCTATGCCGGATTTTCCCTCTTCTAAAGACGGCCTCCACCACTTTAAACAGGTCAAGCTGCTCTTTCATCTGGCTCAGCTGACTGCTCTTATAAGTTTGCCGAGTTTTTTGATGTTTATGAAAAATAGTATTCAAAAGGGCTATGGTCTTTTGTACAGGCGGGCGCTTAGAATTTGTGCCCTCATCCCTGCAGTGCTTACTTTAGCGGCAGGACTTGTCGGTTTTAACACTTTTTTTACGCTTTTCCATCAGGTTTTATTTGCCGGAGACAGCACCTGGCTTTTTAACCCCTACACTGATCCTGTGATTTATATCTTGCCTGAGTCTTTCTTCCTGCACTGCTTTCTGCTTTTTTTCCTTATCTATGAAATTGTTTTTTGCAGTCTTTTATGGGAAATTCGGCGGCAAAGGCACAGCAAAATGAGCTCTAGCGAGTCCTAAGGACTTGCTTTTTTTGATACCTGAGTGATTTTTAGATGTATTTAGCGTGGGACAGACGTTTTTTAACGTTTTTCGTTGCAGTTTCCGGCCTAAAACCTTACAATGATTAGTATAACTATTTAATGAGGAGCTGTGCATGTTAGAGCTAAAACATATTACTAAAATCTATGATACAGCGGGGATCAAGCGGACAGCCTTAGATGATGTCAGTATCAATTTTCGGGCCAATGAGTTTGTCTCTGTTTTGGGGCAGTCCGGATCTGGGAAAACGACCCTGCTGAATATTATAGGCGGTTTAGATCAATATACAGCCGGTGATTTGCTGATTAACGGTAAGTCAACCAAAGATTTTAAAGATAGGGACTGGGACCGGTATCGCAACAATACGATTGGCTTTGTCTTTCAGTCCTATAATCTGATTTCACATCAGACAGCACTTGCTAATGTTGAGTTGGCACTGACCCTGTCAGGTGTTTCCAAGTCAGAGCGCCGCAGCCGCGCTTTAGAAGCTTTGAAACGTGTCGGCTTAGAAGATCATATCCAGAAAAAGCCCAGTCAGATGTCGGGCGGCCAGGTACAGCGGGTTGCTATTGCGCGTGCTTTAGTTAACAATCCGGATATTTTATTGGCTGACGAACCGACCGGGGCCTTGGATTCGGAAACTTCCTTGCAGATCATGGATTTGCTTAAAGAAATTGCTCAGGAACGTCTGGTTATCATGGTAACTCACAATCCGAATTTGGCTGAGCAGTATTCTAACCGCATTGTTCGGGTTTTGGACGGCCGGATTATTGATGACAGCAATCCTTATCACGATAAGGACCTCGATCAGTCAGCAGTTGATTTTAAGAAAACCAAGATGTCTTTTATGACAGCTCTGTCACTGTCCTTTAATAATTTGCTGACCAAAAAAGGACGGACTTTTCTGACCGCTTTTGCAGGTTCTATTGGTATCATTGGAATTGCCCTGATTTTATCTCTTTCAAACGGTGCACAAAAATACATCGCAAAAACTCAGGAAGATACCTTAGTTGCTTATCCCTTATCGATTGAAAAATCTTCCAATGAAAACGTTATGGGCTTGCTTGCAGCCGGCAATGAAGAAAGCAGCAGTGACAAGAAGAAATCAGACAAGAAGACTATTAAAAGTGATAATATCCTGAAAAATATGATTTCAACTCAGGTTGTGGATAATGATCTAGCTTCCTTTAAATCTTATATTGAAAAGCATTCCCGCAAATTCCGCAAGGTCACTAAGGACATCCAGTATTCTTATAAGCTGTCACCAAGAATTTATCAAGCTGATACTTCTAAAGGTGTCAGACCGGTTAATCCCAGCAATCTGAGCAAGGAAGTGAAAAATGCCGGCAGCAACATTCAGGTTTTGCTGTCCAATCTTAATGTTTGGCAGGAACTGTCGTCAAATGCCAAAATGCTGTCTTCTCAATATCAAGTTGTTAACGGTCATCTGCCTGAAAAATATAATGAAGTTGTTCTCATAGCAGACGAAGATGACAAAATCGATGATTATGTCCTCTACAGTCTGGGAATTAAGGACGTCGGCGAATTAAACAACCGCAAAGATCTGAAAAATACCAAAGAAAGCAGCTATAAGTACTCCGATTTAGTCGGTAAAAGCTATAAGCTGGTTGTCAATTCAGATGTCTATCAAAAAGAAGGAAGAATCTGGGTTGATCGCTCTGATAATGATGCTTATATGAAAAAGGTAGTACAGGCAGCTGAACCGATTAAAATTGTGGGTATTGTCAAACCCCAAGAAGGCACTGCTTCAGGCAGTTCAAATGCCGGAGTTGGTTACAGCCAGAAATTGACTGCTTATATTTCTAAAAAAGTTAATGCCAGCAGTATTGCCAAAGAGCAGCTGGCTAATAAGAAGCGCAATATCTTTACCGGTCAGGATTTTTCCAGTTCCGGCAAGCCCTTCTCATCTGATAATTTAAGCGCAGAACAGGGGGCTGCTTTAGCTTCGATGTCAGCAGAAGAGATGGCAGATTATGTCAATCGCTATAATGAAAATGCGACTGCTACCTACGATGACAATTTAGAAAAAATCGGCATTATAGACACCGCTAATCCTGAAACCATCAACTTTTATGCGGATTCTTTTGAAAATAAAGAAGCCCTTAAAGATTTGATCAGTGATTATAATAAGCAGGTCAAAAAAGATAAGCAAAAATCAAAAGTCATCCATTACACGGATACCATTGGCCTGATGATGTCATCCGTTACTACAATGATCAATGCCATTACCTATATTTTGGTTGGTTTTGTAGCTATTTCACTGGTTGTGTCATCTATCATGATTGGTATTATTACCTATATTTCAGTTCTCGAACGGACCAAAGAAATTGGTATTCTGCGTGCGATGGGAGCTTCTAAAAAAGATGTCATGCGCATTTTTACCGCAGAAACCGTCATTGAAGGAGCCATTGCCGGTATTCTTGGGATTCTGATCACCCTCCTTCTCAATATTCCGATCAATATGATTGTCAAAAATCTGCTGGATATCAGCAGTATCTCTTCTCTGCCTGTCTGGTCAGCAGTAGTGCTGATTGCCATTTCGATTTTGCTGACCGTTTTTGCAGGCATTCTGCCATCTCGGGTTGCCGCCAAAAAAGATCCGGTAGAAGCACTGCGGACAGAATAAAAACAAACAAGCGAAACATCAGATTAACATCTTTTGTTTCGTTTTTTATTCCTCAAATCAAATTCTGGGAGCTGGCCAAATTTTTGTGTATAATAAAACAATCATGATGCAAAGGAGAAAAAAATGAAACTGCTGGGAATTGTTGATACGAGCACCTCTTTTTCCTATAATCATTTATTGATGGCTTTTATTCAAGAGCGATTTGGACTGGCAGTTGATTTTGAAACGATTCAACTGGAGATGCTTCCCCTTTTTAATCAAGATGAAAGCTTTGATCAATATCCTATCTTAGAAGAATTAGAGAGCAGCATTTCAGCTGCAGACGGCCTTATTTTAGCCGTAGAAGAATACAATCACAGCCTGACGCCTAATCTCAAATCTCTGTTAGAATGGTTTTCCCGCCAGCAAAGCCCCTTTGAAAATAAACCGATTATGCTTGTTGGAATCTCCCTTGACGGGCATATCCCGCAAAAGGCTCAAGAAGATCTAAAACGAGTTCTCGCAGCTCCCGGCTTAAAAGCATGGGTCATGGCTGATAAGCCTTTCTTTCTGAAAAACGCCTCAGCCGCTTTTGACGAAAACGGTCAAATCAATGACCCTGATCTCATTGCCCGCCTGGCCGGCAGCTTACAGCACTTTATCCGTTTTATCAATCTGACTGGCAGTTTAAAAGAAAAGTAGGCATACCCTTTTAAAGTTTACCCAATATATCTAATTGAAAAAATACAGAAATATTTCTGTATTTTTTCGTTTATATTGTTAAAATATTTCATAGATAGTGGTATAATAGAAGCGCTTACATAAAATAAAAGGGAGTTCTTTATGACAAACGGAAAAATTTTAGATTTAAATATTGGGATTATAAAATAAAAAAGCACCGAATCGGTGCGCACTTTTTCAAGTTGTGTACGGACTGGATTAAAAATCACGGCCTTATTTTAACTTGCTGTGTTGTTTCGAATAATTCCAACACATTTATTTTACAATTTTTAATACTATTTTGCAAGAGATTTTTGAAGGAGAATTTGATGAAAAAGCCTTACTCTATTGGACTTGATATTGGTACCAACTCTGTCGGCTGGGCTGTCATAACAGATGACTACAAAGTTCCTGCCAAGAAGATGAAAGTTCTGGGAAATACAGACAAAAATTACATTAAGAAAAATTTATTGGGAGCTTTATTGTTTGATAGTGGAAATACTGCGGAAGATAGACGCTTGAAACGTACAGCACGCCGTCGTTATACACGTCGGCGAAATCGTTTGCTGTATTTGCAAGATATTTTTTCAGATGAAATGAATAAGGTTGATGAGAGTTTTTTCCATCGTTTAGAAGATTCTTTTCTTGTTGCTGAAGATAAGCGAGGAGACCACCATCCTATTTTTGGAAATGTTGTGGATGAAGTGAAATATCATGAACAGTTTCCTACCATTTATCATTTACGAAAATATCTTGCAGATACTCCAGAAAAAGCTGATTTACGTTTGGTTTATTTGGCTTTGGCACATATGATTAAGTTTAGAGGTCATTTTTTAATTGATGATCCGAAATTGGATGTAAAAAATACTGATAGTCAGGAATTGTTCAGTCAGTTTTTAACGGCTTATGATGTGACACAGGAAGATAGTCATCTGGCAGATGTAAAGCTCAATATCTCTGATATTATTACTGAAAAAATGAGTAAGTCTCGTAAAGTAGAAGCTTTATTATCTCATTTCCCAAGTCAAAAGAAAAATTCATTTTTTGGAAACCTTGTGTCACTTGTTTTTGGATTACTCCCTAATTTTAAGACGAATTTTAATTTAGCTGAAGATGCTAAGCTACAGTTATCTAAGGATTCTTATGATGAAGATTTGGAGAATTTATTAGGACAAATTGGTGATGAATATACAGATGTCTTTGTAGCTGCTCGAAAGCTGTACGACAGCATTTTGTTATCAGGAATCTTGACGGTTAATGATTTGAGTACAAAAGCGATCTTATCTGCTTCTATGGTTAGACGTTATGAAGAGCATAATAAGGATTTAGCTAAACTAAAAGCCTTTGTCAAAGCGAATTTTACACATGATGTATTTAAAGAAGTCTTTTCTGATGCAAGTAAGAATGGCTATGCGGGTTATATTGAAGGTAAAACCAGCCAGGAAGACTTTTATAAATACGTGAAAAATCTAATTGGTAAAGTAGATGGCAGTGCAGACTTTATTGAAAAAATCGATCGTGAGGATTTTCTAAGAAAGCAACGTACCTTTGATAATGGTTCAATTCCTCATCAGGTGCATTTAGCTGAGATGAAGGCTATCTTAAGACGTCAAGGTGAATACTATCCGTTCCTAAAAGAACATGCTGAAAAAATTCAACAAATTTTGACCTTTAGAATCCCTTACTATGTCGGTCCTTTGGATCGTCATGGTCATAGTGATTTTGCTTGGGCAAGCTTTAATTCGGAAGAAAAAGTGACACCTTGGAATTTTGAAGAGATTATTGATAAAAACAAATCAGCTCAGGCTTTTATTGAACGTATGACTAATCAAGATTTGTATTTGCCAAACGAGAAAGTGCTACCAAAGCATAGTCCCTTGTACGAAAAATATACCGTCTATAATGAATTGACTAAAATTAAATATGTTACTGAAACAGGTACAGCTAAATTCTTTGATGCGAATTTGAAACAAGAAATTTTTGATGGTCTTTTCAAGAAAGAACGAAAAGTTACTAAGAGAAAACTGTTAACGTTCTTAGAGAAGAATTTTCATGAGTTTAGAATTGTTGACATCCAAGGCTTGGATAAGGAAACTGAAACATTTAATGCCTCTTATGGTATCTATCAGGATCTATTAAAGATTATTAAAGATAAGGCGTTTATGGACGATTCTGAAAACGCTGATATTCTTGAAGATATTGTTCTTACATTAACACTCTTCGAAGACCGAGAAATGATTAAACAACGATTGGCAAAATATGCGGACTTGTTTGATAAAAAAGTGATTGATAATTTTGCACGCCGTCGCTACACGGGCTGGGGGCGTTTGTCAGCGAAATTACTCAACGGAATTCGAGACAAACTATCACGTAAGACAATCATGGATTATTTAGTTGATGATGGTCGTTCAAATCGTAATTTGATGCAGCTAATTACGGATGATAACTTAACGTTTAAAGATGAGATTGCGAAGGCTCAGTATAGTGATAATAGCGATGATTTGCATCAAGTTGTTCAAGATTTAGCAGGCAGTCCTGCTATTAAAAAAGGCATTTTACAAAGTGTTAAGATTGTTGATGAACTGGTGAAAGTCATGGGATACGAACCAGAACAAATTGTTGTTGAAATGGCACGTGAAAATCAAACGACGGCCAAGGGGCGTCGCAATTCACAACAACGTTATAAACGACTTGAGGAGGCAATAAAAAATCTTGACCGCGATTTAAATTATAAAATTTTAAAAGAACATCCAACAGATAACCAAGCTTTGCAGAATGATCGTCTTTTCCTGTATTATCTCCAAAATGGCCGAGATATGTATACTGGTGAGTCATTAGATATTAATCGTTTAAGTGACTATGATATTGACCATATTATTCCGCAGGCCTTTATTAAGGATAATTCGATTGATAATCGTGTTCTAGTGTCGTCAGCTAAAAATTGTGGGAAGTCAGATGATGTACCAAGTGAAGATGTTGTCAATAGGATGAGACCGTTTTGGAATAAATTGTTGAACTGTGGGCTGATTTCTCAACGGAAATATAGTAATTTAACCAAAAAAGAATTAACACCAAATGATAAGGCTGGCTTTATCAAGCGTCAATTAGTTGAAACACGTCAAATTACTAAACATGTAGCACGTATTCTTGATGAACATTTTAATAAAGAATTTGATGAAGATAAGAAACGGATTCGTAAGGTCAAAGTAGTCACTCTAAAATCCAATCTGGTATCTAACTTCCGTAAGGAGTTTGAACTCTATAAAGTGCGTGAAATTAATGATTACCATCATGCGCATGATGCTTATCTTAATGCAGTTGTGGCTAAGGCTCTCCTAATGAAATATCCTAAACTGGAACCGGAATTTGTGTATGGCGAGTATCCAAAATATAATAGCTACCGAGAACGTAAAACGGCAACTCAAAGGATGTTTTTCTATTCTAATATCATGAATATGTTCAAATCCAAAGTCAAACTAGCAGATGAGCGAATTATTGAACGTCCGATGATTGAAGTGAATGATGAAACAGGAGAAATTGCTTGGGATAAAACAAAGCATATCGCTACTGTCAAAAAAGTTCTCTCCTATCCACAAATCAATATTGTGAAGAAAGTAGAAGAGCAGACAGGTGGATTAACAAATGAAACGATATATCCGCGTGGTAGTTTTGATAAATTATTGAATCGGAAAAATACTTTAGAAGCTAGTAAGTATGGAGGATTTGGCAGTCCAACAGTAGCTTATTGCGTTTTAGTAGTTGCAGATAGTAAAAACGAGAATGGCAAGGTAAAGAAATTAAAATTAGGTTCTGAATTGCTTGGTATTACAATTCTTGAAAAAAATGATTTTGAAAATAATTCCTTAGATTTTTTAAGTAGAAAAGGATATCAAGGAGTTCAAGAGAAAAAGATAATCAAGTTACCTAAATATAGCCTATTTGAGTTCCAAGACGGTAGTAGGAGAATGCTATCAAGTGTTATGGCTAATGATAACAAACGTGGAGATCTGCAAAAAGCAAATGAAATGATTTTGCCAGCTTATCTTGTGAAATTGCTTTATCATGCTAAACATATAAATAGCGTTGGAGAGCCAGCTCATAAAAACTATATAAACGAGCATTGCTCTGAGTTTCAAGATTTATTGAATTATATTAGGCAGTTTGCGGATAAGTTTGTTGATGTAGATAAAAATTTAAGTAAAATAAGATCTCTTTCTAAATCTATGGCAGAGTATTCCGTGAGTGAAATCTGTAGTTCTTTCGTTAATTTATTAACATTAACAGCATTGGGTGCACCAGCAGACTTTAAGTTTTTTGGGACAACAATACCGAGGAAGCGATATGGGTCACCTCAGTCCATTCTCTCTGCCACCCTCATCCACCAATCTATCACTGGCCTTTACGAAACGCGGATTGATCTTAGTAAATTAGGGGGAGACTGATGGCAGGATGGAGAACAGTGGTTGTTAATACGCATTCTAAGTTGTCTTACAAAAACAATCACTTGATTTTTAAAGATGCTTATCAGACAGAGATGATTCATCTGTCTGAAATTGACATCTTATTACTTGAGACAACGGATATTGTTTTATCAACCATGTTAATGAAGCGCTTGGTTGATGAGAATATTTTAGTTATTTTTTGTGATGATAAACGTCTGCCAACAGCTATGCTCATGCCTTATTATGCGCGTCACGATTCCAGCTTGCAGCTGAGTCATCAGATTTCTTGGACAGAAGAAGTGAAATGCGATGTTTGGACGACTATTATTGCACAAAAGATTTTGAACCAATCTTGTTATTTGGGGGAATGTTCCTATTTTGAAAAATCTCAGTCCATTATGGAGTTATATCATAGCTTAGAGCCTTTTGACCCTAGCAATAGAGAAGGGCATTCTGCACGGATTTATTTTAATACCTTATTTGGGAATGATTTTTCTAGGGAACAAGATAATGATATCAATGCAGGTCTTGACTATGGTTATACTCTGCTTTTGAGCATGTTTGCGCGTGAAGTAGTTGTGTCTGGCTGTATGACACAGTTTGGTCTCAAGCATGCCAACCAGTTTAATCAGTTTAACTTTGCCAGTGATATTATGGAACCTTTCCGTCCTATCGTTGACCGTATTGTTTATGAAAATCGAAACAGCACTTTTGTCAAAATAAAACGTGAGCTGTTCAGTATGTTTTCGGATACTTATCTTTACAATAATAAAGAGATGTATCTGACGAATATTGTCAGCGATTATACTAAAAAGGTGATTAAGGCGCTGAATAATGATGGGAAAGGAGTTCCTGAGTTTAGGATATGAGTTACCGATATATGCGAATGATTTTAATGTTTGATATGCCAACAGATACTGCTGAGGAGCGCAAAGCTTATCGTAAATTTCGGAAATTTTTACTGAGCGAAGGGTTTATCATGCATCAGTTTTCCGTTTACAGCAAGCTGCTTTTGAATAACTCTGCCAATACAGCAATGATTGCTCGTTTGAAAGAAAATAACCCTAAAAAGGGCAGCATCACTTTGCTGAAAGTGACTGAAAAGCAGTTTGCCCGCATGATTTATCTCAACGGTGAGCGCAATACCAGTATTTCTAATTCAGATTCACGTCTGGTATTTCTGGGGGAGGACTTCTTGGATGAAGCTTAATTTTTCAATATTAGATGAACCGATTGAACTTGAGGAAACAACTATTTTAGTCATAGAAGATGTGCAGGTTTTTGCTCAAATCGTAAAAAATCTGTATCAATATGACGAAGACAGTGAGCTCAAATTATTTGATGAAAAATTGAAGGGTTTAAAAGTATCCGAGCTGATGCTTGTGACAGATATTCTAGGCTATGATGTCAATGCACCGTCACTCTTGAAGCTGGTTCACGCTGACTTAGAAAATCAGTTTAATGACAAGCCGGAAGTGAAGTCTATGATTGATAAGCTGGCTAACACTATTACAGAGCTGATTGCTTATGAATGCTTAGAAAATGAATTAGATTTGGAGTATGATGAAATTACTATTTTAGAATTGATCAAGGCTTTAGGTGTTAAAATTGAAACGAAAAGTGACACTATTTTTGAAAAAATGTTTGAAATCCTTCAAGTTTATAAATATTTAAGTAAAAAGAAAATTCTGGTTTTTATCAATTCTTTGTCGTATTTTCAGAAGGAAGAAATAGCTCAAATTCTGGAATATATTCACTTGTCTAATATGAATGTTCTATTTCTTGAACCGCACAAAATTGATGGTTTTACGCAGTATGTTTTAGATGAAGACTATTTTTTAATGATAGAAAGCAATAACTAAATACGAATAATAAGACAGTTCCTAAATGGGGAACTGTCTTTTATTATTACTTGACAAATACGTATAATGCGTATAATATAGAAATGAGGTTAGTAGTTTGCCCTTAACTGGAAAAGAATTAGCTAAGCTGGCTGTAAAGAATGGATGGAAAGAGGTTAGAGTACGAGGGAGTCATCATCAGTTCAAGAAAGATGGCATACCTTATATTGTGACGATTCCGATTCATGGGAATCAATCAGTTAAAGTTGGGCTTGAAAAGAAAATCTTAAAAGATTTAGGTTTGCGATGATAGAGGGAGAGTAGCTATGCTGAAAACATATCCGGCAATGTTTCATAAGGAAGAAGAAGGATATTGGGTTGAATTTCCTGAATTTGGCGGCGGTACGCAGGGAGAAGACTTGGAAGAAGCTATGCAGAATGCTCGTCAAATGTTAGAAAGTGTACTGGCATCTTATCTGGATGAGGGAATGAAATTGCCTAAGCCGAGTGATATAAGAAAAATATCTGTTGAGGATGGTTTTGTTAGCCTGATTCAGGCTGATCCCAGTCCCTACCTTAGAAATAATAAAGCCATTCGGAAAAATGTCACAGTTCCTGAGTGGCTGGTGCGATTGGCAGATCGTGATCAAGTGAATTATTCTGAGGTATTAACCAGGGCTTTAGAGAAGAAATTACAATTATGAAACAAGAATAAAAGTGCTGGAAAGCTTGATTTCTAGCGCTTTTTTGAGTATAATATAAGTAATTAAAACATTAAAAAAGGAATCATTTTGAAGCTGAAATCTGGCTGAGATGAATGGCGCGATTACGAAATTTCGAGACGAAAATTGGTCCACGGGGTTTTAGAGCTGTGTTGTTTCGAATGGTTCCAAAACAACGTAGAGTAATAGTCAATCAAGACCAAAGTTTTAGAGCTGTGTTGTTTCGAATGGTTCCAAAACTCATCATCTGAATTTTGAGTTACTTCTTCTGTTTTAGAGCTGTGTTGTTTCGAATGGTTCCAAAACCGATATTCAAATCACAAACCTTAACTATATGTTTTAGAGCTGTGTTGTTTCGAATGGTTCCAAAACTAAAGACACCTCCGACACTACCATCTGAATGTTTTAGAGCTGTGTTGTTTCGAATGGTTCCAAAACAGCAGACACTAGATAATCTCCTAATTCTTTGTTTTAGAGCTGTGTTGTTTCGAATGGTTCCAAAACCTTCTTTCCATGACTTGATAGAGCGGTCAAGTTTTAGAGCTGTGTTGTTTCGAATGGTTCCAAAACTGACTATAGCTCATGGATTGAACAACTTAAGTTTTAGAGCTGTGTTGTTTCGAATGGTTCCAAAACAAACGATATTCCGAACGATGACCAAAATATGTTTTAGAGCTGTGTTGTTTCGAATGGTTCCAAAACGGAGATCGGCAATGATTGAAAACAAAAGTAGGTTTTAGAGCTGTGTTGTTTCGAATGGTTCCAAAACTATGGGAACGGCTATTAAAACTGCTTTGAGGTTTTAGAGCTGTGTTGTTTCGAATGGTTCCAAAACAAGTCAAGAGATTATTCAGGGGGTAAACATGTTTTAGAGCTGTGTTGTTTCGAATGGTTCCAAAACAATTACTCAAAAGACTATTGAAATCAGCGTGTTTTAGAGCTGTGTTGTTTCGAATGGTTCCAAAACACAGAAGAGGATATCCCGTTTTAAAGAAAGGTTTTAGAGCTGTGTTGTTTCGAATGGTTCCAAAACAAACGATATTCCGAACGATGACCAAAATATGTTTTAGAGCTGTGTTGTTTCGAATGGTTCCAAAACGGAGATCGGCAATGATTGAAAACAAAAGTAGGTTTTAGAGCTGTGTTGTTTCGAATGGTTCCAAAACTATGGGAACGGCTATTAAAACTGCTTTGAGGTTTTAGAGCTGTGTTGTTTCGAATGGTTCCAAAACTGAGTAGAGCCAATAAACAACCCTAGGATTGTTTTAGAGCTGTGTTGTTTCGAATGGTTCCAAAACCCGCAAAAGCGTTTGGTTTTACCGGGAAAGGTTTTAGAGCTGTGTTGTTTCGAATGGTTCCAAAACTCGATGTCTTTACTCAAATATCAAGCAAAGGTTTTAGAGCTGTGTTGTTTCGAATGGTTCCAAAACCGGAGTCGTGACCGCTTCTGCACAAAAAGGGTTTTAGAGCTGTGTTGTTTCGAATGGTTCCAAAACTTTTTCCGACAGATAATCAATCATCCAGTCGTTTTAGAGCTGTGTTGTTTCGAATGGTTCCAAAACAGGTCAAGAGATTATTTAGGGGGTAACCATGTTTTAGAGCTGTGTTGTTTCGAATGGTTCCAAAACTTTAAAACAGGTAACATCGGTTCTGAATTTGTTTTAGAGCTGTGTTGTTTCGAATGGTTCCAAAACGATGAACAAATAGACATCATCTTTGACCGAGTTTTAGAGCTGTGTTGTTTCGAATGGTTCCAAAACGTGAACGTGTGCTTTATACACAGCACCACCGTTTTAGAGCTGTGTTGTTTCGAATGGTTCCAAAACCCATTATTTTAGGTTTCTTTTTTCTTTTTTGTTTTAGAGCTGTGTTGTTTCGAATGGTTCCAAAACACCTAGTGAAGATTAAAACGAAAGTTGTGGGTTTTAGAGCTGTGTTGTTTCGAATGGTTCCAAAACTCAGTATCTTCCTCAAATTAGAACAGCAATGTTTTAGAGCTGTGTTGTTTCGAATGGTTCCAAAACCGAAAAAGAGACAATTAAGGAAGCAATTCTAGTTTTAGAGCTGTGTTGTTTCGAATGGTTCCAAAACGCCACTACTACTACCACTATCTTTATAGAAGTTTTAGAGCTGTGTTGTTTCGAATGGTTCCAAAACTTTAAATCAGTTGCATTGATGATAGCTGTTGGTTTTAGAGCTGTGTTGTTTCGAATGGTTCCAAAACTGTCGTGGCTGACAATGTCGACAGACGTCTGTTTTAGAGCTGTGTTGTTTCGAATGGTTCCAAAACAATGCGATTTTCCAAACGGGTGTGAGAATTGTTTTAGAGCTGTGTTGTTTCGAATGGTTCCAAAACTTTGACTGCTTTCTTAGGTTTAGACTTTCTGTTTTAGAGCTGTGTTGTTTCGAATGGTTCCAATGCCATAAGGAATACATTCATAATGGTTTATGTGATTTTGTGAAACCATATTTCAAGGGAAAAAAGAAAATCTGCGGATTTTCTTTTTTTATCATCAAAAAACTGCAGCGCTGTGCTGCAGTTTTGGCTGTTAGGCACAAGGTTTATCAGGTGATAACGGTGCCGATAATTTCAATGTCATCATCTTCCTGCAAAATGAGATCGTCATAATGAGGATTGAGCGAAATCAGCCTGATTTCACGGTCTTTTTTGTAGAGTTTTTTGAGATAGGCTTCATTGTTAACGATGGCAACAATAAACTGGCCGTGGTAGATCTCCTGTGTTTTCTTGACAAAGATGACTTACCCGTTGTAAAAGAGAGGTTCCATACTGTTGCCGTTTACTCTGAGAGCGATATCGTGTTTGGGGATAGGCGCCGGATAGTTAATGGTTTCTTGTTTTTCATGACCGACCCAAATGCCGGTTCCGGCTGAGACTTCCCCGTAAAGTACAATAGACTCGTAACTGTGCCCCAAGGCCTGATAGAGGTCCTTGGCTTTTTTAATACTGTCTAAACGAACAGTATCCTGATGCTTTATTTCATCCGCAATAAATTTATCAACAATTTCCTGGTATTCAGCGCCGCCCGTATCTTTTGAAATTTGCCTGTCGACCAAGTGCTTTTGAGCAGGCAGTTCTGTGGTTTGCCTTTGTTTCGTCAGCTGCTGTTGGCTGAAATCAAGGACTTTTTGCTGTCTTTTTGCATCCAGCTGCCGAGCGGTGTAGGTAATTTTTTCGAGGACAGAAGAGCCGGATCTTTTTGAAAATCTAGGGTCAATATCAGATTTCTGCAATCCAAAATAATCAGCAATCTTTTGAATATTTCCGGCCTTTGGCAGCGTTCGCCCTTTGACGTATTCGTTGAGGCTGCTTTTGGGAATATTGAGAACAGATGCTAATTGAGATTGCTTCATGCCGCTTTCTGCCAGCAGGCGCTGAATATTGGAGGAGATCACTTTCATGTCTTCTAAATCTTGTGGCGTTAATTTTCCGCGTCCCATACTTCACCTTCTTTAGAAAAATACTATTTACATAATACCGCTTTCAATCGCAAAAGTAAATAAAAAAAGAGTAAAGGCTTGACTTTCGTTTTAAAACGAATTATAATGTTTCTATTAAAAATAGTTTTCATTGGGGCCAAGTTTTGACGATATAAAATCTTCACCTCAACATTATTTTAAAATTTCAAAATCTTCGTTTACGTCAAAACGACTGGCTGGTTTCCCTTTTTCTAAGTCGGTCCCCTTCTGAAAGTAAAGAGCGCTGCTATAACGCTGCTATTTTTGACCATGCTCCTAAAAACGGGCTGTGTGGGAATGTTGGTGAGATGAAAGGGGATGTGACAGTGGAGAAGTTGGCATTGCGAGCTCTCAGAGTGAACTATAGTTTAAGTCCTAAAGAGGTGGCTGATTGTCTGGGCATTCAACAAGAAACTCTGCTGAAATATGAAGATGATAGCTCTGATATCCCCATTCATCTGGCTAACGCTTTAGCTGATTACTACGATGTTAATCTGGATTCTGTTTTTTTAGGTCCTATATCCGATTTAAAACAGAAATTCAAAGAGAGTAAACTTGGAAAAGAGCCTAAAAACGGTAATTAGGCTCTTTTGTTCGTTAAATTTAAGGATTCTCTCATTTTTATAAGATAAGCATCAGCAGACCTTTCAGAAAATCTTAATTTATAGTCGAAATGGTTGAAATTACAGCATATCCTGTTATAATGGAGTTGTATTTTATATTTAGAATTAATACGATAAAGGAAGGCTTTTTATGAAATCGAAAACTGCTAGGATTACTTTATTAAGCGGTCTTGCTTTAGCCGCATTTGGAACTACAAATGTATTGGCAGAAGATGCAGCCGCCGGTCAAACACCTAGTACGCCTGCAAATACCAATGTCAGCAGCAACACTGCTGAGACAGTTCCTGCGGCTTCCAGCCAGCAGACACAGTCCCCGTCAGTGACGGTTACAAATACAGAAACAGCAGACAATACGACGGTAACAACATCTGAAGTTGCTTCTCAAGAGTTAGAGGATGCAAAAGCAGCAGCGCAAAATGCCAATCTGAATCTTACAGAAACTTCTCCTGTGGAGCAGCCTTCTGTGGCAGCGGCAGATGCCGATAACAAGGCTCAGGCACAAAAAATTAATCAGGCAGTGGCTGATTATGATGCGGCCAAAACTCAGTATGCCCAGAATCAAAATCAGTACCAACAGGATTTAGCGGCTTATAATACCCAAAAGGCTGAATATGATGCTAAAAAGACGGCCTATGATGAATACCAGCAGCAGGTTTCTTCCGGTCAAGATGCCGGCAGAGTTGAGAAGGCTCAGGGACTCATTTTTGAAAACGAGCCACATGCTACCATAACTATTCATGGAGTTAACCATTATTTGAATAAAACAGCCAGAGCGGCTCATCAAACAGATGATATTCTGGAACAGTTTAATACGGATAAGTATGTGGATACCGACTTTACTTTAACCAATCCTTACGATCCCAACGAGGATACTTGGTTTAAGATGGCTGTTGGTGATACGATTGCGGTCACTTATGAAAATATTGTCAATTCAAGTTATAATAAGCAAAAAATCAGCAAGATTGTTATCACTTATAGGCTGAACAGCTCCACAAATAACGATGGAACTGCTATTGTTGAGTTGTTCCATGATCCGACCAAGACAATTTTTATCGGTGCACAGACATCTAATGCCGGCAGAGATGGTAAGATTAGTGTGACGATGCATATTACCTTCTTTGATGAAAATGGCAATGCTATTGACTTGCTTGATAACAGATCTATTATGAGTTTGTCATCGCTTAACCACTGGACGGCAGATTACGGCGATCATGTTGAGAAAGTTGAGTTAGGAAATAATGAGTTCATTCAAATTCCGGGGTCATCTATAAGCTTACATGGCAATGAAATCTACTCGATTAATGATAATCAGTATAAGAAAAACGGTGCCACTTTTGACGGTGACGGCGATGATGGCTGGGATGCGGTCAATGCAGACGGTGACCCTCGTTCTGCCACAGCTTACTACGGTGCCGGTGCCATGACTTATAAGGGTGAACCGTTCACCTTTACTGTCGGGGGCAATGATCAGGGAATACCGACAGCTATTTGGTTTGCGACTAACTCCACAGTGGCTGTTCCTGAAAATCCGGGTGAGGAACCTAAGAAGCCCAACGAACCAAAACTGGAAAAACCGAAAGTAACTTGGCATAAAAACTTTATTGTGGAAACACAAAGCATTCCGCCGGAAGATCCGGAATCACCAACACCGGAACCGCCAATGCCGCCGACGCCTCAAACACCGCAGCCGCCAACTCCGCCAAGGGCAGAAAAAAACAGCGTTATGGCAGCTGTTAAATCAAATGATTTTAGACTGGCTCGAAAAGACGAGACCCGTGTCAGAGAGCGTGAATATCAGCCAACTCTCCCTCAAACCGGAGATGACCGCCATAATAGCCTGAGTGCTATTGGTCTGGTTTCAGCGGCTTTCGCCGCAGCTACCTTGTTGGCTGCTAAAAAGCGCGAAGAGCAATAGACATGATAGAAAAAACTGAGGGATATCTATTCCTCAGTTTTTTGTTTTTAGGACAGACATGTGTGTTGTGCAAATCGTTTGTTTGTTTACAGGTACGGTGTACGGCCATTTTGGGGTGGCTGATGGTGAGCGGCTAGCTAAACAGCAAAACTAGAGAGTATTCACCTGAGGTTAGCAGAAAAAAATATAGATTTCTTCTCTCTTACTCTGCTTTGAAAAAACAGCAGACCGTTAAAGGCTATCAGCTTTCCGGATGCTTGCGTCTTCCATTTAATAATCTATGGTAAGAGCCCCTCTTTTTTGTTATAATAGAGCTACTGATTAATTTTGACAAGGACAGCAAATGGATACTGAAAAACTTAAAAAACGTCAGGAGAAAATTAGAAATTTCTCGATTATCGCCCATATTGACCATGGGAAATCCACGCTGGCGGATCGTATTTTAGAAAAGACAGAAACAGTCTCCAGCCGTGAGATGCAGGCCCAGCTCTTGGACAGCATGGATCTGGAGCGTGAGCGCGGTATTACCATAAAATTAAACGCTATTGAGCTGAATTACACGGCTAAAGACGGCGAGACTTATATTTTTCACCTAATTGACACACCGGGGCATGTGGATTTTACCTATGAAGTCTCTCGCTCCTTAGCTGCCTGTGAGGGAGCGATTTTGGTGGTTGATGCTGCGCAGGGGATTGAAGCGCAGACTCTGGCTAATGTTTACTTGGCGCTGGATAATGATTTGGAAATTTTGCCGGTCATCAATAAGATTGATCTGCCGGCTGCGGATCCAGAACGTGTGCGGACTGAGATTGAAGATGTAATCGGCCTTGATGCCAGCGAAGCTGTTTTAGCCTCTGCCAAGGCGGGAATTGGCATTGAAGATATTCTTGAGCAGATTGTGGAAAAAGTTCCGGCTCCTACAGGTGATGTTGAAGCACCGCTTAAAGCACTGATCTTTGACTCTGTTTACGATGCATATCGCGGGGTTATTCTGCAGATCCGTGTCATGGACGGCATGGTTAAACCTGGGGATAAGATCAAGCTGATGAGTAACGGCAAAACGTTTGATGTCACAGAGGTAGGTATCTTTACGCCTAAGGCTATAGGACGTGACTTTCTTGCAACCGGCGATGTTGGCTATGTGGCAGCTTCTATCAAAACGGTGGCAGATACACGTGTCGGCGATACCGTCACACTGGCTGACCGTCCGGCGGAGGAACCGCTCCATGGCTACAAACAGATGAATCCTATGGTTTTTGCAGGGATTTATCCGATTGACTCCAGTAAATACAATGATCTGCGGGAAGCCTTGGAAAAACTGCAGCTCAACGATGCCAGTTTGCAGTTTGAACCGGAAACCTCTCAGGCTTTGGGATTTGGTTTTCGTTGCGGTTTCTTGGGATTGCTGCACATGGACGTCATCCAAGAGCGTTTGGAACGTGAGTTTAACATTGATCTCATCATGACAGCGCCATCGGTTGTTTACCATGTCAATACGACTGACGGTGATATGCTGGAAGTATCCAACCCGTCTGAATTTCCGGATCCGACTATGGTTGATACGATTGAAGAACCTTATGTCAAAGCACAAATCATGGTGCCGCAGGAATATGTCGGCAGCGTCATGGAATTGGCACAGCGTAAGCGCGGTGATTTTGTGACCATGGATTACATTGACAATAACCGTGTCAATGTTATTTATCAGATTCCTTTGGCTGAAATTGTTTTTGATTTCTTCGATAAATTAAAATCCTCAACACGCGGTTATGCCAGCTTCGACTATGAAATTTCTGAATATCGGAAATCACAGTTGGTTAAAATGGACATTCTGCTTAACGGAGACAAGGTTGATGCGCTCAGCTTTATTGTGCACAAGGAATTTGCCTATGAACGCGGTAAATTAATTGTTGAGAAGCTGAAGAAAATTATTCCGCGGCAGCAATTCGAGGTGCCTGTTCAGGCAGCTATTGGTCAAAAAATTGTGGCTCGTTCAGACATCAAAGCTCTGCGCAAGAATGTTCTTGCCAAATGTTACGGCGGGGATGTTTCCAGAAAACGCAAACTGCTTGAAAAACAAAAGGCCGGCAAGAAACGGATGAAATCTATCGGCTCGGTTGAAGTACCGCAAGAAGCCTTCTTAAGTGTGCTTTCAATGGATGATGATGATAAGTAAGACTGAGAAATCAGCTCCAAGCTAGGCCGGTGTCTCTTGAAGACCGTTTACTGGCAGGAGGATGATTTGACGGCAAAAAGGAAAGGAAGCAGCAGTATGGCCATTAGACTAGCCCAATCAAAGGATATTCCGGCTATTGAAAAGCTCTTGCATCAGATATTTCAAGTTCATTATCAGGTGCGGCCGGATCTTTTTAAAGAAACTAAGGCAGGAAGTAAATATTCTGAAAAAGAACTGGAAGAACTCTTACAAGACGCATCCAGACCGATTTTTGTCTATACCGATGATGAGGAGCGCATTTTGGCTCACATGTTTCTAGTGCTGAAAGAAAGTAAGGATTCTCCTGTTTCCAAGCCCATGAAGACACTTTTTATTGATGATTTGTGTGTGTCTGAAGAAGCCAGAGGGCATAAGATTGGCCAGGAACTGTATGAATTTGCTTTACAATACGCTAAAGACAAGGGGTGTTATAATTTAACGCTCAATGTTTGGAATGATAATAAAGGAGCCTTGGCTTTTTATGAGCGTCAGGGATTAAAACCTAGGGAAACCAAAATGGAAAAAATCCTTTAAAAAACCCTAAAAAGTCTGTTTTTTTAAAGGAAATTTGTGTAAAATAAAGGCAAGAGTAATATTGAATGGGAGGGCTGATTATGCCAAGACGTCGTGCTAGCCGCAGAAAATTCAGAAGAAAAACGGTACTTAGTATCTTATTGCTGGGTCTGCTTCTTATTATCATAGGTCTGGCTGTCTATTTTATTTCTGCCAATCTTAAAGATTCGGACAAAGCTGCAGACAGCAAAACACAGACACATGTGGTCAATCCGAAGAAAGATCCGGAAGAAAAAGAGGAAACAACAACGTCTTCGCAAGCACCGGCGCCAAGCCTTGATCTAGCAGCCATTGCAGCAGGGGACTACAGTTCTGCAGCGGGCACTTGGACCAACGAAGCAGGTGACAGCCTGAAATTAAATGCAGCAGGTCTTGAAAGTGCCACTATTCAAAAGGCAACAGATTTTACACTGACTCCCGGTCAGGCTACAAACGATGCTATTTATCAGGCAACCTTGACTTCTGCTGACGGAACAGTCGTTTATAACCTCTTGTTTGTTAAGGGCGGAACAACGATTCCTGCTGACTTCTTTACAGAAGGTCACAGTGATACATCAGATACCTCCCGCGACCGTCTTTACGTCAGTGCAGAAACCCTCTTTGGAAGTGATGACTTCAGCAAGAATGTTCTTTATAAATCTGATAGCGAATAACGAAAAAGCAGAGCGACAGCTGTCTATATCTGACAGTTTTGCCGCTCCGCTTTTTTAATTTGAGGAAATGTTCATTGCCCTTTGATGCTTAACTGCTTTGTTTCCGGAACCGATAAAACATTTGAGAAACATCAGCATATAGCTGAACAAAAGATAAATAAGGGCAATGCCGAGGGCATTGATCAGGACGCTTTTGAAGCCATACTTGGTCACATTGATAAAAAAATAGGGGAAAGGGCTGTCTGCAGAACCAGGTACCTCCCATTTTACGATAAGCCCGTTAAAGAGCGCTGCCGCAAAATACACTAAAGGAAAAGCCGTCCAAGTCAGCGGGTCAAACCAGTGATAGACTTTTGGCCGATCCATAATCAAGGTATCAGCAATCATTCCCAAAGGAAGAATGTAGTGGACCAGAAAATTCCGCAGTGTGTAGTAATCATAGGCGCTCACCTTAGGAGCTAAGATAAAATGATAAACCATAAAAGTCATGACAATAATCATGGTGATGCCGCCTTTGAGGCGCAGCAGCCGATAATCAAGAGGTTTATGAGGCTCCAGCATTTCTTTGATAATGAGATAAATAAGAAAGCTAAAAACGAAAACATTGGAGAGAGTTGTATAGTATAAAAGCATGCCCCAGCCGGACTGCATGATTTGGATAGAAACGCCAATAATACCGGACAGGGCAATAAGCATTCTAAAAACAAGTGTTTTTGACATGGACTGACCTTTCTAATGTGCTGTGTGTAAAACCTTTCTTATCATATCATATTTTCATTGACCTGTAAGCAAAAACTTTGTAGAATGAAAGTAAACAAATCAATCTTAAAGTAGGGAAACTGTGGCTAATTTTATTGATTATGTGAAAACAAATGCCGAGCGGTCCTTTGAGGATTTGCCTTTAAATGAAGTGGATATTGCCTGTTTAAATGAGCTGGGCTATCTGCCTTTGGGAGAGTGGCTGCAGCAGCCGTATTTAACCAGAGACAGCCTATGCCTTAAAGATTATCTGGATGAAGAAATGCTGGCCCGTTTTAAGCGCGACTTTTTAGTGACCAAAGAGCGTCTGCTGCTGCTTGAGAGTGTCCTTTCCAGCCGGCGTTTTGCAGATTTGTCTCTTAGTTACTATGTCAATGAAGTCAGCCAAGAATTTGAGCGTCAGTTCGCAGCCATGGTCTTAAGTCTGCCCAAGCATACGCAGCTGATTTTCCGGGGAACTGATGACAGCTTGATTGGCTGGCAGGAAGATTTTCGGATGACCTATATGCGTGAAATTCCTGCTCAGCGGATGGCCAGCCGTTATCTTTCTGATTTTTTAAAGGACTTTGAGGGGTCAATAGTGGTTTCCGGTCATTCTAAAGGCGGCAATCTGGCTGTTTATGCGGCCAGTCATTTGCTCAGTTCCTATCAAGAAAAGATTTCAGCTGTTTACATGCTAGATGCTCCCGGACTTCACCAAAGTGTGCTGTCTTCTTTTGGCTATGGCAATATTCAGTCAAAAATCCTGGCAATCCGTCCCAAGGAATCTATTGTTGGCGTTATGCTTACTGCCGGCGTTGATGTTAAAATTGTAGACAGTCTTTCTTTTGGCATCAATCAGCATAATGTGGCTAACTGGCAGGTTGATTTGCTGCTGGGGCGGTTCATCGAAGTCAGCCAAGGAACAGACTTCAGCCTTGCCTTGGAGAAAACCTTTAAAACTTGGAATGAGGAATTATCCAGTCAGGAGCTGAAAATCTTTTTTGACACTTTCTTTAATCTCTTTATAGATAACGGCATTGACAGTCTCAATGATTTTTCAGGCTGGAATCCGGATATTCCGCAGAAATTAGGGCATGTCATGACGGATTATTTTCAAGATCTTGATGATGACAAACGCCGCCTCATGCGCAAGTCGCTGGCCGCTTTG
Source organism: Streptococcus sp. ELY_90 (assembly GCF_058314475.1). NCBI lineage: Bacteria > Bacillati > Bacillota > Bacilli > Lactobacillales > Streptococcaceae > Streptococcus > Streptococcus sp. ELY_90. Next base: position 65,713 of record NZ_JBZFUJ010000008.1, read on the forward strand.
GTCAGCCATTTTGCAGAACATTCTTTAGAGAATACCAAAGAAAGCGTCAGCAGCCAATGGCCGGATTTCCTAAAGCGTTTCCAATTACCGCTGAAATAAATGTATGATGATAGATTTCTGCCAGCACCTCAGGTTTCATGACGTAAATTATGACTATTTCATCAGGGAAATATATTTTCCTTGATTTTTTTCTTGCCTTGAAGTTCACTCCAAGGTGTATAATGATAGGTGTTAACGAGCGCATCTGTGCATAGCGGCACAGATACTCAGCTATGTTTAGAGAAAGAAGGATTATATATGAAAGTAGCAACTTTTATTGAGCCGGGGAAAATGACTGTTACTGAGGCACCCAAGCCTGAACTGCAAAAAGATACGGATGCCATTATTAAAATTGTACGTGCCTGTGTGTGCGGGTCTGATTTGTGGTGGTTCCGCGGTATTTCCCAGCGTGAAAAGGGCTCGTTTGCCGGCCACGAGGCTATCGGAATTGTCCAAGAGGTTGGTGCTGCTGTGACAGACATAAAGGCTGGGGACTTCGTTGTTGTTCCCTTCACACACGGCTGCGGGCACTGTGCGGCGTGCCGGGCCGGCTTTGACGGCAACTGTACCAACAAAGAACAGGGCGGCAATGCAGGCTATCAGGGAGAGTATTTGCGCTATACCAATGCCAACTGGGCTCTGGTCAAAATTCCGGGTCAGCCTTCCGACTATTCTGATGAGCAGCTGAATTCTTTTTTAACGCTTGCAGATGTGATGGCCACAGGCTATCATGCGGCTAAGACAGCAGAAGTGAAAGCAGGCGATACAGTTGTTGTTATGGGAGACGGCGCTGTCGGTCTTTGCGGAGTTATCGGTGCTAAGCTGTTGGGTGCCGGCCGTATTATTGCCATGAGCCGCCATGCCGATCGTCAGGCTCTGGCTGAGGAATTTGGTGCGACAGACATTGTGGCAGAGCGCGGCGATGAAGGTGTGGCAAGGGTTCTTGAGTTGACCGAAGGCAATGGAGCTGACGCTGTTCTTGAATGCGTCGGAACAGATCAGTCTGTTGATACAGCCACAAAAATCTGCCGTCCGGGTGCCATTATCGGCCGTGTCGGTGTACCGCACAATTCGGAGATTGCTACCAATGACTTGTTTTGGAAGAATATCGGGCTGCGCGGCGGTATAGCATCTGTGACAACCTATGATAAGGAAATTCTTTTGGATGCTGTTTTAAATGGTGATATCCACCCCGGCCGCGTCTTTACCAAGCGTTTCCGGCTGGATGATATCCAAGCAGCCTATGAAGCGATGGATAAGCGTGAGGCTGTCAAATCTTTGATTGTTGTCAGTGAAAGCTAGCTCTTAAGCTCTGCTATGTTTTAAAAAATCAAGGAGAGACAATGAATATAAAAAAAGTCAGTGAACTGACAGGCGTGTCTGCAGATACCATTCGCTATTACGAGCGGATCGGTCTGATTCCGCCTGTACCGCGCCAGAAGTCAGGTGTCCGGGATTTTACAGAACATGAAATCGGTATTTTGGAGTTTGTCCGCTGCTTTCGTAAGGCCGGTATGAGTGTGGAGTCGCTTATTGAGTATATTGCCTTATTGGAAAAAGGGGAAGGTACCGAAGAGGCTCGCTTGGCTTTGCTTGTAGAGCAGCGTGAAGAAATGGATGCTCGGATTTATGAACTCAATCAGGCTCGTGAGCGTCTGAATTATAAAATCGAAAACTATGAAAATAAAATTCAAAAGCGAGAGCACGAATTGTTCGATGAAAGTGAAGAAAACTGATGGAATATACTAGCTTATCAAATGGCGTGCAAATGCCAATTCTTGGCTTTGATCTCTATCAAGTTCCTGATTTGGCAGAGATTCTTTGTTTGCACCAAAGTGAAAGCTATCCTATCAGATGCTGCCTACCTGCAGCAGATGTGTTTCCGGCAAATCATAGATGGAGGAAATTATGGAATATATTAGTTTAAATACAGGGGCTAAGATGCCCATGGAAGGGTTCGGTGTTTTTCAAGTGACCGATCCGGATATTTGTAAGCAGTCTGTACTGGATGCTATCAAAACAGGCTACCGGCTCTTTGATACGGCGGCAGTTTATGGCAATGAACAAGCGCTGGGAGAAGCAATCCGTGAGGCGATTGAGCAAGGGCTAGTCAGTCGGGAAGAACTTTTTATCACCTCAAAACTCTGGGTTCAGGATATGGACTATGACGCTGCCAAGAAGGGGATTGAGCGTTCTTTGGAAAATCTTGGCTTGGATTATCTTGATTTGTATCTGCTGCATCAGGCTATGCGTGATTATTTCGGCGCCTATCGTGCCTTAGAAGAGGCTTACCATGCAGGTAAACTAAAAGCTATTGGTGTTAGTAATTTCTATCCCAACGTTTTGACCAATTTTTGTGAGACCGTTAATGTCATTCCGGCAGTTAACCAAATTGAGCTGCATCCTTTTTTCATCCAAGAAGATGCTCTTGAGACAGCTAAACATTATGGTGTTGTAGCAGAAGCATGGGCTCCTCTGGGGGGCGGTCGGTATGAGGCTTTTGATAATGATGTTTTAAAAGCAATTGCCGGCACTCATCAAAAAACGGTTGGACAAGTCATGCTGCGTTGGAATGTTCAGCGCGGTGTGGTTGTCATTCCAAAATCAACCCACAAAGAGCGTATCGAAGAGAACTTTGATATTTGGGATTTCAAGCTGACTGATGATGAAATGTCTAAGATAGCTTCTTTAGATATGGGTTATGGAGATACGCGCACCAAGCACTTTGACCCCGATTTTGTCAGAAGTGTCCTCAATCTTAAAATTCATGATTAACATTCTATAAAAATTTTAAGAACAGCTATTCTTTTTAGGCGGCAAAGAGGCTGGCAAGCGGCCATTCGCCGTTCCGCCATCTTGCAGCCGCTGCTTAGAATGCTGGATGATCGAAAGCTGTCAGTAACGGCCAATACGCTAAGGCCAACTAAGAAACTGGCAGTTCAATTAAACAGAAAAGAAGGTAAATTTTATGACCATTAAACAAACTGCCGGACGGGACCGTTTAGGCGATTTTGCACCAGAATTTGCTCATTATAACGATGATATTCTTTTTGGTGAAAATTGGAACAATGAAGATATTGATTTAAAAACAAGAACGATTATTACGGTCGTTGCGCTTATGTCATCAGGAATTACGGATTCTTCTTTGAAGTACCACTTGTTAAACGCTAAAAATAACGGTGTCAGCAAAGAAGAAATTGTAGCTATCATTACGCACGCAGCCTTCTATGTCGGCTGGCCAAAGGGCTGGGCAGTTTTTAATCTGGCTAAAGAAATTTGGACAGACTGAGCTTAGCTCTGCTGCTGATTGAGAGCTGGCAAAGCTAGGAGAGAAGGACTGTTCTAGCAATTAAAGCTAGACTTGTCATCAGTATAGGAGTCTCAGCAGGAATCGGTGAAGCTTAAGTTAAAGGCTGAACTGTTAAAAATGGATTTTACAAAACGGATGACTCCTCAAGGGAAGCATTTCTTAGGAAAAACAGGGTATTATTTGATGGCAGCCGGAAGGAGAAAGAGATGGCCAAACCGATTTTTAGACTTTTTAAACTGGGATTAGATGAAGCTTATGCCGAAGACTATGCTCAAGTTGGTTATGATAATTTGACAACTTCTATTGAAAAAGAGGCAGGAACTCTTGCCATGTATGCTAATCATCTTAAAGATGACAGGGCCAGACAGATTGTTGTGGAACTCTATGCTGATGACGCTGCTTATCAGGAACATGCCGCTTCCGCGCATTTTCAGGCTTTTGCCGGTTTGGCAGCCCGAGCACTGACCAGCCGCGAAGTGATTGCTTTAGATGCACAAGCCTTGCTGGAAAAAGAGAAAGCCTTGCGTGTTTTTGAAGCCAATGAGCTGTCTGTCCATCTTGCCCACATCAAGGTGAGTGACAGCAAAGCCTTTGCGGCTATTGTCCTGCCGGAAATGCAGGCCAGCATGGAAAAAGAAGAGGGTGTTTTGGTTATATATGCCGGAACAGAAAATTCTGATACTGAGTCTTGGTATTTTTATGAAGTCTATGCTAATGAAAGAGCGTATAACAGTCACAAAGAAACTTTGCATTTTAAGGAATATATCAAGAAAAGCGCAGGTCTGGTGCTGACTAAAGACCTGCAAGAGCTGACAGGCGATATTTTGGTCAACCGTGGTTCTTAAGAGTTACCCAAGAAGTAAGGCCAGCTGCCTCACAGCAGCGAGAAAATGAAAGAGTTTGAGACAAAAGTCCCAAACTCTTTACGGTTGGTATACTTAATGAATCATTTTAAAAACAAAAAGTCTGGCATTATTTTTGTGTCAGTTTTTGATAAAGACAGCCGCTGAGCAGAGCACATAGGATAATACCCAGCAAGTGCATGCTGATTTCAGACAAACTTGCAGGAATCATGACACTGTCAATATAAGACTGAGTTTTACCTTCGGCAAGGAGCTGGGCAATATAGGCTTTCGGTGCCAGCCACATGGTTAGAATCGGTGCCAGATTGCCCAGAGAAAAAACAGTATAGGAAACCAGATTGCGGCTCTTACTGCTGTATTGACCGGACTTGGCAATGCAGTCGGCCGCAAGGGCACAGAGGATATTGGGGAGTGCCGCACCGACAAAATGTCCGGATGCCAGAAAGAAGAGGGACATCATGGCGCCAAGGGCAGTAATAGGACCGAAAGTCTCAGTTTTTCTAATCAAACCAAGATAGACCCAGCCGGCAAAAAGGGCAGACATGGCAGGCGTGTGGGCCATATTGGTAACTTTAAAAAGGACTAAGTCAATAGCAGTCGCTAAGCCGACGCAAAGGAAGTAAAGAAGCATGGCTTGGGCTGTTGTCAGTAATCGTTTTTTATTCACGTTAATCTCCTTAGGATATGATATAGTTTTATCTTATCATACGGGTCTGTATTTGGCTAGAGGCTGATCTTTCAGAGCCTGTCAGTTTCACTTATAATCAACCTTAGTCCTAGAGATTTCAGGTTATTTATAGTAGACTAAACTATAGAAATAAAATGCTTAATTGGGGATTGGGCTATGAAAACACTTGATTTACATGACTTTACTTGGACGCGTCAGCCGGCAGCTGTTACTTACGGTTCTTCGGATATTCAAGTCACAACCGCTCCGCATACAGATCTCTGGCAGAAGACCTATTACCACTTTATCAATGACAATGCGCCTGTTTTTCTGGCGCCGGTAGATGAGCAGTACTTTTCATTTACGGTTAAGACAAGCTTTGCGGACAGTCACCATCGTTTTGACCAATGCGGGGTCGTGCTTTACCAAGACAGTGAAAACTGGATCAAGGGTTCTATTGAATATGAAAATGATGATTTCCAGCATTTAGGCAGTGTGGTGACCAACCACGGTTATTCAGATTGGGCGACGACTGAGATTCCGGCCAGCACCAAAAGCATGTGGTACCGGCTCAGCCGCAGGGAAAGTGACTTTCTGATCGAATGCTCTGAGGATGGCAAGACCTTTCGCCAGTTGCGAATTTGTCATTTTTATGAGGGAACAGGTACCGTCTATATTGGAGTTTATGCCTGCTCACCAGAAGATTCTTCTTTCACGGCTGTCTTCTCAGATTTTAGTCTGACAGACTGCCAGTGGGCCGCCCACGACGGTCAGGCACCGAATATGTAGCTATTTCAAGTCATCAGTTCCAAACAGCTGAGGTGCTGTCGGTTTAATCTGAAAATTGATTTTTGTCTCAGTAACTAAGTAAAATACGAACATTAATTATTTAAATTATTATATTTTTAGACAAAAGAGGGGTATTTTTATAATATAGCTATGGAAGGGTAAGAAATTGCCTAGCGATGCTCTGAAAGCTGTATCGGTTGCCGGAGTTATAGGAAGGTCATCATAGTAATGCTGCAAGCTGAAGGTGACCGTTTGATATACTCAAAAATCCTCTGTCAGTTTAGCGGCTGAAAGAGGATTTTTTATGTATAATGATTTGCCCGTTTTTGATTATGAAGACATTCAGCTGATCCCCAACAAATGTATCATCGACAGTCGATCTGAGGCTGATACGACAGTGACACTGGGCAAGCATCAATTCAAACTGCCTGTTGTCCCTGCCAATATGCAGACCATTATTGATGAAGATGTGGCGGAGATGCTGGCAAAGGAAGGCTATTTTTATATCATGCACCGTTTTAATGAAGAAGCTCGTAAGTCCTTTGTGACGCGCATGCATGCTCAAGGGCTGATAGCTTCCATCTCAGTTGGGGTCAAGGATTATGAATATGGCTTTGTCAGCAGTTTAAAAGATGATGCACCGGAATATATTACCATTGACATTGCTCACGGACATGCAGATAGTGTCATCAAGATGATTAAACATATCAAGTCCGAGCTGCCAGAGACTTTTGTCATTGCTGGTAATGTCGGAACACCTGAAGCGGTTCGTGAACTGGAAAATGCAGGTGCAGATGCGACCAAGGTCGGCATCGATCCAGGAAAGGTCTGCATTACCAAGGTCAAAACAGGCTTTGGAACCGGCGGTTGGCAGTTGGCGGCCCTTCGCTGGTGTGCCAAAGCTGCACGCAAACCCATTATTGCAGACGGCGGTATCCGCACCCATGGCGACATTGCCAAATCTATCCGTTTTGGCGCAACGATGGTTATGATCGGCTCACTGTTTGCCGGCCATATCGAAAGCCCGGGTAAGCTGATAGAAGTAGATGGCAAGACCTTCAAAGAATATTACGGTTCTGCTTCGGAATATCAAAAGGGTGAACACAAGAATGTCGAAGGCAAAAAAATTCTTCTGCCAACTAAGGGATATCTCAAAGATACTCTGCTTGAAATGGAGCAGGATCTTCAAAGCGCTGTCTCTTATGCCGGCGGACGTGATCTGGAGAGTTTGCTGCATGTTGATTATGTCATTGTCAAAAACTCAATCTGGAATGGCGATGCTATCTAGGATATGAAAAAAGAGAGTGGAATAAGGACTTACTCCAAAACAAGAATACTGGACGAGTTTTTATCCACCCTCTTTTTCCAATTTCTAAAGATTTTCTTTGAGAAACGTTAAAAAGCTTTGGACAACCCGTGCCAACTGGCTGTACCGCTTCCAGATAAGATGAAGGTTAATATCCGGCAAATCATCAGTCAAAGGAATAAAGACCAAAGGACTGGTTGGGCTATCGGTATTGACGAGGTTGGGCCAAGCAATCGCAATCCCCATGCCGGACTCGACCATGAGACTAGCATTGTAAACCAGATTAAAGGTAGCAGCCAGCTTTGCTTTTTTGCCAACCTTTTCAAGAAATAAATTTCTGGCTTCCTTCTGATTGGTGATAATAAGGGGGTAGGGCTCAAGGTCCTTCAGGTGGAGACTCTTTTTGCCTGCAAGTAGATGATCTTTCGGCAGGAGAACACCCCAAGTTTCCTGAGACGGCAAGGTCATGCTCTTGAATTGTTCATGATTGACATCGCGCGTAACGATCCCTAAATCCAGGATACCGGCATTAATCTTTTCAATAATATCATCGGCATTTCCGCTGGTCACATCAAATCTGGTATTGGGGAATTTCTCTTGGAAAGCTTTAGCTTGGTCAATGATGGTTTTAACAGATCGTCCTTCTGCAGCACCGATAGCGATCGGACCTGAGATGGGGCCTTTATCGATTAGATTATTGGTGGTTCTATCAACCAGGGCTAGGATTTCTAAGGCCCGATTGTAGAGGTAGTGACCATCCTCAGTCAGACTTACTTCACGGCTCCCGCGATAGAGGAGCTGGGTACCAAGCTCCTCTTCTAAATCCTTCATTTGGCGTGATAGGGTTGGCTGTGTGATGTGACGTTGCTGGGCAGCTTTGGAAATCGATTTTTCTTCAGCGATAGCTACAAAGTATTGTAAAACACGTATATCCATAGTTAGTCATAGTCCTTTCTAAACTAGTATACCATGAAAATTCAATATATGCTTAACAGGCATTCTATAAATACAATATAAGTATTTGTAATATCTAAAATGAAGGGTTATACTGTATTTACAAACAAAGAAAACAAGGAGAAAGATAAATGACTGAACAACGATTTAACCTGACACAGGAATGGGATAAGGTCTTTCCTAAGAGCAATCACGTGAATCACCAAAAGGTGACTTTCCAAAATCATTTTGGCATCACTTTGGCTGCTGATTTATATATTCCTAAAAATGCTGATGCTAAATTACCGGGACTTGCCGTAGCCGGACCTTTCGGGGCTGTTAAAGAGCAGTCTTCAGGACTTTATGCTCAAGAAATGGCAGAGCGCGGCTTTGTAACGATGGCTTTCGACCCGTCCTATACTGGCGAATCCGGAGGTTTTCCACGCTTCATGCAATCACCGGATATCAACACAGAAGATTTTCAAGCAGCAGTTGACTATTTGAGTACCAGTGACTTGGTTGACGCTGAAAAGATTGGCATCATTGGGATCTGTGGTTTTGGCGGGATTGCCCTCAATGCGGCGGCTATCGATCCCCGTATCAAAGTGACTGTGGTCTCTACCATGTATGACATGTCGCGAGTAGCTGGCAATGGCTACTTTGATGAAGGGGATAATGAAGAAGCTCGTTACCAACAACGTTTGAGCCTAGCTAAGCAACGGACAGCTGATTATAAGAATGGCAGCTATGCCCTTGCCGGTGGTGTTGTGGATCCCTTGCCAGATGATGCACAGCAGTTTGTCAAAGACTACTATGCCTACTACAAACAGCCTCGCGGTTACCATGCCCGCAGTGTCAATTCAAATGATGGCTGGGCTGTTCAAGCCAATACCAGCTTTGCTAATACGCGTTTTCTCTACTACAGCGATGAAATCCGAAACAGCGTTCTCTTAGTGCATGGTGATGCTGCCCATTCTTATTATATGGGTAAAGACGCTTTTACCAAACTCAAAGGGGATAACAAAAAGATGATTACCATTAAAGGGGCAAGTCATGTTGACCTTTATGACCAAAAGGACAAGATTCCTTTTGAGGACATCGAAAAGTTTGTCAAAGAAAACCTATGATCAAGCGTCTTTTCTTCTCGTGTCTTATCTGCTGGACGGCCGCTGCCTTATGTGCCTGCCGCCAGCCAAGAAAAGCAGCAGCGCCTGATTCAGCAGGCAAACAAGCCCATTCGGTAATAAAAGGTAAGGAGGACAGCATGGCAGATCATATTATTCTCAGGGTTAATCACCAAACGCTTACTCTGGAATTAGAGGATAATCAGGCAGTCAGCACGCTGGTCAATAACCTCTCACAAGGCGATATTAAAATGACTCTGTCAGATTACGGCGGTTTTGAAAAAGTGGGAGACTTGCCTTTTTCTCTGCCGACGGAGGACACCCAGCAAACGGCTGAAGCTGGGGACGCCATGCTCTATCAGGGGGACAAACTGGTGATTTTCTATGGTTCTAACAGCTGGTCTTATACGAAACTTGGTCATATTTCCGGCTACTCAGGTAAGGAGTTACAGCAGATATTGGGGCAAGAGAAAGTGACCCTCAGTTTGTCTTTAAAGAACTAGATACTGTAAAACTTACCTGACTAATAAATAGTAAAATAGGATTGGAAACATATTGGTTCCAGTCCTTATTTTCATGATATCGTACGGTGACTTTCAGTGTTTAGTTACAGTCAACACAGTATCAAGTTTCCTGAACTTCCTAAATAACTTGTGAAATGTTAAACTTGATTTATCAGAATAAGGAGGCGCTTTCATTATGAAAAAATTAACAGATACGGTGACTTTTCGCCATGGCGCAAGTATCAAAACGCGGACGGCTCAGTCGCCCATGCTGACCAACAGCGGCTTGGACGAAAAGGTAACTCAGGACACCATTGATTATTATGCAGCACGCTCGCAGTCTGCAGGCATGGTTATTGTAGAATATACCAGTGTCAGTCCAAATGGCGGTCCCTCACGCTCATGGGCAAAAGACCGTGAACAGCTAGCCATTTACAACGATGATTTTAAGCCGGGCTTTGCTAAAATTGCTGAGGTTCTTAAAAAAGATGGCAATAAGGCCATTTTGCAGCTGGTGCATTCCGGCCGGGAAGCTCAGTACCGCCATGTCCTCGGCGGCCGTGTTGAAGTGCCGTCCGCAATCGATTTTCCTTGGATTGACTACCCTTTGCATGAATTGACTGAAGATGAGGTCTGGCAAATTGTCAAAGATTTTGGTGCTGCGACCAAACGTGCGATCGACTGCGGTTTTGACGGTGTTGAAATTCATGGTGCCAACCACTATCTCCATCAGGAATTTTTCTCGGCTTTTTCCAATCTTCGTACAGATTTCTGGGGCGGATCGCTGGAAAAACGCATGAATTTTGCTATTGAAGTGGCGCGTGAAGTGTTCAAGGTTGCCGAAGAATTTGCTCCCAAAGATTTTATTATCGGCTACCGCATCAGCCCGGAAGAAATCCATGGCGATAATGTCGGCTACACCTGGCATGAGTCGCAGCAGCTGGTTAAAAAGCTGACGGAAACCTTTGAATTTGACTATGTTCATCTCTCAACCAATGATTACACATCGACTCCTGCTGATTCGGATAAGAATTTTGCCCAATTGCTGGGTGAAGGGATTCAGGCACCAACTTTAGAGCTAATTGCCGGCGGTATTCACAACGTCGAAAAAATGGAAGATGCCCTGAATTATGTGGATATTGCAGCGCTTGGCCGTGCAACGCTGATTGATCCGCAAATTGCTCATAAATTGCAAACGGGTCAGGCAGATAAGATTTTCTTGGAATTTAATGAAGAATCGGTTAAAAATTCTCATCTGACACCGGGCTTGATTGATCTGCTGGCAAATGCTGAATACTTTGCCATGCCGGGTATGGATTATCTGAAAACTCTGTCAACAACCAGTCTTGATGATGTTGTTACCCACGATGGTACCCAATAATACTGCCTTTTATAACCAGATTTTGGCTTGTCGGATCTAGTTTGTCTGTTTTTGGTAAAAGAAAAAAGAATACAGCCAAAATCAATTTTTGTGTTTTGCTGTATTCCTTTTTTATTACTTTATTCAATAAGTTTAGACTGTTGACGTATCGAGTCACTGTCTTAAGTGTTTAAAATTTGTATCTCAGACGTGATGTCTGCCATTAAGGCTTGAGCTTTGCTTGATAACATGTGGTTGGGATTTGTCAGCCAGCCGAGTTTAAAATTATCATCAATAAGATGACCGATATCAATACTGACAAATTCTGAAAAGTCGGTACTGCTGGAGAGGCTGCTTTGCAGGGTTCTGCCAAAGCAGACGGTATTGAGTTTGCTGATAGCTTCTTTCATAGCCCAGGCATCGTCAACGCGCAGGACAAGCTGCAAAGGACCGCCTTGAAACTGAAGGCGCTCAAACAAAATATCGTGAAAGCGGTCATTAAAAAGACTAAATTTTTGGGTTTTTAAATCCTCCAGTGTAATAGGCCGCTTTAATCGGCTCAACGGATTGTTTGGGGAACAGATGAGCTTTAGCTTAGTGTCGCAGACAGGTGTGAAAATCAGATGCTGCAGCAAGTCGTCATCACTTTGTTTGATGGCAATAAAACCAGCATCAATTTCCTGACTGTGAAGGCGCCTGATGATAGAATCCAGCTCGTGGCAGCTGATGTCAAACTGAACGTGGCTGTACTTAGTATGAAAATCCCTGATAAAAGGTGTCATAAAGGGTTTTAACAAGGTATTCATATAATGAACAGCCACTGTTTGATAATCATGAGCAGTGATTTGTTTGGCAGTACTCTCAAGATTATTTTTATGCCGCAGAATATCGGAAATCGAAGCTAGGAGCTGCCGGCCATCTTTCGTCAGATAAGTTCCTTTAGCCGAACGTTCAAAAAGTTTGACACCCAATTCGTTTTCCAGCTGAGTGATGGCCAGACTCAGACCGGATTTGCTGATGTGGAGTGCATCGGCAGCTTTTTGCATGGAATGGTGCTGTGCTAAAATTTCGGCATAGAGCAGTTGTTCAAAAGTCATGACAAATCCCTCAAAAATAGACAGTGCCAGCGGCAGAGCAAGTTTTAGCGCTGCTGCAGCACTGGTTATATGAATACAGCAACAGAACAATTGGAACCATCTTTGCATTCAGCAGAAGATGGTTTTTATTTTGATTGGATACTGGCTGAAAAAGTATCCAGTAAAACTCTGCCTAAAATATAAAGCGGCAGGCGGGAATGCACCTCGAAATCCGGGAAATAGGACAGTTCTGTTTTAAAGCCGTATAGTGTTAATCCGGCAAATTTAGCCAGACTTCCGGATTTGTTAGCGGTGATTAATAGATTGGGAATCTTGTTTTTTTGGCAGTTTTTGGCTGCCGCAACAAGAGATGCGGTCTCACCGTTTAAGGAAATAAAGAGAACAAAATCATGCAGCGACAGCTGTTTGCTGACAGGCACAATGATATTTGGATCGGTATGCATCTCACAGTATTTATGCAGCAGCTGAAATTTCACCAGCATCTCATTGCCCAGCATTTCAGAAAACCCTCTGGCAAAAATAATAATCCTTTTAGCTGCAGTCAGCTGAGGAATGGCTCTTTCCAAGGCATCGACATCAAGCATATTTAGGGTTCTGACAACCTCCTGATAATTTTTGACGATGGAATGCTTGGTATCTATGGTCATTTTTTTACTGTCAAGGATGTTGAGCTGATCTTTCTTTTGAATAAGAATAGAATGTTTAAAGTCAGAAAAACCGGTATAGCCTTTCTTCTGAAGGGTTCTTGTAATCGTGGCATTTGAAACATTGGCTGCTTCACTGAGCTCGGAAATGCTGTAATCTGCAATAGAACCGGTATTTTTAGTGATATAAGACCAGAGATAGTTTTCGGTATCTGTCAGCTTTGTTGGTTTGTTCATGACAACTCCTGAAAATCGTTTCAGACTTCCCCTTATTTTTGGAAACACTTTCAACAATAAAATAGTAAGATAAGGACTGTAAAAAGATTATATCAAAAAAACGAGAGGAGGGAAATAATGTCGAGGATTTACACGTGTACGATGAACTTGGCTATTGATTTGTTTATCGAAACTGAGCACATGCTGGCCTCAAAAGTGAATCGTACCTTATCCGACGATGTTCAAGCCAACGGGAAAGGGGTCAATGTTTCCTTTATCATGAAGCAGCTGGGCATTCCGACAACGGCTATTGGCTTTGCAGGCGGTTTTACAGGCAAGTTCATTGCTGATACCTTAGTGTCTAAAGATATCGGGGCGCAGTTTGTTGAGGTTGACGGTCTCACCCGTATCAATGTCTTTACCAAAGTAAATGCCGATCACAAAGAATTCAAACTGGTTAACCGGGGTCCGCTGGTCGGTACAGAGGCTCAGAGAAAACTTTTAGAACAAATCAAAAGTTTCGAGGAGGGAGATTATTTGGTCGTCTCAGGAAGCCTGCCTAGAGGAGTGGAGCCTGAAATTTTGACAGAAATCGCTAAAATCGGTAAGAAGAAAGGCCTGCATCTGATTTTCGATGTCAGTCACCCGACGATTTTGGAGAGTTTAGCCTACAGGCCTTACCTGCTGAAACCCAATGAAGAAGAGCTGGCCGACTGGTTTGGCAAAGAATCGCTCAGCCACAATGAAGTCATTGACTGTGCTAAGGAACTGGTAAAGCGAGGCGCCCAAAACATTCTGGTTTCACTGGGCGGAGCAGGTGCTGTGGCTGTGAATTCAGCTTTGGATGTCTTTGAATGCAACGCCCCGCAAGGTGAAGTCGTCAATACAGCCTGTGCAGGTGATACCCTGCTTGCAGCCTTTTTAGCAGGCTTGATCAAAGAGGAGACCATTGCTGCTGTATTGCCGAGAAGCGTTGCGGCCGGCTCATCGACAGCTTTTCGAAGCGGCTTGACAGATTTTAGCGATGTTGAATTATTGCAAAAACAAATTAAATGTCATCAGATATAGGAGTTAGAAAATGGCAAAATATAAAATTATTGCAGCAACTGGCTGCCCGACAGGAATTGCTCATACATTTATGGCACAGGAAGCTTTGGAAAAAGCAGCAGCTGACAGAGGGGTCAGCATCAAAGTTGAAACGCATGGACAAGTTGGTGTGGAAAATGCCCTGTCACCGGAAGAAATTGCTGCAGCAGATGCGGTTATCATTGCAGCGGATAAAGACGTTCAAGCCGAGCGTTTTGCCGGCAAGCGCCTGATTGAAGTATCTGTAGCAGACGGTATCAAAAAAGCCGATCAGTTAATTGACGATGCTCTTGCCGGCAAAGGCCGTATTAAAGAAGGCAAGCAGCAAAAAGAATTCTCAAAAAGCAAAGATAATCCTGGGCAGGAAAGTATCGGCCGCCAGATATATAAACATTTAATGAACGGTGTTTCGCACATGCTGCCCTTTGTTGTAGCCGGCGGTGTGCTGGTAGCTGTTTCCTTTCTCTTTGGAATTTATTCCGCTGACAAAAGCAGCGCTCAGTATAACTGGTTTGCAGCCCTTTTAAAAACCGATATTGGCGGTGTGGCCATGGGCATGATGACGCCGGTCTTAGCTGCCTTTATTGCTGAGTCCATTGCCAAACGTCCAGGCTTTGTAGCCGGTCTTGTAGCCGGTTTGATGGCGGCAAACGGCGGTTCCGGATTTTTGGGAGGAATACTCGGCGGTTTTGCTGCAGGTTACATCGTTTTAGTCTTAATGAAAGTATTCAGCGGTCTGCCAAAGTCATTAGATGGCTTGAAAGCAATTTTCCTTTATCCTGTGTTTGGTGTTTTGCTGACAGGTCTTGTCATGGCCCTCATTAATTCTCCGATGGTATGGGTGAATACTAGCTTGATGAAGTGGCTGGCTGACTTTGAAAATGCCAATCCGCTGGTTTTGGGTATTATTATTGGCTGCATGAGTGCTTTTGATATGGGCGGACCTGTTAATAAGGCGGCCTATGTTACAGGAACAGCCCTTTTGGCGCAGGGAAATACCTCCTTTATGGCCGGAGTGTCGGCGGCTTGTATTGTACCGCCGTTAACAACCTTTGTTGCGACCGCTCTTTTTAAAGATTCCTACAGCGCTGAAGACCGTAATGCCGGCTTAGCAAATCTTATTCTGGGTTCTACCCATATTACTGAAGGCGCCATTCCTTTTGCTGCCAAAGATCCGCTGCGCAACATTCCCACTCTTATGCTAGGCTCATCCATAGGAGCTGTTCTGACTTATATGTGGAAGGTGAAAGTACCTGCTCCGCACGGCGGCTTTTTGGTCCTGCCGGTTGTTACGCACGCCTTTCTCTGGGTACTGGCTATCGCCATCGGTGCCGTGGTTTCAGGCATTCTTATGGGTTTTATCCAAAAATCAAAAGTTAAGAAAGCATAAAGGAGGTGGACAGTATGATTGATGAATCGCTAATTAAAATCGCTTTGACTTTGGAAAGTCAAGAAGGCGTTTTTCGTTATCTGTCTGAGCTGGTCGTTAAAGAAGGCTATGCGAAAGAAGCTGACGACGTTTTAAAAGCGTTAAAAGGCAGAGAAGCAGAAGGAACGACAGGAATGATGGACGGCTTTGCTATTCCTCATGCAAAATCAAGTACTATCACTAAGCCTGGCGTTGCCATCTTAAAACTGGCAGCAGGGATTGATTGGGAATCAATGGACGGAAAACCGGCTCAATATATTGTTGCCCTCTTTATTCCGGAGAACGAAGCCGGCACAACCCACTTAAAATTACTATCTCAGCTGGCGCGTTTGCTGATGAGGGATGATTTCAAAAAAGCTTTTGAAGCTGCTCAGACATCCAGTGAGTTAAAAGAGCTGCTCGAAGATCAATTGGGGGTCTGATTCAATATGTTTTTAATAGAAAGTAGGATGAAAAAAGTACTATGTTAACATTAACGCCTAACAAAAGAGCTTGTCTGGAAAAGATAAGCCGAAAGGGGATTATTTCCGCATTGGCATTTGATCAGCGTGGCGCTCTTCGCAAAATGATGGCACGTTATCAAGACAGCACCCCGGTGAGCGAACAGATGGTGCGTCTGAAAGCTTTGGTGTCTGAGGAACTGACAAAATACGCCTCATCTATCTTACTGGATCCAGAATACGGTCTTCCTGCTGCCAAAGTCAAGGATGAGCAGTCAGGACTCTTGATGGCTTACGAAAAAACAGGCTATGACACGACAACCACCAGCCGTCTGCCTGATTGCCTGCCGGAATGGTCAGTCAAACGTTTGAAAGAGCAGGGGGCTGATGCGGTTAAATTTCTGCTTTATTATGATGTTGATGGGAATTCCGACGTCAATCAGCAAAAGCAGGCCTATATCGAACGTATAGGGGCTGAGTGCCAGGCAGAAGATCTTCCTTTCTTCCTTGAAATTCTGACTTATGATGAAGGTATTGAAGACAAGAGCAGTGCTGATTTTGCCAAAGTAAAACCTTACAAGGTAAACGGTGCTATGACAGTCTTTTCTGACCCTCGGTTTAGAGTAGATGTTTTGAAAGTAGAAGTGCCGGTGGATATGCATTTTGTGGAAGGCTATGCTGATGGTGAAGTTCTTTTCACAAAAGCTGAAGCTGCTCAAGCCTTTCAGGAACAAGAGGATGCCACTGATCTACCTTATATTTACTTAAGTGCAGGGGTCAGTGCTCGGCTGTTTCAAGAAACCTTGGTATTTGCTCACGAAGCTGGTGCCCAATTCAACGGTGTTCTCTGCGGCCGGGCGACTTGGTCAGGCTGTGTGCCGGTTTATATTGAAAAAGGAGAAGCAGCAGCCAGAGATTGGCTGCGGACAGAAGGATTCAGAAATATTGACGAACTCAACAAGGTACTTGAAGAGACGGCCTCTCCCTGGGAAGCTAAAGTTCGTTGAGTTCCGGTCAATTACTAATTACTGATAGTCAAGAAGAGAAACTCAAACCTAGGTTTCTCTTTTTTGATGGCTGCTTATGTATTTACTGTGCAAAAAATTCGCAAGAGCTAGGGGCAAGTGTCGTGAACGCCCTTAAATATGTCGTGAATGGGGAAAATAGTTCTTGATTTTTCAATAAAATGACCATTCACGACCTATTTGATACCATTTACGACAATCACCACACAAACGGATCAAAATAAGTTATACTATGAGTGTTTCATGGCCAAGGGATAAGATCAAAAAATGAAAAAGGAGTTTTGGTATGAATACAATGATATTTGAACAATTTGAAGCAATGGATAGCCAAGCACTCGCTGCTGTTGAAGGCGGGAAGGTATTGGGTGGAGAAGCAGTTTCAGCAATTGGAATATGTGCCACTGCTTCAGCAGCTGTTGGAGGACTGGCAGGTGCAACTCTTATTACTCCATATTGCGTAGGCACTTGGGGATTGCTTAGAAAATAAGAAAGAAATAGAGGTGTATATGAATAATTACAGAAATTTAAATGACAATGAATTATCAGAAATTTTTGGGGGCAGTAAGAGAAATGGAGATTTATTTCTTTCCGGTGTTGCTGGTGCTGCTCAGGGTGTAACTGCTTGTGCGACTAATGGTATTATTGTTCCCGCCCATCTCGCAGTTTGTGGAGCGGTTGGTGCAGGTATGAATATAGTATTTCCTCATTAATTATGTGTACACGGAGTTACTAAACTTTGCTTATTTGTAGTTACTAGAAGCATAATAATGTATATGAAAAAATTAAGTTCTACTACTTTACGGTTCATCAGACTGGGAGCTAGCCTCATGGGGCTTTTAAATGCTCATCTTTGTATCTATGCTGTAGATAATAATAATGCTATATGGCTCTGGCTGCCGCTAGGTGTTTTGTCTGGATTATCTTTCGTGGTAACCTATGTTGCTTATAAAGAGATAAAAAGGCGTCCTATAGAAGAACAAAGCTTTACACAGTACCAAACTCAGATTGGTATACTCATAGTTGCATTTTTGACTTTTTTTCTTCTTTTATATGTAGCAGTTACCACTGGTGATGAAGCTCAACGAGCGGCCTTAATTATTGTTCTAATCATTTTAATTATTACTATCATTTGGAATTTGATAAGATTTATCAAATTACATAAAAAACACTAGATTGCTCGTTTAATTTTACTTATACAGGTGATAGAGGATTGGCTCTTAATATTGGTTGTTCGCAGTTTCTGAATGAATACAGTGGCTTTGTCTGGTTTGTCAGCCTATTTGGTAAAAAGGCAACTGGAAATGAGAGCTGAGCCCTTATTAATTTTTAATACACTCCAGCAATTGTAGCTGTATTAATGGCTTTGGCAATTGCTCTTATAGTTTTGATTTTCAAAATATTAAATAATACGGGTAATGATGTCAATAAGGTTTATTGGTTACTTATAGACACTGTCTTGCTAATCTTCTATGGAAATAGTACAGATCTGTATAAAGAATTTAAGAGAAGAAAGAAAAAGATTTTAGAAAATAAAGTACAGAAGTAAATTTATGTGGCAGGTATTTTAGTAACCTTGTCTTAGAAGTCAGACAGAAAAGCTAAAGATTGAGGTGTTTTTTCTATGTTATAATGTTATTGATAACATTTTTAGAAAGCAACGATATGCCTCAGACAAACCTTGATATTGACAAATACCATGAATTAGCCCTGCAAAAGCAAAAGGAGCACCGTCTCTTTTTGGCGACATTGAAGAAAAAAGCCCCGAAAAATTTAGACAGAATTGTTCAGGAAGTGCACAGCCAAGTATTTGAGGAAATTGACTGTACAGCCTGTGCCAATTGCTGCAGAACTTTGGGGCCGCTATTCACAGAAGCTGACATCACCAGAATTGCCAAGCACTTTCGCATGAGACTTCCGGTTTTTGAAGATTTGTATCTGCGCGTGGATGAAGATGGCGATAAGGTTTTCAAAAGTATGCCCTGTCCCTTCTTAGGTGATGACAATCTCTGTTCTATTTATGACATGCGCCCTAAAGCCTGCCGCGAATTTCCGCATACAGACCGTAAAAAGATTTACCAGATTAATCACCTGACCCTAAAAAATACCTTAACCTGCCCAGCTGCCTATCTTTTTGTGGAAAAGCTGAAAGAGAGGCTATAAGGCTGTTTGGGAAAAGAGCTAGCTGATTTCTTCAATTCTAGCTTGGAGCGGTATTATCATCGGTAACCACTGTCTTGTTTGGTTATGGTTTGAGAGTTATGTGTGATTTTCTGAGTGTAAGAAAAATTTTTGGATGATGTTGTATGTAATAGGAATGTTACTCCTTATCTACTTGCTTGACATTTTCATCTGTTAGCATAAGAATATTAGTCAGTTTATTTATCTGCAATCCAATAGTAATAAAGGAGGACTCGCAATGCTCTCCATATATATATTAGAAGATGATTTTCAGCAGCAAAGCCGCCTTGAATCTGTTATCAAAAGTTATGGTCATGAAACAGACACTCCCTATCGGCTGAAGGTGCATGGGAAGTCCGAACAGCTATTAGAGGCTATCTCTGTTAAGGGCAGCAATCAGGTCTTTTTTCCAGATATTGAGATTAAAGAGGAGACCAAGAAGGGATTAGAGGTTGCTAAGGCTATTCGTGAGATGGACCAATCGGCTGTTATTGTTTTTGTAACGACACACTCGGAGTATATGCCTCTGACTTTTCAGTATCAGGTTTCGGCCTTGGACTTTATTGATAAGAATGTTAATGAAGAATTGTACAAGCAAAAGATTTTTGATACCCTCAATTATGCTAAGAGCAACTTTAGTACTAAAAAGGAAGGTCTCTTTATTTTTGAAAATCGTTTCAGCCGTATTCGGCTGTCTTATGATGAAATTTACTTTATTGAAACTTCAGAAACAGTCCATAAGCTTATCCTTCATGGTAAATACGACTATATGGAATTTTATGGTACGATTGCAGAGATTGCTGAAAAAACAGCTCTGGTCAGGTGTCATCGTTCTTTTGCGTTAAATCCTCAAAATATGACTCATGTGGATAAAACGAAAGGCCTTGTTTATTTTCCTAATGGTGAGAAATGCAGTGTTAGTAAAAAGAACCTCAAAAAAATCACTCAGCTGATGTCTAACCAAAAGGGTGGGGTAAAGTGATATGGCGGTAGTGATCTCCTTGTATATTTCAAGAATAGTTGTATTGCTGACCAGTTTATTCATTCTGAAAAGAAATACCAAAATAAGCTATTGAAAAAAAGACTTAATTGTCTTTTTTCTGATTAGTTTGCTCTTATATGTCCCCTTATCCAATGTTTATTATTTAGATTATTTTTTTGATCTCTCTCTTTTATATTGGCTATACTCAAGAAGCCGTCAGCACTACGAAATACGTTGGGTGAAAATTTTTATTGTGCTTTACTCTAGAGGAATATATGAACTTACGGCTCGCTTTTATTCCTTGAACGTCATTAGTCAGATATATCCAAGTGTCACCAAAATAACGGGAGCAGATGTCATTGCGTCACCGGTATTGATATTAGTCCAATGCCTGTTAGCAGTGGCAACGAATGAATTGTTTATAAGAATTTTAAAAGTAGATTTTGTAAAATTTCAAAAATTATCAGCTTATAATAATGTATTAAAGATATTCCGAGCCACCTCAGTCTTGTTATTGATTTATTACAGTACGCAATGGTTAAGCTATATATTATTCAATTTTTTTGGCGTAATAAGTAAAAATACTGAACTGACTATTCGGCAGTATATTTCTTTAATCGCTATGTTTACTTTGATATTCTTTGTTGTCAGACTGAACCAAAGGGTAAATGAGGGACTGGAAGAAGAACTCCTTCAAAAAGAAGAAGAGCAATATAACAATTTAATAGCTTATACCCACCAGATTGAGTCCCTGTACAATGATTTGCGTGCCTTTCGGCATGACTATACAAACATTCTGGCCAGTTTGCAATATAGCATTAACCAAGGAGACTTAGAGAGTATCCGGCAAATCTATGAGGGCATCTTAAGTGAGACTTCTGACTATGTACAATCGCCAAAGTTTGATATAGGAGATCTTTCCTTGATTGAAGATGAAGCCATTAAAAGTGTAGTGCTGTCCAAGATCAATCAGGCTCACTATAAAGGTCTCGATCTAACCCTTGAGATTGTTAGCCCTATAGGCAAACCCAATATGCCTTTAGTAGATTTTATCCGTATTATCTCTATCCTTATGGATAATGCTATCGAGGCTGCTCAAGGGACAAAAGACCACCTCCTGCAATTTTCCTATTTTAAGGACGGCAACAAGACGGTTCTTATTGTTGGTAATTCCTTAGATGATTATTCTGAAAAGATCAATTTAAACCAATTATATGAGCTCGGCAGCTCTAGCAAGGGGGAGAACCGAGGAACCGGACTAGCCAATGTTAAACAGCTGATTTCCCAATTTCCCCACCTTAATTTAAAGACACATAGGCGGACTAATTATTTTCGTCAGACTCTGGAAATATGGGAAGAAGAGATGGGTTAAAGATGATAAGGAATAAAAAATCTGTGAAGGAGTTTGTCTTCACAGATTTTTTATTTAAACCTAACTAGCGATTCCCTTTTTCTTTGTGATAATTAGCACTGGATCGCTTTTGCAGTAACGCTGTGGTATCAAGAAACCCTAGACTAATACTGCCTTCTCTTCCGCCATTTACTTGAGAGAGTTCATAGTTAGTGAGTATTTCATAGTGATTAAGGAATGTAAATATTTCTATTTTTTATTTGTCGGGGTGCTGGACCAATTCTTTTTACCTTTCCATTCTTTCATAAATCTGCCTTCACTATACCAAAAAAATTACAAGAATTGGAATGAATGTCGTGAACGCCCTGAAATATGTCGTGAATGGGGAAAATAGCTCTTGATTTTTCAATAAAATGACCATTCACGACCTATTTGATACCATTTACGACAATCACCACACAAACAGATTAAAATAAGTTATACTATAGGTGTTTCTTGGCCAAGGAACAAAATCAAAAATGAAAAAGGAGTTTTGTTATGAATACACAAGCATTTGAGCAATTTGAGACAATGGACATGGATCTGCTTTCCAAAATTGCTGGCGGAGGCACGGGAGCTTGTTTGGCATCTGCAGCAACCGCATTAGGACTCGGGGCTGCAACGATTGGCTCATCTGTTGTACCG
The DNA here is from genome assembly GCF_058314475.1 of Streptococcus sp. ELY_90. Lineage (NCBI taxonomy): Bacteria > Bacillati > Bacillota > Bacilli > Lactobacillales > Streptococcaceae > Streptococcus > Streptococcus sp. ELY_90. The sequence continues at coordinate 87,739 of NZ_JBZFUJ010000008.1, forward strand.
GCTGCAGCAATGTATTTGGGAGCACAAGCCTTTGCTACTGCTGCAAACTACCATTATTGTACACACTAATATCGCTGAAAAATGACTTTGATTAAATAAAATGAGAAATAATAATAAACTAGTTTCACTTGGCTTGTTGCCACTACCATTTGTTCTTGCCTGGCTGCTGTGGCCTATTTCGAAAATTTTGGCTATTATAGGATTCATACTGGTTACGGTAGCAAATATTTTGCTTTATTTTTCGGATAATAAATGATACAAAAAGACATATCTAAAGAACTTTGTAATGCCATAGATATTGTAATATTGCTAGTCATTTCTGACATAACCGCTGGTAAATTAATTATACAATTTCTTAAAATATTTGTGCAGTTATTGTAGGAAGATCTATTTAATTAAAACAATTTTCTATCTATTATTAAGGGTGGAAAAATGGAGGGCGCCTGTTTAAGTGCAGGAGCGCTTGCATCATCTGCCCTACCAGTTGTTTCAATGTATCTCGGAGTGCAAGCTGTAGCTATTGGTGCAACTCTTTATTCTTGTTTGGGATGATAGCTAACTTTAAAGAATGGAGCGAATTTGAAAATGAAAAAAGGAAATCACAGACGACAAGCACTGGTACTTATGCCGGCTGCCTTTATGCTTGCTTGGGGCATGGGGCGGACCTGCTGGCATGGCAGCAGGATGCGCAGTAGGTATTGTAGAATCTTTTTTCTAGGACTATAACTAACTTCTATGGAACTCATTATTAAAGTTATTATCTTTTTCTTCTTTTTATTAATTTCAGTTTGTTTAAAAAAAAGAAAATGGTTCAATGATAAACAATTCTATTCGTTTGTTGTTGTTTTATTCATGATATTATTTAGCTATTACTTATTTGAGATTATAATAACATTTATAGAGTAAAGGTATTTATGCAATTAAGAAAATACCATCGTTCTATGTACGTTGATAATCCTGTTGCTAGGTGCCACAGTTTTAATGACTTCAAATTATTTATGGTAAATAGCGTTTGCAATTATTGGTATATTACTGTATTTAGCTGGTCTAGTAGTAAAATTTTGGAAGAAAAAGTAGGTTTGTATTGTACAATAACAGATGAAAAATAGTTATTGTACACTACTCAATATCTTAGAATCTAGGACAAACAGCTATAATGACTGTCTGTCCTGCTCTCTTTTACTGCTCACGACAAAATAAGGACCAGTCATGACACAGGAGGGCATGGTTTGAAAATTAGGATAATATCATCGGTTTGCCAAGCAGCTAAAATTAAATATTATGAAAACACAAGCATTTAAACCGTTTGAAGCAAATGGATAAAGATATAATTTCTGGAATTGCCGGCGGAGGCACGGGAGCTTGGGATGATAGATGTAATGAATCGAGTTTAAAAATGAAAAAAGGAAATCACAGACGACAGGCACTGGTACTTATGCCGGCTGCCTTTATGCTTGCCTGGGTGCTGTGGCCTATTTCAAAAATTCTAGCAGTTATAGGTTTTACAGTATTTACAGCTGCCAATATTTTATCCTATTTTTTAGAAAACTAATATAGAAATGAAGTGCCTTCTCTAAGAATTACTGATACAGTTCCTTAGTTATACAGCGCCTTGTTTTCATATTTGTGAATTTTTAAAAACGTCAATCAAAATGGTAAGATAAGATTGAAGAAATTCCTAAAGGTTTCCCTAGTCTTAGTTTTATTTTGGGGTGAGCACTTTGTCGATTAGTATTAATTTTTACCTTTCTTCTCATGATTATCATTCCAATTTTGAAAGAAAAATAATTATATTTGATAAACGGAGGTCATATTGTACCCCCTAAAAGTTAGTTTTTGTATCTAACTTTTAGGTGGGTACAGGAAGGCTTCCGCTTTTTACAAGTATGTGATTTTAGATCAAAGGCAGGATAATAACCACCGATTTTTAAAATCACAAACTAATGAAAGGAAAAGTTATTTATGAATCACTATAAATCATTATTGCTATTATCAGCGGTAGCTTTGTTATTAGCAGGAGGTAGGATTTTCGCTGACGAAGTGAGTCAAAGTGTTGACCAAGGGCAAGTACCTGCAGCCGCTGCGCAAACCGATAGTCAAGAAAATCAACAAACTACGGAGCAGCAGATTCTTCCAGCTGAGACGAATCACCAACAGCAACAAGACTTGACTGCTTCTGAGGAGATTTTACAAGCTCAGGATGTTACAGAGAATCAGGATCAAACACCTACCTCCTTTGATCAAGAAGCCTCAAATCAGGCGGTTGAAGAACAACAGAGTCAACAAGCTTCTGTTATTACGGAATCTCAGGCGGCTACAGCAGCGAAAGAGAGTGAGAGTACAGAAGGTCAAGAGTCCCTATCTATAGAAGAATACGAGGCAAATGTTGCCGACCTCAAACAAGTCACCATGGCTGATGTCTATGACATGTTTGATGACCAGGATGGTAATTACACCCTCTATATTGGTCGGCCAACTTGCCATTATTGTCGCGATTTCTCGCCAGTTGTTAAAGAGTTTTATGGAATGACTGGTGGACAGGTCTATTATCTCAATACCGATAATCCGGACTTTACACCAGCTTCTAAAGATTTTTTGAGAGGAAAGATTGGGGAATATGCAACACCGACTATCCTGCATCTGGAGAAGGGACAAATTGTCTCTGGTCAGTTAGGCAGCGGTGGAACCGCTCAGGAACTGTACAATAAAGTCTTTCCTGCAGTTAGTAATGAACAAGCTGATGAAGTACAAACACCGGCTGCACAAGATACCGCCCCTCCTAAAATAGCTCCTGAACCAGCCAATGCAGATCCAGCTCCAACGACTGTTCCAGAACAATCTTTAACAGAGAATAAGGAGAAGCAGGTAAGTAGTGAGACGACATTTGACAGTAGTCATTTTCTTAAACAGGTGCTTGAACAAGCAAAATCATGGCTAACAAGCATTTTAGAAAAATGGAAGGCTTAAAGAGTAAAAGGTTATGATTAAGTCAACTTCAGCAGTGGCCATACAGTAGAAAAACTTGTCACAAAGCTTTGTGACAAGTTTCCATGGTCTGTCTGTGAATTGTAAAGAGCAGCTCTTTGGCTTTGGTACTGCTGATGTCAGGGTGTTTAAGCCATTCAAAGATAAAGCCGGCGATGGAAGAAGCCAGATAAGCATTGTTGAGACGGACAGCAGGACTGTCTCCTTTTTTCGATAGTTTTTGTGATCCAAGCATACACTTTTCAAAAATGGTATCAGTAAACTGCTTAAGAAAAAGCCCCTTGTCGCGTGCAGCCAGAATACCGATAGCTTTCTTATTTCTAGAAATACTGTCAATGATGCTATTAGTATAGGCCCGGTTTACGCTGTCATCAACTTGGCTGATGTGACTGACACGCGTTTCAAAAGCATCAGCCAGGTTGTCTAAAATATCTGCCACAATGGTTTGATAAAGATCTTCTTTGACTTCATAGTGCAGATAGAAAGTATTGCGGCTGCATTGTGCTTGTTTGCAGATATCTTTAACCGTGATGTCATGGCAAGGTTTCTCCTCAATCAGTGTCAAATAGGCACTTTTGAGGTTTTTTTCTGTTTTGAGATATCTCAGGTCATTTTTATTCATAGGGCACCTCTTACTTATAGGACATTATACCATATAAAAGCAACTTATAGGACATTTATACCTCATTTGACTATTGATTGGACAAAAGAAAACCCTTACAATAAAGCTGTAAAATAAATCACAAAGAGGTAATGACAAATGAATCGTGTTTCTGAAATCTTAGGTATCAAAAATCCTGTCATCCAAGGTCCGCTAAACTGGCTGACGGATGGGAAATATGCTGCTGCAGTAAGCTAAGCTGGGGGTCTAGGCGTCCTTGGCTTTAACGCAGGACAGAAGGAAGCTGTCTACACAGTTGACGAAACTGTTGAAAATATGCGTCGGGAAATTCGTATCGCCCGCGAATTAACTGATAAACCATTAGGGCTGAATGTATCACCAACAGTTGAAGGTGAAGAGGATATGTTCGGAAGAGCTATGCTTGATTTGATGGTAGAAGAAGGTGTGCAAGCAGCCATAATGGTTGGAGATTTTTCACCTTATTGGACAAAACAATACCATGATAATAATATTAAAGTCGTTTTTAGAGCGCATACACCAACCGTTGAAAACACGGAAGAAGCTGTTGAAGGCGGTGCTGATATTATCGTGGCAACTGGCTTTGACGAAGGCGGAACAGTTCCTAATAATGTGATTGGTACATTTTCAATTGTTCCCTTGATTGTTGATGCAGCCAAAGGCCGTGTTCCAGTCATGGCAGCTGGAGGGATTGCTGACGAGAGAACAGCAGAAGCTGCATTTGTGCTGGGAGCAGAAGGGCTCTTTGTTGGGACAGCCTTTATGATGGCAGAGGAATCCGTTTTAGCAGGAAATATTAAAGAAATGGCTCTTGAATCAGATGCTACAGATTTGCTGATGTATCGTACGGTTCCATCTTTCTATCGTTCATTACGGGGAGAACTTCCTGAGAAGTTACTAGAAATGAGCAAGGCCGGTGCTACAGAAGAAGAAATTTACGAGGCTCAGCATGCTTATGACGGTATGCGTGACGGCATGCTCTTTGGAGATCTCAGCAAAGGCTATGCCTCATTCGGACTTGGAATTTCCTTTATTGAAAAAGTCGAACCTGTTCAAGTGATTATGGATCGCTTAGTCAAGAATATTGGTAAATTCTTATAAAAAGAATAGAAGATTCCCGAAAAGGAATCTTCTATTTGTGTAGACTATTGTTGAAATCTAGACGCTATTCTGATGCTTTTCTAAAATAGAAATTAGTCCTTGGTGCGCATCTAATAGATTTTGTGCGATTTCTGGTGTCAAGTCAGAGATTTGAGCAAAACATTTTGATAATTGTTCTGTAATGATAGGGTGGTGGGACCAGGCTTTTTCAGTTAGTTGTACTATAAGTTGACGCTTGTCCTTATCAGGACGCAGACGAAGAATCCAGCCACCATCTTCTAAGCGTTTCAGTAATGGTGTCAATGTATTACTTGCTAGATTCAACTGTTGCCCCAGGGATTGGAGATTTTGACCATTCTTTTCCCATAGAACCACGAGAACCAAGTATTGGGTATAGGTTAGATTGAAACTAGCTAAAGCTTTTTTGTAAAATTGATGAAAAAAGCGATTGATATGGTAAAAAGAATAGCAGAGTTGATGAGATAGGTTTGATGATTCAGACATGTGTTCTCCATTTCTATCGTGTGCGATATTATATAGCATATCACAAACAATAATGCTTGACAATTAGAATGGTAAAGCGTTACACTATTAATTAATCGCGAACGATTAAATTGCGCGAAAATAACTTATCTAAGAAAGTAGGAAGCCCATATGAAAAAAATATTTTCAACAAAAATGATTAACACCGGTGGACGTACAGGTGAAGTTCACGCACCAGATAACTCCATTCAATTTCAAATTGTGCAGCCTGGACAAAAAGTAGCAGGTGCAACTAACCCAGAACAATTGTTTGCGGCAGGATTTAGCAGTTGTTTTAACAGCGCCCTCAGCTATGTCTTATCTAGTCAACAATTGACAAATAAGGCCACAGTTTCTGCGACTGTTTCTATGTATAACGTCAGTACTGGACCAGTACCGGACGTGGTTCTTGGTGTCGATATTGAAGGTCATATTGACGGTTTACCACTTGATCAAGCGCAAGCCTTATTAGAAGAAGCGCATAAGGTTTGCCCATATTCTCGGGCAGTTTCGGGGAATATTGAAGTGACGGTCAAAGCAGTCTGAGAAATTATCGCTAACGTTCAAAAACGTAAAAGTATAAAACGGATATCTTTACGTTTTTATGATATAATGGAGTAAATTTAGGTGGTAAAATGATGTCCCCTAGAAAGGATATTCTTACCATGTCTTACAAATTCCTACTTTTTGAAATTGATACAAATTAAAAATTAATATCCCTTGAAATCACTTGGTTTCAAGGGATATTTGTCTATGTTGATATTTAGAAACAAATTAGACTAGACTGGTTCTTATTGAGTGGTTTTATAGTTTGATTGGTTTTTAGAAATCGTTTTAATAGTATTAAATCGTTAAAAAATATTACTGAAATAGCTAAGTTAGAGTTTTTGATTCAATTTTGAGGACAAATCTTGATTAGGTATTTAATAACAAAGTTTACGTGGTATAATATAATTAGAATGAATACAATCAAAGGCATAAAAAACTATGGGAAAATATGACGATGATTTTGGCTGGGGAACACTTTTAGGTGTTGGTGCTCTACTAGGTCTGCTCGGTTGGGCAAATTATAAAAGTTATAAAGCATCTGCTGAAGCTGATCGAAGAAGAAGGGAAATTCCAATTGTATGGTCAGCAGGCCTATCCGAAGAGGTTTTCGAGACTTTTTGTAGAAAATCCGCAAGGGAAATTAAAAGATTAAAGATAATTTCAACTGATGGTTTACATGTGAGATGCGAGGTGAAATCAAGTAGTGGAATTTCAACTTGGGAATTTAGTGCAGATTTTTATGATTATGGTAGTCTTTCAGGTAAATATTTTATAGGATATAAAGAAAATGATGATTCTACGATTCCAAAAGTATTTTTGGATAAAGTTGCTAGTAGAATAAGAGAAATCACTTATAACTATGAGGTAGCTGCTCCCTTGTCATCAGTAGATTTAATCGGACAAAACGTTAATGATGTGGAACATTTGTTTGTTAGTAGTGGCTACATAATGGTTCATACAACGCCCAAAGAGAAGGGGTTTTTTAGGTTGTTATCTAAAAACGGTACTGTGACCGAGGTAAGGATAGATGGTGTTTCAGAATTTTATAAAGATCAAATTTTCAGAAGTGGTAGTGTCGTGAACATCACCTATTTAAAAAATTAAACAACTCCTTGCTACTTAGTTGCTTAATGAAAAATACGAGAGGTAATAAAAAATGGATGAAGGGATCCTATATTTTGGACCAGATGATTATGAGATTATCGATATCGAAGGTTATGAGACTAGACCTAAAGGAGTTATTAGCAAACTCCCTGAAATTGCCAAACCATTATTACGTAATGCCGATATTATTTTTTCTAAAGTAGAGAATTTACTTTACACTGCGCCATCATTTATTAACGTAGTTAAAGCCACTATCCCTGAAGAAACGTTACAAGCTGTATTATCCAGGGAACAAAAAGAAGCGATAGCAAAAGGGGCTTTAAAATTAATGACCAAGAAAGATGGTTCATTAATGGCAACTTTGTTGAATACAGAAACTGGTAAAATTGCTGCCATAGTCCCTTTGAAATCTGTCAAACTCTCGCCAGAGATAACTCAAGCAACTACAAACTATGCCTCTCAACTTCAAATGGCTCAAATTGCAGAGCAGATTGAAAATATACAGCTTGCAATTGAAGATGTTAGAAAAGGACAAGAGTCTGATAGACTAGCCATAGCATATAGTTGTCAACAAAAATTATTACAGGCTAGAGAAATTGTAAATCCGCAGCTAAGGACGTCCATGTTGCTTCAAGTAATATCGGATGCTGAGGATAGTCGAAATCTCTTGATGCTTAGCCAGAAATCGAATGTTGCCTTTATACAAGAACAGCCCGAAGATACACTTGGGAAATTTATTAAAGGAGAAAAACAAAAGAAAATCGATACCAGAATTAATGAGATAAGAGATGGCCTATCAGCAGTTAACTTAGTTTCACTATCAGCTGCTATGGCTTATAATGAATTGGGTGAGGAAAAGGCCGCTCAAAAAAGTCTTGAGTACTTTGCCCATTTTCTTAATGTGACTTATTTAACTACACCTCATTTAATAGAAAGATTAGACTTGCTTGATCCATCTCCAACGAATTATTGGACTGAAGAACTGCCCAAAATTAAGAGTTCTATTCTGAATTTACCGAATAATAATTTAAGTAAAATAGAAACTGAGGAATTAATATGACAAACAGTAATACTTGTAAAAAATGTGGCAGAAAACTACCGATAGATTATAGATATAAGAAATGTGAATCATGCAGAAACAAGAATATTGACGGTCTTAAAAAGTTTGGAAAAGTAATTGGTGGAGTTGCTGTTACTGCCATTCCTGTCATATTAAACAATGCTTTTGGTGGTAAAGATAAAAGTTAAACAATGCACCCCCTTTTTTTAACCCTTGCACCCTAGAAAGGAAGTATCAATAGCTCACAGATCCTTGGACAGACAAAAGAAAAGTCAGACTCCAATCTACTGTACGCATGTACAATGATATTCGAAAGAATGACTTTCTCAAAATTGATAACCTTCAGTCCATCAGAACTATCTATGATCAGTTAACTGATGGTGAAATAGATAGCGAAGATATGCTGGATGGTGAGCTTTTCAGGGATAATCTGGTATCAATCATTGATGCTGTTAATAATAAGACCGAGCACGTCCCGCCCATATCTGAAAAACAAATCTTTGCCATGCTGCAATCATGGATTGGCTTTATCAATGATAAGACGGTGCCGGTGCTGATTAAGTCTTTTCTGGCTCACTATTTCTTTGAAAATGTCCATCCCTTCTATGATGGCAATGGCAGAACAGGCAGATATATCCTAGCAAGATATTTAGCCCGCAAACTTGATATCTACTCGGGTCTGGTCATCTCTCAAAGAATTAATCAGGAAAAGAGGAAATACTACGAAGCCTTTAACATCACCGGGGAAGCAGACAACAAGGGAGAAGGAACTTTCTTTGTCCAATCCCTAATGGAAATCCTCAAAAATGGTCAGCAGGACATTATCAATACGCTAGAAGAAAAGAAAGCTATCTTAGACGACTATTCTCACGATCTGGATCATTCTGATTACACTGAGCTCCAAAAGCGGATCCTCTATCTCTTACTCCAATCCAAGGTCTTTGTGGATGATCCAAATGAAGGCCTTTCAGACAATGACATCATAGAACTCCTCTCACATGACTTTGCCAAACTTGCTATCAAAAGAGAAATCGACCACTTGGAAAAAATCAATGTCATAAAACTAATCGCACAAAGGCCTAAAAAACATCTGCTCTTGTAAACCTCTCTAATTCAATATTTTCACAAGAATAAGAAATATGAAAAGTCGGAAGCAGCAGAACCACCAGCATTTCAATGAAGGTAGTTCTATTGCATGAAACTATGATTACTGGAAAAATAGATATTGGGAGATAATCATAAACTAGTTAAAGCAGCCCAAAATTAGGGGCTGTTTTTCAGATACTCAAGTAAAGAAAAAGACCCTCAATGAGGGTCTCAGACCGAAGACAAACTTCTTTTTGGAGGTTTGTCTTTTTTTAAAATTCTCCAGAAAGTATGTCCTGAGGTGACAATAACTAAGGCATTTACTTGAATTTGACCAAAATAAAAAGGCTTTCCT
>NZ_JBZFUJ010000009.1:0-94643 GCF_058314475.1 Streptococcus sp. ELY_90
AGGAAAGCCTTTTTATTTTGGTCAAATTCAAGTAAATGCCTTAGTTATTGTCACCTCAGGACATACTTTCTGGAGAATTTTAAAAAAAGACAAACCTCCAAAAAGAAGTTTGTCTTCGGTCTGAAGCAGCTCGATGGCTGCTTTTAATTATATCCCAGATTTTCAGAAAAATACCTCGACGCCTAACGGAGACGTAGGAAATCGACATACCTTAACTTCTATTTTTTAATTTAATAAAGCCACATATATGCAAAACTATCGCCAAAATGATAACTGAGATGACACCTATCAAAAAATATTTCATAACGGATTCCTACCAACATAATACTAAATATTCAGCAGATCCGCTAATTGCTCCTGCAACTAACCCTTCTGCTCCAAGTGCTAATCTAATCCACAGCCAAGCCAACCAGTTGTTGTTTTCAGTCCTTTGATTAGAATCACACTCATAAAACGTCCAAAAAATCCAGAAGGACCTGAGCAGAACGCTTGCCGGCTTCCAGAATAAATTCGTCAAAGGTAAGATTGGCATCGTGCGCTGCGGTATCGCTCATGGCACGAATAACCACAAAAGGCAGCTGAGCTGCTGAGGCTGCCTGTGCCACTGCGGCTCCTTCCATTTCTACGGCTTCCACTTGCGGAAAATGCTCTTTTACAAAATCAGTTTTATCTTTACCAGCCATAAAGGAGTCACTGCTGGTAATTAATCCCACCTTACTCTTGATGTGATGCTGCGCCAGAACTTTTTCAAAAACAGCCACAAAATGTTTGTCAGATTCAAAATAAAGAGGCTGTTCTGACATCTGCCCAAAAGCATAGCCAAAAGCCGTCAAGTCAACATCATGGTAGGCAAGCCTATCTGCCACCACAACGTCACCAATCTCTAAATCCGGCGCCAAAGCTCCGGCAGAACCAGTATTAATAAGCGCCTCAACAGCGAAACGATCGGCTAAAACAGCGACGCTCATAGCGCTCATCACTTTGCCGACACCGCTTCTCACAAGGACAACATCATGTTTGCCCAGTCGGCCGCTGTAATAGGTCCGCCCCAAGCAAACCTCTTCTGTCTTTTGACTCAGCTTTTCCAGGAGAAGTTTTAGTTCTTCATCCATAGCCGCGATAATTCCGATTTTCATTTTCTTTTCCTTTAGAGTTTAAAAACTGCGTAAATAAGAACAGCCAAAAGCAAGGCAATACCGATTAAAATCCAATTGAGTTTAGACTGAAATTCGCCGCGCTTAGCATTCTCAATGCGACGGCTTTTGATGATAGGATCTTCATCATAATCCTCAAAATCAAAATCGTCATCATAGTCACTGTCAATGTCACTCTTGCTATAATCAGAAACAGCTGCTCTGTCTGTCTGAATGACAATGGTTTTTTCCGGATCAAAATCCTCTTTATCATCAAATTTTTCGCCGTGATTAGCACGCGCAATCATTTCATCTGTTAAAAGCGGTTTTCCCATAACATTTCCTCTATTTATTATTAAAATGCAAGGCAAAATACTGCAGAGCAATCAGGGTTTTAGCATCTTCAATATCTCCTGATGCCACCAGTTCCATGCATTCGTCATAAGTTAATTCCAGCAGTTCAATCACCTCATCATCATCCTGCGGACGAGGATTTGCAACCTTTTTAAGGTTTGTAGCCAGATAAAGCTTTATTTTTTCATTGCAAAATCCGATAGCCGTATAGAACTCATAAATCAGCTCCAAATCCCCTGTATAAGCAGTTTCCTCTTCTAATTCACGCAGGGCTGCTGCTTTTTCACCACCGTTTTCACCAATTTCAAGCTTTCCTGCCGGAATTTCATAGGAGATTTTTTCAATTGCCTTGCGGTACTGCTTGACAATAACCAGTTTATTGTCCGGCGTAACAGCCAGAACAGAAACGGCTCCCCGATGAAAAATCAACTCGCGTTTTGCTGTTCCCAACTGATTGGGCAGCTCAACATCATCAACCGCAACTTTAAAAATCTGGCCATCAAAAATCTCCTGACGCTTGATGGTCTTTTCTTCGAATTCCATGAACATCTCCTAATTATTATCCGGATGGTGAGGCTTTTTCTTGGCATAGCCTTCCTTATTGACCTGACGGCTGCGCCCAATCGCAACGCTGTCTGCCGGAACATCCTTGTGAATAGCCGACCCGGCTGCTGTCAGAGCATTGTCTCCTACTTGAAGCGGTGCAATAATCGTTGAATTGCTGCCAATAAAGACATGGTTGCCAATCTTTGTCTTGTACTTCTTTTGACCATCGTAATTGACCGTAATCGTTCCTGCACCAAAGTTGACATCGTGACCAACTTCGGCATTGCCAATATAGGTCAGATGCCCTGCTTTTGTGTCCTTGCCCAGAGTTGAGGCCTTGACCTCAACAAAGTTTCCTACGTGAACATTTTCTTCCAAGACAGCATCCGGCCGCAGATGAGCATAAGGCCCCACAGTAACATTGCGCTCAACCTGTGAAGACTCAATCATGGAATTGGTAATCACAGCATTCTCACCAATAGCCGAATCTACAATATAAGTACCATTGGTCAGAACTGCTCCTGAGGCAATTTTTGTCTGTCCTTTGAGGGTGACATTCGCCTCAATCACAACATCCGGTGCAATAGCAACATCAGCATCAATATAGGTGCTGTCCGGATTGATAAAGGTAACACCATTAACCATGTGAGCACGGTTAATGCGCCGGCGCATAATTTCTTCAGCTTTAGCAAGGGCAACACGGTCATTGACCCCCAAACTTTCATTGAAATCACGAAGCTTATAAGCACCGACTTTTTCATCAGCGGCTTTAAATATACTGATGACATCTGTCAGGTAATACTCCCCCTGAGCATTATCCGTATTGATCTCTTTCAAGGCTTCAAAAAGGCGTTTATTGTCAAAGACGTAAGTACCTGTATTAATTTCTTTAACCTGCTGCTCAAACTCAGACGCATCCTTTTGCTCAACAATCTTAGTGACTTCCGCATTTTGATTGCGGATAATCCGGCCATAGCCAAACGGATCAGCGGCTTCTGCCGTTAAAATCGTAGCTACATTTTTATGATTTCTGTGGTAATCCACCAAATTTTTCAGGCTGTCTCCCGTAATCAGCGGAGTGTCTCCGGCAATCACGAGGGTTTGCCCATCCAAACCAGCCAATTCTTCCTCAGCCATCATAACTGCATGTCCTGTTCCCAGCTGTTCTGTCTGCATGACAAAATCAGACTGGTCTGCCAAAACATCTTTAACAAGATCTGCCTTATGTCCGATAATTGTTACATTTTTTGCAGGATTCAAAGCAGAAACACTGCGAAAAACATGCTCTAGCATTGTAATTCCCGCAACCTTATGCAAGACCTTGGGAAGATCTGATTTCATTCGAGTGCCCTTGCCTGCAGCAAGGATAATAGCGTAATTATTCATAAAATGTCCTTTGTAAAAAATAACACAGCAAAAATGTTCATTTTATTATAGCACTTTTCTAATCATTTGTTAAATTAGGGTGCATAGACCAAATGGAATTCCTCAAGAACAATCAGGCTGTCTTGCGTAAATGTCAGCCCTGCATCTTTAAACCACTGTGTAAAAAGCTGCTGATGACTATCCCGCCACCAAGCCAGAGTACGGTCGCCTTCACCTTCTTTAAAAGCGTGTTCAGCTGGCACCTCTTTGAAAGGAACGACTGTAACTTTGGTGATTTCAATGATGCAGACAGCCTCATCATGACTGTCCAAAATAACATCATAACTGCCTTCCTGAGGAAGCAGCTCACCGTCCGCTGCATACAAATCATAGGCAGAAGCAGTTGCTGTTTTCCTTCCTTTCAAAACCAACTGCGCCAGTAAATCGGGTTCTGCTCCAAAAGCCCAGGCATCAATAGTATTGCCGATAGCCGGGTTGAGCGTTTTATACTGATTCCATAGTTGTTCTGCGTTCATGCCTACCTCCAATTTATAGCTCACAGCTTGCTTAACAATTCCTAGAAAATAAGCTGTTTTATGAGCTTGGTAAGAAAGATTCTGATACTGAAACTTTTCTCACCTAAGTAAATCTGCTACTATTATACATTATTTCAGATAGACACAAAAACAATCATTTAAAATACTGCTGTTTCCAGCGATTATCGCCTCAAACCGAAAATCTGTATCTTGACAACAAAAAAGTGAGGTTCAAATATTTCTAGGAAATGATTGAACCTCACTTTTTTAAACCTGTCAGGCCAACAATCCCAATAAGTAGCCAACATAATAAGCAACAAAGGTTGCAATAAGCCCGACGGTCACTGTGCGTACAACTTCTTTGCGTTTTGACTGGTGAGTAATGGCAGCCTTCACTATTCCCAGCAAGACCAGAGCCAAAGCAACTAGGAGACAGGCCAGAAGGAAGGTATAATCCCGAAACAGCCCAATCCGCTCGATGAGCAGATAGGACAGCAAAGGAAGGAGGCCAAAACCATTAAACGCAAGAAAGGTTGCCAGAGCATTTTTAACAGCCTGCCTGTTATCCGTGTGTTTTTCCGTTGTTGAACTCAAGTAATCCCCGATAGCCATGGAAAAACCATCTGCCAGTAGATTCGAGAAGCCCAGAATAATAATGGTCATCGTCCCAAGTTTCCCTCCTACTGCACCGGCAACTACAGCAAAGGTTGTAATAATCCCATCCAAACCACCGTAAACGATTGATTTAGCATAATCTTTCAAATTTATCATTAGAACCGTTCCTGACTAACTTAAAGAATAATTTATTTAGAATCATTCTAAATATTTCGTTATCTCTATTATACTCTTATTTAGAATAATAACAATTAAAAATCCTCGCGTCACTCTCCCTATGGAAGACAGTCCCATCATCACCTGCAGTAAAAATCAGCAGAAACAATTCTGCTGATTTTTACAGGTGAAATGAGGCTAGCCAATCTGACTGCCGTTAGGTACACTTGAATCAACCGTTAAAACACTTAAGCTCCCATTGTGTTCTGCAGAAAGAATCATGCCTTGACTGAGCAGACCCATCATCTTGCGCGGTTTGAGGTTAGCAACAATCTGAACTTTCTTGCCGACTAATTCCTGCTCGTTGGGATAGTATTTGGCAATGCCTGAGAGAATTTGGCGGTCTTCGCTGTCACCGGCATCCAAACGGAATTTAAGAAGCTTGTCAGAGCCTTCGACCTTAGACACTTCCTTAACCTCAGCAACGCGGATTTCCACTTTGTCAAAATCGTCAAACTTAACAGTTTTCTTGTCGTTTTTCAGCTCAACCTTGCTGGGATCCCACTCATTTTCCTCTTGAGAAAGAAGAGATCCGGAATCCATTTGCTTCTTAATATAGTCAATTTCTGCTTCCATGTCCAGACGCGGAAAAATAGGTGTTCCCTTAGCTATGACCTTGACACCTTTCGGGAAATTAGCTAAAGTCAGATTTTCAAGGTCAAATTGATCAGCCAAGCCAAGCTGCTCCATAATCGCATTTGAAGTGGTCATCATGAAGGGCTGAATAAGATGAGCCACCACGCGCAGGCTGGCTGCCAAATGTGCCATAACACTTGCCAATTCATCACGCTTAGCATCATCTTTAGCCAGCACCCAAGGAGCGGTCTCATCAATATACTTATTGGTACGGGAAATGATATTCCAAACGGCTTCAAGCGCACGCGGATAATCCACAGCATTCATTTGCTTGTGGTATTCGGCCAGATTCTCTGCCGCAACTGCTGCTAAATCGGCATCAAATTCAGTGACATTTTCAGCATAAGCAGGAATTTCACCATCGAAGTACTTATTGATCATAGCCACTGTACGGTTGAGGAGATTGCCAAGGTCATTTGCCAATTCATAATTGATACGGCCGACATAATCTTCAGGTGTGAAAGTTCCGTCTGACCCGACCGGCAAAGAACGCATGAGATAGTAACGAAGAGCATCAAGGCCGTAGCGCTCTACCAGCATTTCCGGATAGACAACATTGCCTTTTGATTTGGACATTTTGCCGTCTTTCATGACAAACCAGCCGTGGGCAATAAGGCGCTCAGGCAATTTCATATCCAGCATCATGAGCATGATAGGCCAGTAAATACTATGGAAACGCAGAATATCTTTACCAACCATATGAAAGACCGTACCATTCCAGAATTTATCAAAATTAGCATGATCTTCCTGACCGTAACCAAGGGCTGTCGCATAGTTGAGAAGAGCATCAATCCAAACGTAAACAACATGTTTAGGATTTGAAGGCACCTTAACTCCCCAGGTAAAGGAGGTCCGTGACACCGCCAAATCTTCCAGACCAGGCTCGATGAAATTTTTAATGATTTCATTCATACGGCCGTCCGGCTGGATAAAGTCAGGATGCGCATGGAAAAAGTCTACCAAACGATCAGCATATTTGCCCAGACGCAGGAAATAAGACTCTTCTGATACCCATTCCACCTCGTGGCCAGACGGAGCAATACCGCCGATGACCTTGCCGGCTTCATCGTGAAAGACTTCTGCCAGCTGACTTTCGGTGAAAAATTCCTCATCCGAAACAGAATACCAGCCTGAGTATTCGCCTAAGTAAATATCGTCCTGTGCCAGCAATTTTTCAAAGACATCAGCCACTGCTTTTTCATGATAATCGTCAGTCGTACGGATAAACTTGTCATAAGAAATATCAAGGAGCTTCCAAAGCTTCTTAACACCTACTGCCATACCGTCCACATAAGCTTGAGGGGTGACGCCCGCTTCTTCAGCCTTTTGCTGAATTTTTTGTCCGTGCTCATCAAGACCGGTCAGATAAAAAACATCGTAGTTCATCATGCGCTTATAACGGGCTAAAACATCGCAGGCAATAGTCGTATAGGCCGAACCGATATGAAGTTTGCCGGATGGGTAATAAATCGGTGTTGTGATATAAAATGGCTTTTTATCGCTCATGTTTAAGATACCAAGAACGTAAAAACAAGCTAAAGACAGCCTTACTCAAAAAACAGAAAAATCCAGCTTTCAGCTGCTGAAAATGCTGCTTGTACGTTCGTTTCCTTTCTCATCCGAGGCAGATGAAACCTCTTTTTAATAACACTTTATTATAGCATAAATTGCCTATTATGAAAGCTCAAAATCAAAAAACAGTCTTAGAAGCCCCGGCTTTATCTGAAAATAAAAAAGAGCGGAATACAGGCACAATTGGCAGAATCAACTGTGCTCTTCCCGCTCTTTTCAAACTGCTCTTTAATAATTATTGAGCTTTTTTAAAGATTTACGTTCTTCATTTTCAATTTTTTTATAATTTTTAAGTAATTTATCAGCTGCTCTGCCTGTCCGCTTAGCGTAAGTTATTTTCTCTCTCAGTTTACCCTTGTTATTATAGGCTTTGAGGGTTAAGCGATTGCCTTTTTTCTGATAAGTTATCTTGCCTTTTTTCTCATCCTTAAAGTCTTTTTTATAGTCCTTCATTATGTCTTGAAGATCATTGTCGGAGGTATATTTATTTTGAACATAATCGTCAATATAATCGTTCAAACCATCAATAAAGTCCTTTTGGGAAATCGTCATCCGAATTTCTCTTTTCCAGATATTAGCCTGATGTGTCGGTTTCATGTGACCGGTGTAAGTTGTCCGAGCATTGAGAAAAAGATTGTCTTGCTCCATATTATCAGGCAAATCTATATTATAATTCAGTTTATAATAAGCATAAGTTTTCAGGTAATTTTTTTTAACGACTAAAAATTGATGATAAGTAATATTGCTTTTTTTGTTTTCCTTGTCAACATCAATCCACTCATCCTTTTTAGTGCTGTAGGAAGAAGCCGACACCTGTTCCCAAGTACCGTCTATATTGCCGGAATAGTAATAATAAGCCGCAGCGCCGCCGGCAATCAAGAGCAGTACAGCAAAGACTGACACTAAACTGATGATAACAATGGTTGAGGTCTTCATTTTTTTCTTTGGCTGCTGACGGGACACTGTAAATTCTCCTCTCTGAAAAGCTGCCTGAAATTCTTCTTGACTGGGTTCGCGTCCGTTTGCTGCACGGAACTGTTGTTGCCATTCATTTTGATTCATCTTAGACTCCTTAATAATTTATTACTCTTTTATTTTACCATACTTACAGCCTAATTTATCAGAATTTTGAAATTGTTTTTTCGATTTTAAGCTGTTTTCATCTAACGGGAAAGGCTGAGTCCTCATTGAGCAGGCCTTATTTTAACAAACCTTAAAATTATTGTGATTTAAGACTTGATTAAATACAATATGTAGTGTTATTATAGTAATTGCTGTACAATATATTGTGGGGTTATATTTTAATACTCTTTTGAGATTTCATCAGCTGTCTGAGCAGCAAAATAGCATTTACTGATTTGGAGGTACTTTACAATCGTGATTATACTAGCTGGGATGATCGGCGTCGGAAAAACAACCTATACATCCCGTATTGCTGAAAGTTTAGGAACACAGGCCTTTTTTGAACCTGTTGATAACAACCCTATTTTGGATAAGTACTATGAAGATCCTGAAAAATACGGTTTTGCTTTGCAGATTTATTTTCTAAACAAACGGTTTAAATCCATTAAAAGCGCCTACCATGAGGACAATAATGTTTTAGACCGCTCCATCTACGAGGATGCTCTGTTTACTTATATCAATACCTTACAGGGAAGCATCAGCCAGCAGGAATATCAGATTTATCTGGAACTCTTGGACAATATGATGGAAGAAATCAAGGGTCTGCCCAAGAAAGCACCGGACCTTTTAATCTATTTAGACGGCAGCTTTGACCACATTTTAAACAATATCAAAAAGCGCGGCCGCTCCTTTGAGCAGCCGACAAAAGATAACGGCTTGCTGGATTACTATCAGCTTTTGCACAGTAACTACAAGGACTGGTATGACAGCTATGATTACAGCCCTAAAATGCGGATTCAAACAGATGACTTTGATATCAATAACCCCAAGGATTGGGAGACTGTCTACCGTATGATTCAGCAAGAAATGAGCGCCCTTGGAATAGGCGATCGCTGACAGAAAACAACGGCTGCTTTGTCTTGTTGGTTTTCTATGATAAAGCATTAGTTGTCATTTCCCGGGCTGCTTTGACCTGCCCTAAAGGGCAGGTCAAAGTCCAACATCAAACCAAAAACAGTTCAGACTGTTTCAGTCGCTCTGAAGCTTATTTTTTGATACAATAATAAAAAAATGAATTAGAAAGATTGAACATAGGCGAAAAAGCTTCTTGAAAGCTTCTGCAAAACAGACAGGAAAGGCTTTGATTTTCCGCTTAGTCCCACAGTCTGCCGAATTTGGGATATGTTCTTGGTATCTTACTTATGAAACTCATTTCATGGAATATTGACTCGCTCAATGCTGCTTTAACCAGCGACTCAGCCCGGGCCTTGCTTTCACGTGCGGTTATCGATACTTTAGCTGAGAAAAAGCCTGATATCATTGCTATCCAGGAAACAAAACTGCCTGCTAAAGGGCCGACAAAAAAACACTTGGAAATTCTTAAGAACTATTTTGCTGATTACGATATTGCCTGGCGCTCTTCTGTAGAACCTGCACGCAAAGGTTATGCCGGTACGATGTTCCTTTATAAATCAGAGCTTAATCCAACAGTTACTTATCCCAATATCGGGGCTCCGGCAACTATGGACGCCGAAGGCCGAATCATTACGCTTGAATTTGATAACTTTTTTGTAACTCAAGTGTACACACCTAATGCCGGCGACGGCCTGAAACGTCTGGAAGACAGACAAATTTGGGATGAAAAATATGCTGATTACCTGGCAGAATTAGATAAGCAAAAACCTGTTTTAGCCGCAGGTGACTACAATGTTGCCCATGAGGAAATTGACCTGGCTCATCCCTCAAGCAACCGCCGCTCTCCGGGCTTTACAGATGAAGAGCGGGCAGGATTTACTAATTTATTAGCAAAGGGCTTTACCGATACCTTCCGCTATGTGCACGGTGATATTCCTGATGTTTACTCCTGGTGGGCCCAACGCAGCAAGACCAGCAAAATCAACAACTCAGGCTGGAGAATTGATTACTGGCTGACCAGCAACCGCATTGCCGATAAAGTCCTTAAATCTGAAATGATCGATTCAGGAACACGGCAGGATCACACGCCGATTATGATAAAGATTGACTTGTAAGAAGCCTTTATACTAAATTAAAAACAAAAAGATTGAGGCAGACGCTTATGCAGCTTCTGCCTCAATCTTTTTTGGTCTGATTATTTAATTAGCAGTCTGAAAAATCATAAAGCTGGGGATACTTATGACACTCAGGATTTTTGGGATGGCAAATCTCCCGTCCAAAATAAATCATGGCCTGATGGGCTGACAGCCACAGTTCCGGCGGCAAAACATCAGTAACACGCTTTTCCACTTCCAAAGGCGTCGCCGATTTTTTAACGATATCATGGTGCTTACAGATACGGCTGACGTGAGTATCAACAGCAAAAGCCGGAAAACCAAAGCCCACACTCATAACAACATTAGCCGTTTTTCTGCCGACACCTGATAAACCTTCCAGCTCTTTTCTCGTATGAGGCACTTCTCCCCCATACCTGTCCATCAGCTGCTGCGAGCAGTCTTTCAAAAATTTCGCCTTGTTGCGGTAGAGGCCAATTTTAGAAATGTAGGACTCAATATCTTTCAGCTGAGCCTTTGCCAGATCACTGGGCTTGGGATAGGCAGCAAACAAATCTGGTGTCACCTTATTAACCGCGGTATCCGTCGTTTGAGCCGACAAAATCACGGCAATCAGCAGTTCAAAATGATTTTTAAAATTTAAGCTGGGCTTGGCATCCGGATAAAGCGCAATAATTTCTTCCAAGACCTTGCGAGCCCTTTTTTTTGATAAGACCATAACAACTCCCGTTCTTCTTGTTTCCATTATAACATGAAAACTAAAGGAAAGAAAAAATCTCGGCTTTTAAAAGCTGAGATTGGCATAGTTAGTCCGATAGCCGACTTGTAAAAGTTTACCATCCCTTATCAAAAGCGGACGCTTAATCAGCATACCGTCACCTGCTAATAAGTCAGCAGCTTCATCAAGGGTGAGCTGATCTATTTTGTCCTTTAGCCCCAGTGCACGGTAGGATTGACCGGATGTGTTAAAAAATTTTTTCAGCTCCAGTCCGCTGGTCGTTATCAAATCTTTTATAAAATCTGCCTGCGGCGGATTCTTTTTAATATCAACCGCCTGATAAGCAAGACCTAGCTGATCCAGCTCTGCCTTAGCTTTGCGGCAAGTACTGCACTTAGGGTATTCATAAAATACAAGCATCATTTCTCCTTTCTTTTCTATCTTAACGAGAAGAACGGCTGCTTGTCAAGAGTTTAACACCTTCGTGCTGCAAGAGCCATCGTTTTTTGTCTGTACCGCCGGCATAGCCTGTTAACTGACCATGGGAGCCCAGTACCCGGTGGCAGGGAATGATGATGCTTAATGGATTGCGGCCAACAGCTCCGCCGACCGCCCGAGCAGAACGGCAGTTTATCTTCTTAGCAATATCACCGTAGGTCATTGTTTGGCCAAAAGGAATTTCCTGCAGCACCTGCCAGACCTGTTTTTGAAAAGATGTTCCTCGGGGAGACAGCAAAAGTTCACCCTGCTTGGGATTTTCTCCGGCAAAATAAGCATCCAGCCACCGCTTCGCCTGGCTTAATACAGTGTTGGGAGCTGCCACAAATGCTTCGTCAGCTATGCCCTGCTCAAAATATTTTTGACCGGCAAACCAAGCACCAATAAGCCCTTGCTTATCGGCGACCAACGACAAATCTCCCAAAGGAGAATGATAGATTTGTTTGTATAGGGTCATAACAGCCTCCTTTAGAGTTAACAAAAGCTTCCCATGAACCATCATGAATTTTTGCAGCTCCGATTGTAAATTAAAAGTGATAAGAAAAGGATGATTGTCAGTCTGCAATCAAAATCAGACCAACGCTCACCCTTATTTCTTGTTTATTTAGCTGACTTGCTCTTTCCTTTGATCAAGCGGACACGGACAATATTGTCGCTGGCTTCAAAATTAGCAACCAGCTCATCAATTTTTCCTCGGTCAGTTTCATCAAGGTCAAGAATTGTATAAGCATAGTCTCCTCTTGAACGATTGAGGATATTGTCAATATTGATATCTAAATCAGAAACGGCGGTTGACAGACGCGCTACAATATTGGGAACATTTTTATTGATTAAGGTAATCCGATACGGTGCTGTCAAGGCCTGGTGCATGTTAGGGAAATTAACAGAATTTGTAATTTCACCGGTTTCCATGAAGCGGCGAATCGTCTGTCCGGCCATAATAGCACAGTTAAGCTCAGCTTCTGCGGTAGATCCGCCGACATGCGGAAAGACCGTAATTCCTTCTTTATTGAGCAGTTCTTCTGTTCCAAAATCGGTAAAGTAGTGTCTGACAACACCTGTTTCAAGCGCATCAAACAGGTCTGTATTATTTACCAGTTCACCGCGGGCAAAATTAATGACAACTGTACCTTTTTTCATCAGACCAAAACTGTCTGCATTAAAAGTATCCTGAGTATCTTCTGTCAAAGGAACATGGATAGTAATGTAATCTGAGTTTTCAAAAATGTCTTTCAAATCTTTGACACGTTTGACATGGCTGGAGATGTTCCAAGCAGTTTCAATAGAAACGTAAGGGTCATAACCCAGCACATTCATACCCAGACGGCGGGCATCATTGGCAATGCGGGCACCGATGGCACCAAGGCCGATAACTCCCAGTGTTTTTCCGGAAATTTCGCTGCCTGCAAATTGTTTTTTCCCAGCTTCAACCTGCTTAGGCACATCATCACCTGTCAGAGTATTAACCCAGCGGTTAGCAGAGATGTAGTCACGCGCAGATAAGAGGAGTGATGCAATGACAGCCTCTTTGACTGCATTGGCATTGGCACCGGGCGTATTAAAGACGACAATTCCTTTGGCAGTGGCCGCATCAATTGGAATGTTATTGGTTCCTGCACCCGCACGGGCAATAGCTTTCAGGTTATCCGGAAAATCAGCCTTATGAAGATTTTCACTCCGAATAATATAGGCATCCGGATTGTCTTTCAAATCTCCGTCAATTTGAAAACCATTGCCTAATTCTTTCAAGCCGATTTGATTAATATTGTTAAATGTTCTTACACTAAATACCATACTTGCTTGCGCCTCGGAAAATCCTTGGCGCTTTCCTTTCTACTATGATCTGATACTGCCTGCAGCAGGCAGTTCAGGAAGTCCAATCTGAATTATTCTTCAATTTCCTGATAGAGACTGTTTTCACTTTTTGTTTTTATCTTTTGATAGGCCAGTCTGACACCGTCTATAGGAACTTTCCCGCAATAGACAAAGCCGAGCTTTTCCAGAATATGCTGCATGGCCTTATTTTTTTCATGAGTGTCGCAGCGAAAATCATGCCCGGCATAACCTTCAATCAAGCCCTGAAGAAAGGTCTGAGCAACCTGCTGCCCGCGGTAAGAACCGGCTACAGCAATCCTATGAAAGGTTATATAACGGCGGTTCTTGTGCTTCCACTCACCCTCATAAATCTGATCATAAGCGGCCTCATGTCCGTCAATAACTGCTGCATAAGCCACAATCTGCTCTTCATCAAGGGCAACATAGCCACGGCCTTCTAAAATATCTTCAAAAATGATGTCTTGATTAGGATAATCTCCCTGCCATTGATCGCTCCCGTAAGAAGCTATTTCCTGTTTGGCTTCATCAATGATAGACAGTATCTGATTGACTTCATTTGGAAAAGCTAATCTAATTTCCATTTTCTACCACCTGTGTTCAAGGCTGCGCCTTTTTTATTTTTCAGCTTTTGAGACTAAATAATACCGACAGCTGTTTGCTTTTAAATCCAAAAAAGCTTAAGTATTACTTATTTTCCTGTTCAAATTTCCGCATAAAATCAATCAAATCCAGCACACCTTGACGCGGGAAGGCATTGTAAAGACTGGCACGCATACCTCCGACGCTGCGGTGACCCTTGATATTTTTGAAGCCTAAGGCATCGGCCTGAGCAACAAAGTCAGCATCCAAATCCTTACTTGGAGTCACAAACGGAATATTGGCTACAGAACGATCCTTAGGATTTTTGACAGGACTGCTGTAGAAGTCAGACTGTTCGATAAAGTCATAGAGCAGACCCGATTTTTCACGGTTTATCTTTTCCATGGCATCAACGCCGCCCAGTTCTTTGACCCATTCAAAGACTAATTTGGCTATATAAATGCCGTAAGTCGGCGGAGTATTGTAAAGGGAACCGGCATCTGCCTGAATACGGTAGTCCAGCATGCTGGACAGCACAGGCTCATCATTTAATAAATCATCACGGACAATCACGATAGTTACCCCGGCAGGTCCGATATTTTTTTGAGCTCCCGCATAGATGAGGCCAAAATCAGCGACATTGTAGCGAACAGCCAAAATGTTAGAAGACATATCGGCTACGATTGGCACACCGTTGGTTTCAGGAAGGTCATAAATAGTTGTTCCTTCGATCGTATTGTTGGTTGTGATATGGACATAGGCTGCATCTTTATCAATTTGCTGGCTGTCAATTTCTGGGATATGGTCGTAGACTGTATCTTCTGATGAAGCCAATAGAATCGGTTCAAAAGGAATCGTTTTGGACAATTTCACAGCTTCCGCATAGGCTTTTTTACCCCAGGAACCTGCTACCACATAATAAGCCTTGCGGCCGCGGGCGAGATTGAGCGGCAGCATTGAAAACTGAGTTGACGCTCCGCCTTGTAAAAAAAGCACCTTATAATTATCAGGAATAGCCATCAAATCGCGGAGCAGGCGCTCAGCGTTCTTGATAATGTCATCAAATTCTTTGGAGCGATGAGATAATTCCATAACACTCATCCCTGAGTGGTTATAATCCAAGAACTCAGCCTGTGCTTTTTCAAGAACAGGTTTTGGCAATACTGCAGGACCTGCAGAGAAATTGTAAATTGTCATCTGATACCTCCTTAAAGTAAGTAAATTATATCACAAATTTTCAGAATGTTGTAACTTAATTTCATCTAGCGATAATTTTTAAAGATTTGGATGGGATAAATGATAAAAAACAAACGGCAGAAAAACCGTGAAAATTCAGCCGGCCTGGTTCATGTGAGACAAAACAGGCAGAAATGGCAGATTTGAAGTTCATCTTTTGTAAGAAAACGGCAACAGCAAAAAACCAGGACAGTATTCCCGGTTTTTTGCGGTCAGCTGGTTTATGAGTCAAGTCCTCAGCTCAAAACAAAGAAGCAAAGCTGAATCACGGTTTTCTCAAAAAGCGAAGCCCTGCCTGCGAAAAACAGAACTTGTGATTTCTCGTTTTTCAATTGACTGCGCCAAGGTGACTGGCACGGCGGGCTTTCCAATTTTATCTTAGCTGTCTTCTTTTTTCCCCAGATGGTGGTAGGCTTGATAGACCTCCTGTCTCGTCAGGCCATGATTCTTAGCAATTGTTTTAATGGCCTGATTGGGTTTTGAGCCTTGATCGATTAAGAGCTGCACTTGTCTCAGAACTTCCTGTTCGGACAGCTCTTCTGAGACTTCTTGCTTCTCATGGCCCGAAACAAGCAGCAGGCACTCTCCTTTCAAAGGATTTTCAGCAATGTAGGACAGAATTTCTGTCAGACTGCCTCTTTGATATTCTTCATAAAGCTTGGTTAATTCCCTGACCAAAACGATCTGCCTGTCGCCATAGACAGACAGCATATTGCTTAGGGTTTCCTTGATGCGGTAAGGCGATTCATAAAAAATCTGCGTTTCCGGGTAAAGCTTTTTGGCTTCAAAAAAAGATTTTTGCTGGCCTGATTTACGGGGTAAAAAGCCGTAAAAAATATGGGGCTGGGGAGCTAAGCCGCTTGCAATAAGGGCCGTAATTCCAGCTGAAGCCCCGGGCAGAGCAACCACAGGAATGGCTTCAGCCACAGCAGCCTTTACCAAATCATGCCCGGGATCGGAAATTGAGGGCATCCCCGCATCCGAGACCTGAGCCAGAGATTTTCCTTTTTTTAACCAGCTGATCAAATCAGGAATTTTTTCAAAGGCATTATGCTCATGAAAACTGATTTGACGGGTAGCAATCTCAAAATGTTTCAGTAAAAGACCGGTATTTCGCGTATCCTCTGCCGCAATCATATCAACAGTTTTCAGCACCTCAATGCTCCGAAAAGTCATATCACCTAGATTGCCAATAGGGGTCGGAACCAAATAAAGCGTTCCGCAGTTACATTCTTCCTTAAAACTTTTTTGTACGTGCATTGCTTTTACTCTCGGTACAATAATTCCATGCAAAAGGCACAGTCTTCATTGTTCTCACGGCGCTGTCCATAAAAGAAGGTGCAAATATGAAAACCATCCTCATAAATATTTTCAAGGTTTTCCTTTCTGGAGCTGATGCCTTTGCTGCTGGATTCACTTTCTTCGTTCTGACTGAACTGACCTAAACGGTCTCGGAGCTTGCTGTTTTCCAAACGCAGAGCCGCATTTTGTTCCACCAGATCCTGAACCTGTCTTTTCAGGGCTTCAGCTTCAGCCAATGTTTCCATCAAATTTTGCGAAAAACCGTCAAATGCCGCAAACAAATCTTTCTTATCCATTGACCCTAACCTCCTCTAAAGCATAGGTCAGAAGGCTTGGGTTTTCGTCAAAACGAACCTTGACCGTTTCTGAAATCACATCAATCCCTGCAATAATTCCCTGACCGTTTTGGGTCTCTACGATGCTTCCTAAATCCGGAAATTTTTCCTTAGATTCTCTGTAAAAGTCATCCTCAAAACTCAGGCAGCACATTAAGCGGCCGCAAATACCGGTTGTTTTGCCGGAATTCAAAGACAGATTTTGATTTTTAGCCATTTTGATGGATACCGGCGGAAATTCTCCTAAAAAACTTGAACAGCACAGAGCCCGGCCGCAGGGACCCAAGCCGCCGTAAATTTTACTTTCTTCACGGCTGTTAATCTGACGCAGTTCAATACGGGTCTTAAAAAGGCTGGCCAAATCTTTTAAAAGCTGTCTGAAATCAACACGGTGTTCCGCAACAAAGGTAATGAGAACCTGCTCACGCTCCAAAGGAAAAACAATGTCAATCAGCTTCATCTCAAGCTGATTTTTTTGAATGAGCTCCCTGACCTTGGAAAAACTGTTTTCTGCTAATTTCAAATTGTTATGGTAAGTTTCAATATCGGCAGCTTCTGCTCTTCTTACAGCCCTGTCCATCTCTTCCAGATCCGGCAGCTTATCGGCAGACATTTCAACATTCGTCTGAACGACTTGAGCCAGATGGTTCCCCTTATGCTTTTTAACAATGAGGAAGTCCTCTTTTTGATAGGGCTGATCAGGCAGTACATAATTGATACGGCCTGTTTTTTCATATTTAATACCAATTACTTCTATCATTTGATCACCATATATTCCAGTGCATTTTGAAAATTGACATTGCTGAGCCACATTTGTTTAGCTTGATAAACAGCTTCTAAATAATCCAATGCGGCTTTTTTTTCATATTTTTTCGACAGGAGAAGCGTCAGTATCTCAAAGGCCCACTCCTGCTCAGATTTATCATTAGCTGACTGAGCAAGACGCGCTGCTTCCAAAAAAGCTAAATCTTTACTTTTAAATAAAAGAGCTGCGAAACGCTCACAAGCCTTGAGCAGATCCAAAATTCTGCTGTTTTGAGCAAATTCTTCTGCCTGAGTCCGGTCTTTAGCCACATCAGCTAAAATATCAGCCTGATTTTTAAGCAGTCCTGCTTGTTCCAGCTGCTTGGTTAAATAAGCGGTATTTTTAGGGAAATGGAAAATCTGTGTGCGGCTTTTGATGGTCGGCAGAATCTTACTGTCATCTCTGGTCAGTAAAATAATATAGGAATCGCTCTGCGGCTCTTCTATAAATTTCAGCAGACTGTTGGCAGCATTGACATGCATCTTATCAGCATCGCGGATAATAAAGACCTGTGACTGCCCTTCAAAACCTGAACTGGAAAACTCCCGCAAGAGGCCGCGAACGGTTTCCGTTTTGATCAGCTGTCCGCTGGGCTCCACCACCCTGACATCGGAAAAATCATTGGCGGCAATCAGGCGGCAGGAACGGCATTTACCGCAGGGAAGACCATCTGCTGGGTCTTCACAGAAGCGGCTCTGTGCCAAAAGAAGCGCCATCTCAAAACTGGCAAAATCTCCCGAAAAAAGATAGGCATGGCTCAACCTATCGGATTTTAAAATGTGCTTAAATTCTTGAAAAATTTTAGGCTGCAGCTTTTCTAATTCCATATCAATCGTCACTTTAATGTTCTAAACACCTCTGCTGAATAAGAAGCAAGGCTTCTTCAGCCACCTCATTCAGCGGACGGCCGGCATCAATCGTTACTATGCGCTCAGGATTTTCAGCAGCCAATTTTAAATAGCCCGAACGAACACGCTGATGCATATCTAACTTTTCCAAATCAAGCCGATTGACTTCCCGCTCCTTGTTTTGCTCAATGCGGGCCAGGCCGATTTTTGAGTCAACGTCAAAATAAAGCGTTAAATCAGGCTTAAGACCGTCTGTTGCAAACTCATTCAGCCAGGTAACAGCTGCTGTATCCAAACCTCGGCCGTAACCCTGATAGGCTACTGAGCTGTCAATAAAACGATCTGCCAGAACAAGGCTCCCCTTTTCGAGTGCAGGCAGGATTTTTTCAACCAGATGCTGACGGCGGGCAGCTATATAAAGCAAGAGTTCGGTTTTATCATCCATGTTTGTATGCTTGACATCAAGAATGACATCCCGAATACTCTCAGCAATGCTGACACCGCCCGGCTCACGCGTTAGGAGCACCTCTTTTTCAGTCATTTTTTTCAGGCTGGGTAAAATTTCTTTCAAAACCGTCGTTTTCCCAGCTCCGTCCGGGCCTTCAAACGAAATAAAGATTCCTTTTGTCATTAGATTTCCTTTTATTATGATTACTTCTATTTTACCAAAAATCTCATAAAAAGAACACTGCCAGATTGCCGGCAGTGTCTTTCTCAAAGGTCCGTTTTTCGTTCAGTTTGTTCAATGGACTCGATTTCAAAGCCTTGTCCATGGAGCTTTTGACTGAGAGCTTCTGTATCAAATCTACCGTCAATTTGAATTTCAACAGTGACTTTACCGACCTGACGGTCAGCGACAACGATGCGGCGGATATTGAGCTTATCATCAGAGATAATCTTGACAACCTGCTCTAAAACACCGGCTTTATCCTCAGCTAAGAGCCTTAACCGGACACCCTCTTTGCCGTAACCTGAAACTTCCAGAAAAGCACGGAAAATATCCTTATCTGTGATAATACCTGACATCTGACTGCCGTCAACAACCGGTAAAACGCCAATTTTATGCACCATCATGAGATAGATGGCATCTTCCAGCCGGGCGTCTTTTGAAACAGTGATGACATCTTTGATCATGACATCACGAACCTTGGTCTTGTTGAGGAGGTAGTTCATTTCATAGATGGACAGGCTGGTCGCCTTTGAAGGGCTGGTTTCAGCAATCGTTCCTTCGGTCAAAAGGCCTACCAAAACATCATTTTCAATGACCGGCAGACGGCGCAGATTTTTATCACGCATAATATCTGTTGCCTTAGCTACTGTTGTATCGGGAGAGACATAAACGACTCTCTTGGTCATGAAATCTTTTACGGGCATAGTAAAACCTCACTCTCTTTTGTTTTTATTATACCATAATTATCATACACCGCGCTTGCAGGACAATAAATAGAAACAGGGGCTGAAAACGCAGTTGACTCAGCCCCTGTACTTCTTTAGCCGCCCAGATAGGCTTTACGAACTTCATCAGAAGCCAGCAATTCCTCCCCGGTTCCTGAAAGAACAATCTTTCCTGTTTCAAGAACATAACCGCGATCTGCAATTGACAAGGCCTTATTGGCGTTTTGCTCAATCAAAAGAACGGTTGTTCCTTGCTTTTGAATGTCTTGAATAATATCAAAAATTTCCTGAATAAAAATCGGTGCCAAGCCCATGGAAGGCTCATCCAGCAAAAGCAGCTTAGGCTGACTCATCAGAGCGCGCCCCATGGCCAGCATCTGCTGCTCACCGCCGGATAGAGTTGCTGCATCTTGGTTTTTACGTTCTTCCAAACGCGGGAAACGTTCAAAAACTCTCTTAAGACGTGCCTGATTGTCATCGCGGTTGCTGCTGAGAAAGGCACCCATTTCCAGATTTTCTAAAACGGTCAGCCCCGGAAAAACATGCCGTCCTTCCGGAACCTGAGAAAGGCCGGAAGAAACAATCTTGCGGGTTGCTGTCTTTTGAATTTCATTTCCCAAAAACTCGATTTTCCCTGAACTGGGGCGGACAAGGCCGGAAATTGTCCGCAGAATGGACGTTTTCCCTGCACCGTTAGCACCAATCAGAGAAACAACTTCTCCTTCGTTAA
The DNA here is from genome assembly GCF_058314475.1 of Streptococcus sp. ELY_90. Taxonomy (NCBI): domain Bacteria; kingdom Bacillati; phylum Bacillota; class Bacilli; order Lactobacillales; family Streptococcaceae; genus Streptococcus; species Streptococcus sp. ELY_90. The sequence goes on from NZ_JBZFUJ010000009.1 coordinate 20,408, forward strand.
CTTCAAAAGTAACGTCTTTCACTGCTTGGATGACGCCGTAATGAATAGATAGATTTTCAACTTTTAACATGGTCATCAGGCTTCACCTCCCAGATAAGCTTCAATAACACGCTTATTGTTTTTAATTTCCTGCGGCGTTCCGTGCGCAATCAAACGTCCGTATTCTAAAACATAGATACGTTCGGTAACGTCCATAACCAAACTCATATCATGTTCAATCAGCATGATAGTGATTTTAAAGTCCTCTTTAATCTGACGGATCAGCTCAGTTAACTCAGCAGTTTCCTGCGGATTCATACCGGCAGCAGGTTCATCAAGAAAGAGAATCTTGGGCTCTGTTGCAAGAGCACGCACAATCTCTAAGCGGCGCTGCTGACCGTAAGGAAGGTTTCTTGCCAATGTATGAGCATCTTTGTCCAGATTGAAAATCTTCAGCAGCTCGATTGCTCTTTCCTGTAATTTTTCTTCATTGGAATAAAATTTTGGCAGCCGCAGAAAGCTTGACAGTAAGTGGGGATTATGATTGTTTCCCATGCCTACCAGCACATTTTCAAGCACTGTCATGTCCTTAAACAGACGAATATTTTGGAAGGTCCGCGATAGCCCCAAAGATGCAATCTTGTAGGGTGCTTTCCCGTTTAAAAGCGTTCCGTCAAGGGTCACGCTTCCTTCACTGGGCTCATAAACCCCGGTCAAAAGATTAAAGAGGGTTGTTTTTCCCGCACCGTTAGGACCGATAAGCCCGACAAGTTCACCTTCATTGAGCTCCATCGTAACATCGCCGACAGCCGTCAGTCCGCCGAAATTCTTGGTTAAATTTTTTACATCAAGAAGTGCCATTATTTGCTGCCCTCCTTAGCTTTTTTAGAGAAAAGTTTTGAAAAACTGAATTCCCATGTACCTAGCAGGCCGCCCGGTCTAAAGACCATGACCAGAATAAGCGCCAAGGAATAAATAATCATGCGGATATCTGATACATTTTGCAGGAACATGTTTAACACACCGAGCACAACTGCCGCAACAATAGTTCCTGTAACAGATCCCAGACCGCCAAGAACAGCAACAATCAGAAAATCAATCGACTTCATGATTGTGAAATCTTTTGGTGCAACAGTTCCGATATAACCGACATAAAGCGAACCGGCAATACTTGAAATAACAGCGGCGAACATAAAGGTCAAAACCTTAATTTTAGTCGTATTGACACCCATAGACTCTGCAGCAATTTCGTCTTCACGAACTGCCAGAACTTCACGGCCAATCGGACTTCTCAGATAATTAAGAACCAAAATGGTAATCAAAACAACAAAGATAAAGACAACCGGCCAAGTCGTGTACTTCAGGATTCCCATAATGCCTCGGGAACCATTGGTCAGACTGCCGCCGTTTTCAATCAGCTTGCGGATAATCTCAGCTACACCTAGGGTTGCAATTGCCAAATAATCTCCCGTCAGACGCAGGGTCGGAATGCCAACGACCAAGGCAACAACAGCCGTCACCACCATCCCCACAAAAATGGATAGGTAAAAACCGGCATAGGTTGGCATTTGCGTTGTCAAAATAGCCGTTGCATAGGCTCCGATAGCCATAAATCCGGCCTGTCCCAAAGAAAGCTGACCGGAAAAGCCAAGAACCAGATTGGTTCCCAAAGCCATAATAATGCTGATTCCGATACCCATCAGAATTTGGGTATAATAAACATCAATGATACCGGCACTGATAAGAACGGATAAAAAGAGAAAGATGACAAGAACCAGCGCAAGCCAGCTTAAATTTGCTTTTAAATTTTTCTTCATTGCTTACACCTTCTCTTTCACATTTTTTCCTAAAATACCCGCTGGTCTTACCAAAAGAATAATGATAAGAACGGCATAAACTACAGCGTCTCTGTAACTTGCAAGTCCGATGGAAACAGAGAAAGTTTCCAAAAGGCCGATTAAGAAACCGCCTACAGCAGCACCTGGAATAATACCGATACCGCCCAGAACAGCAGCGACGAAAGCCTTAATACCCGGAACCATTCCCATCAAAGGATCCACAGAATTATAATAAAGGCCGATCAAAACACCGCCGGCACCCGCAAGAGCAGATCCCAAAGCAAATGTAAAGCTGATTGTGCTGTTAACATTAATCCCCATCAGCTGAGCTGCGTCACTGTCAACGGACACTGCCCGCATGGCTTTCCCCATTTTGGTCTTTTGGACAACAAACTGCAGAGCCAGCATGAGGAAAATTGAAACTCCCAGAATAATCAGCTGTATATTGGTGACACTGATTGGGCCAAAATTGTATTTGACAGTGGCAAGTGTCTGCGGAAAAGCATGTTTGTTGGCACCGACAAGGCGGACCATGCTGTATTCAAGAAAGAAAGAAACACCTATAGCTGTAATCAGAGCAGCAATCCGTGTTGAATTTCTCAGAGGTCTGTAAGCTAAAAACTCGATAACAACCCCCAAAACAGCTGTCAAAACCATCGTCAGTACGAGAGCCACAAAGAAATTCAGATGATACTGTGTAATAAGGAAGTAGCCGATGAAGGCCCCCATCATGTAAATATCTCCGTGGGCAAAGTTAATCAACTTGATAATTCCATAAACCATGGTATAACCAAGGGCTAACAGCGCATAAACACTCCCAAGGATAAGACCATTTATAAGTTGTTGGAGCATATAATTTTACCAAACTTTCTATAAATAAATAATATCTGGGAAGAAGGCTCCCCAGATTTTAATTGTTTAGGCTTAAGCCAGCCTTATTTGGCTTCAACAGCTGTTGCTGTAGATTCCTTACCGTCTTTAAGACCGACCATAACAGCAGATTTAACAGGATTGTGCTTCTTATCAATTGTCATCTTACCTGTTACACCTTCAAAGTTTTTCAGTTTAGCAAGTTTTTCTGCCATATCTTTTGATGTTTTGGCATCTTTTGCAGAATCAGCAATCATGTAAACTGAATCATAAGCCAAAGCGGCAAACATATTTGGTTCTTCACCGTATTTTGCCTTGTAAGCTTTTAAGAATTTTTCCGCCTTGCTCGTTAAATCAACTTTTGTTGAATAACCAGATACATAGTAAACATTGTTTGTATTAGCTGCACCGGCACCTTCAATATACTTAGCGTCATTGAATCCGTCAGGGCCTAAGATCGGCTGATTAAGTCCCATATCACGTGCCTGCTTGGTAATCAAACCAGTTTCAGTGTAGTAGCCGGGGATAACGATGGCATCAAAATCTTTTCCTTTGAATTTTGTAAGAGCTGCTTGGAAATCTTGGTCTTTCGCTTGGAAAGTATCTTCAACCGTAATCTTTCCTTTATATGCTTTCTTGAATGAATCGGCAATACCTTGAGCGTAGTCGCTTGATTTATCATAGTAAAGAGCAACCTTTTTAGCTTTCAGCGTATCTGTAGCATATTTTGAAATGATTTTCCCTTGGAAACTGTCTTGGAAAGTTGTACGGAAAACAAAATCCTGTACCTTGCCTTTGGAGTAAGTCAGGCTGTCTTGTGTTCCGGATGGTGTTACAAGCGGTACTGCAGCATCATTAGCATTTGGGCTGGCTGCAGCTGTCGCACCGGATGTTGCCGGACCTAAAATAGCATTGACCTTGCTTTGAGTTGCAAGATTGGTTGAAATGGTTGCCGCTTCGCCATTATCTGATTTATTATCCTTGGAGACAACTTCAAGCTTTTTGCCGTCAACACCGCCTGCCTTGTTGATTTCCTCAACAGCAAGATCAGCACCGTGTTTTTCAGCCTGTCCATAAGCCGCTACATCCCCTGACAGTTCAAGGTTGTAGCCGATTTTTACGGTATCTCCGATTTTATTGCCGGCAGCGCCTGATGAGCTGCCCGGTGCAGAACCACAAGCTGCAAGAACAGCTGCACTGACAAAAGAAAGAGCTGCTAGAGCCAATTTTTTCTTCATTGTTTTCTCCTTAAAATTATCTTAAATTATAGTCATCAATAAGAATACTGAATTATCTGAAAATTGTCAAGCATATTTTCTTATTTTTTGCAGACTGTCTTTACCGCAGCAAACTGCCGACAAAATCCTGATCAATATCATCTAAATGGGACGGAACAGCTTTTTTTACAAACTTAAGATTCTGAAGTTCTTCAATGACGGCATCAGCATCTCTTTGATCCACATAAATCACCAAATAGCGCATGCGGTGGGAATGGTAGAGTATATTTCCGTATTTGTTCAGTTTCCTGGCATCACGGTTGTAATACAGATAAACAACAATGCCTAATCGCTTCGTTTTTTCAAACATTTTCTTATCCTTCTTTGATGTTTTTTCCGCGCCCCATCTCATGGGGTGGCTTATGAGGTGCTAAGGGCAGTCCTGTATCGACAAAAATATCCGGTGAAATAGCTGCTGCTATCTTTTGAGACATCTCAGCTAAAACAGTCTGCAGGTCTACTTCAGCCCTCCTTAGAGCGACAATTTTATCATCGAGGTCCAGCTGCCGCTTTTGCCTCAGGACTTCTTTTTTTAACTGACTGACTTCCGGCCGGTATTTCCCAAAAGACTGCTGCCTGTCATAATCCTCTTTTAACTCCTGAAAAGCAGTGATTTTTGCTTGCAGGTCTTCATCTGATGAAACTGCTTTTGCAGCCGCCTTGTACGTCTTAACGGTTTCTAACTCTAAAAAAGCTGCAATCACATCATCAAGAGCTTCGTCTATAGCCAACAGCTGATCATCAATTTTTAACATAATGCCATTATATCAAAAAATTCCGGCTTCGTCTTTTCTCTTAAACCTGTCAGGCCTTTTCAACAAAAAACGGATGAGAGCCGCTAGGTTTGCTCTCATCCGTTTTTATTTTCTAAGAGAAGTCTTGCTGCAATCAGCCTTACTTCAGTTCATTATTTTCCATAATTTCATCGATGAAGCCGTATTTGAGGGTTTCTTCGGCATCCATCCAGTAGTCGCGTTCAGCATCTTTGTGAATCTGTTTAACGGTCTTGCCGGAGTTATCTGACAAAATCTTTTCCAGTTTCTTACGTGTTTTCAAGAGCTGTTCAGCAGCAATAGCCATATCTGTCTGCTGCGTACCGCCGCCTGTACCGCCCATTGGCTGGTGAATCAGATATTCAGCATTCGGTAACATGAAACGTTTGCCCTTGGTACCGCTGGATGCAATGATTGTTCCCATTGACGCTGCTATTCCCATAACAATGGTCTGAACGTCTGATTTGATGAAATTCATGGTATCAACAATTGCTAAACCAGCTGAAACAGAACCGCCCGGTGTATTAATATAAAGATAGATATCTTTGGTATTGTCCTGTGCATCCAGGAAAAGAAGCTGAGCAATGATGGAATTGGCCATATTGTCTTCTACCGGACCCGTCAGCATAATAATACGATCTTTTAAAAGACGTGAATAAATGTCATAAGAACGTTCTCCACGGCTTGTTTGTTCAATAACTACAGGAATCATAATTGTTTTTCTCCTTTAATTCAATCTTGGAGTTATTATATCTCATTGGTCAAAAAAGGTCAAATATTTACTTCCGATTTTTGAAACTTTTCTCTGCTCAGCAGTTTCAGCAGAAAATACAGGCAAGGCTGCCGAAAAAATCAACAGCCAGCCTGCTTTTTCCCTATTTTTATCAGAAAATTGCTGCTTACTTAGTTCCAAAAAGACGGTCGCCTGCATCCCCAAGACCCGGAACAATATAACCTTTTGCGTTGAGCTGTTCATCCAGAGCGGCTGTATAGATATCAATGTCCGGATGGGCTTCCTGCAGTTTTTTAACGCCTTCAGGTGCTGCAACCAAAGAGACAAACTTGATATTGGCTGCTCCGCGTTTTTTCAGAGAATCAATAGCCAAGACGGCTGAGCCGCCGGTAGCAAGCATCGGATCCACTACAAAAATCTGCCGCTGATCAATGTCCTCAGGAAGTTTTACCAGATACTCTACCGGCTCTAAGGTTTCTTCATCACGGTACATACCGATATGACCGACCTTAGCGGCCGGAACCAAACTTAAAAGACCGTCAACCATGCCAATACCGGCACGCAAAATGGGAACAATGGCCAGCTTTTTACCTGTCAGCTGTTTTTGAACCGTCTTTGTAATCGGTGTTTCTATTTCCACTTCTTCCAGTGGCAATTCGCGGGAAACTTCGTAACCCATAAGCATAGCAATCTCATTTACCAGTTCGCGAAAATGCTTGGTTGATGTATCTTCTCGCCGTAAAATAGAGAGTTTATGCTGAATCAGTGGATGCGAAATAACTTGAAATTTACCCATAGGAAAAACCGCCTTCTATTTATTTCTTTTTATTATAGCATAAAACCCACTAACTTTTGTGAAAAGTCAGCAGGCTTTTTCAGGATTGCCTCCATGGATACAGGGTTAATGTTTGAAAATACCTCTATTTTTACTAATGCAAGAGATAATAACCAAACAGACCAAGCAAAATGATGACACAGATAAATGAAATCACTCAGACTGAAGAAAAAGTCTATTTTCTCAAAAAGTAATATTTTGTTATGATACTTTCCTTAGGTAGCACGGACGGCAAAACCAAACGTCAACGCTATAGCTTTTGACTAGGTTTTGCATTAGATTGCCGTTAGAAATAGTATCGATTTCTAACGGCAATCGTCATAGCGACTTCCTTCGGAATTCCATACCTAGATTTTGAGCCTAGGCCTCAAAATCTCCGAGAGGCAGAAACTCAATGTTTCTGCCCCTTTTGCTACATCGGAAAGTATCGGATTAGGCTTTGATCATTTCTATATCATCTTACAAAAGCGAAAAGTGATACAATTCTATGATGAAATTTTAGAGAGAATTTAGTTTTGGGAGTTTGTCTACAACCTGATCACTATGTTTTTACTGCGGTAAGAAACAAGTGCCAGGACACAAAGAGCAAGCAAGACTAAAATGAACCGCATTATGCTCATAAACTAACATCACCTTTTCTAAAATTTGTGCTGATATTTTTTAATGAATTCAATATACACCTGCTTTGGTCAGTGCACCACCAAGCCAATTTATTATTTTTTACGATTCTTTAGATTTAAGAGCGTTAATACAAGCAGTGCTGTAATTGCTCCAACGATAAAGTACTCCATATTGATATCCTATCATAAATATTCATGGGCTAAGTAAGTCACCCCACCACCAATTGCGCCAGTTACAGCTCCTATAAATCCTTCTCCTACACCACATGCCACTGCCCCTGTTACAGTCCCTACACCAGGACAGACCGAGGTACCGCCAATTGCACCAGTATATATTCCATGAGCTGCTCCAGCAGCTGCTCCTCCAAGTCCGCCCACACTACTTGCATCGTTAAAAGGAGGTGCCGGTATTTTTTATCTGCTTAGCAGCTGTTTATTTTGGAAAAACTTTAGCTAAGCGCTCACAGGCTTCCTGCAAGACAGCTGTGGGAGCAGCGAGGTTGAGGCGGGCATGGCCTGCTCCTTCCTTGCCAAAGGTCGATCCGACATTGAGAATCAGCTTAGCTTCTTCTTTGATTTTTTGGTGGAGCTCCTCGTCTGATAAGTTATAGGCTGAGAAATCCAGCCATACGAGATAGGTTCCTTCTGGTTTCATGACCTTAATCTTAGTATGCTGCTCCAAATAGTCCGCGAGGAAATTGCTGTGCTTTTCCAGAAGCGCTTTTAATTCCGTCAGCCAGGGTTTGCCGTAACGAAAGGCGGTTTCTGTTGTTATAAGGCCGATCGTCGGCACTTCATGCTGATTATTGGCTAACTGCCGTTTCTTGAACTGAGCTCGCAATGCTGGATTTTCAATAATAGCAAAACTATTTTTCGTTCCGGCTACATTAAAGGTTTTAGTCGCACTGGAAAGAACCAGACTGAACTGCCCAAAGTCGCCGACGGTATTGATACTGTGGTGTTTATGACCAAACAGGGCTAAATCCTGATGGATCTCATCAGAAACAAGAATAACACCATACTTTTGGCACAGTTCAGCTACTTTTCGCAATTCTTCAGCTGTCCAGACCCGTCCTCCTGGATTATGGGGACTGCAGAAAAGATAAAGTTTGACCTGATGTTCTGCCATGTCTTTTTCTAATTGGGTAAAATCAATTTCAAAATGACCGTTTCTTTCCACCAAAGAATTTTCAATCAAGCGGCGGTTGTTGAGCTTGACAGAGCGGGCAAAGGGAGGATAAACCGGCGTATTGATGAGCACTGCGTCCTGCTCCTGGGTGAAAGCCTGAATGGCTACTGATATAGCAGGGACGACGCCTTCAATAAGGACAATAGCTTCCTTATCCACCTGATAGCCATGTTCTGTTTTTTCCCAATCCTGAATCGCTTCAACTACACCATCCCAAACATAAGGATAGCCGTAAACGCCAAAATCGGCATAGCGCTGAATAGCAGCCTGCATTTCTGGAAAAGCTAAAAAATCCATATCAGCCACCCATAAAGGCAGCAGATCCTTGTCCTTTTGGACTTCCTGCCATTTTACCGAATGCGTTTTGATGCGATCAGGTACTGTTGTAAAATCAAATTGACTCATTTTTATCTCCTATGCTTCTAAAACCGTTTTTAAATCATTAATTAAGTCTTCTGCGTCCTCAATTCCGATTGACAGCCGCAGCAAGTCATCCGTCAGACCATAAGAATGCCGGATATGAGCAGGTATATCCAAGTGTGTCTGCGTTGCTGGATAGGTAATCAGGCTTTCAATACCGCCTAAGCTTTCCGCAAAAGTAAAGACCTCCAGGCCGTTAATAATCTCCGGAATCCTGTCTTCGTCAGCTACTTTGAAAGAGACCATGCCAGCTTTGCCGGTATAGAAAACATCTTTGACTGCGGGTGATTGTTCCAAATAGGCTGCAATCGCCTTGGCATTTTGTGTTGACTTTTCCATGCGCAGTTTCAATGTTTTGAGCCCGCGCATAAGCAAGTATGCATCAAAGGGCGACAGCGTCGGTCCCGTAGTATTCTGGTCATAAAACAGTTTATCATAAATATCTTTATTGCTGGTCATCAAAACACCGGCTAAGACATCGTTGTGCCCAGACAGGTATTTGGTCGCCGAATGCAGGACAACATCAGCTCCCAAAGGGATGGGATTTTGATAAACAGGACTGTAAAAGGTATTATCAACAATCACTTTGGCACCGTGAGCATATGCAGTCTGGGCAATCTTTTTAATGTCAAATTCAACCATCAGCGGATTGGTCGGTGTTTCAATATAGACATAATCGGTGTCATCTGAAACAGCAGCGATCAGCTCATCTTCCCTATTGGCATAGGTAAAGGAAAATCTGCCCCTTTCTTCCTGCTCATTAAACCAACGAAAAGATCCGCCATACAAATCACGCGCGGCAACAATTTTGCTGCCGGCAGGAAAGCCATTAAAAAGCAAAACCAAGGCTGCCATACCAGATGCTGTCACTACAGCATAGTCTGCTTTTTCAATCTTAGCCAGCGTTTCTTCCAAGACAGCACGGGTAGGATTTTTGGTCCGCGTGTAATCAAAACCGGTAGACTGACCAAATTCCGGATGCCGGTAGGTCGTTGAAAAATGAAGGGGCGCAATCAAAGCGCCGGTTGTTTTATCTGTATTGATGCCTGCATGGGCTAAGATGGTTTCTAATTTATAATCTTTATCTTTGTCCGTCATAGTTTTTGCCTTTCAAACCTAATGAGTTTATTTTACCACTTATTCCTTGCTGCAGCGGTCTTTGCCGCTATTCTATTTCTTAATAGTCGGCTATAAAAAATAACTATAGCTGCGATGATACTCCTGTGACTGAGCAAAAAATCCCCCGTCAGCCTGAGCTGCCGGGGGATAAGAAGTTTAGATTATTCCAGATGCAGTTTTTGACGGAGAACCTGGGCTTTTTCTCCCAGCATCTTATCCAACAAGTGAGTCATAAGCCCTAAGATACCGTAGACAGCTATGCCTACGCAGCCTATCAGCAAAACATAGATAAGACTTGGCAGTCTGCCGCTGTCAGCTAAGAAAAGGCTAAGCAGCCAAGCAGAAACAGCAACAGCAAGGCTCATCAGAGCGGTTAAAATAAGCACTAACAGGCTTGTCCTTCTGACAGCCCTGCGGCTAAAGCCTGTAATCTTGTGAATGCGCAGATACATGAGCACAATAGGCACCAGCAAGGCAAGGCTTGTTGAAATAATCGGGCCGTATGCATGAAACAGATAAATCAAGGGAACCTGCAAAAGCAATTTGATGATGACCCCATAAGCAAAATATCTGATTGCTTTGCGATTTTCAAACAGAGCCTGCAGCATAGGCGCCAAAACAGTATAAATAGCTAAAATGACCGTCTGTAAAAGAGAGGCCGTAAACAAGCCCAAAGACTGCCCCTGCGGAATACCGTAAAAGACAGTATAGAGAGGCCTGGCCAAAATAACAGAACCAGCAATAGCCGGAATAATAAAGGCCATCAGCATTTGCAGATTGTTAACAACTAAACGAGCGGAAGCTCTTCTGTCCTTTTTGACAAAGTTTTCCGTCAACAAAGGGATACCGACACCGGCAATGGCTGTCGCAACCGCAATCAAAATCATGGTTACCTTGCCTGGATTGGTTGAGAAATAAGCAAACATCACCTTTAATTCTCTATTGGAATAGGCGGTAAAAAGAGCCATAGTATTGCCAAAGGTAAACTGGTCAATTAGCTTGAAAACCTGAATGGCCGATCCTGTGATGATAAAAGGAATGGCTTCCTTGATCGTTTCAATAAGAAGATCCTTGGTATCAATCACGATGCTGTCAGGCTTTTTGCCAAAGAGAACTGTCAGTAAGTCATTTTTCCACAGGAAATAAATGAGCACGGCAATACTGGCAAACATCCCTACAAAGGCAGCAAACGTGGACTGCGTGACAGCTTCGACATAATTGCCGGATCCCATTTTCATGATGAAAAAGGCCGTCAAAAGCATCCAGATGACACGGATAACCTGCTCAGCAATCTGGCTCATGGCATACGGTTTCAGATTGTTAAATCCTTGGAAAAAACCTCTAAGAACACTCATGGAAGGAAAGACGAGAACAGCCAGTGTCAGGCTTCTAAGAACCGGCACCAGATCTTTTCCTCCGCGGCTGAGGGAAGCAAAAAAAGGGGACCCCAAATACATGATGAGGGCAAAGATAAATCCTAACAGCAGCATAAAATGCAGGATTTTACGAACCAAATAGGTACTCTTTTGCGGATCTCCCAGCGTGTTGTACTTGGAAACCTGCTTGGCAACAGCAACCGGAATACCAACCGTTGAAATCAGCAAAAACAGGGCGTAAATCTCATAGCCCATTCCAAACAGGGCATTGGCTTCAGCCGCATATCTTCCCATCCAGGCATACCAGGGAATAATGTAGACAGCTCCCAGAAGGCGGCTGATGAAGTTGCCGGCAGTCAGCCAGGCAGTTCCGCGAACCATCTGCTCCTGCTGACTCATTTTAGTTTTCTTTTCGGACATAGATTTTCTTTCTAGTTTTTAATAAATTTATTATAAACTTTTGATTGGTACTTGTAAAACACTAACTTTAAGTCTACAATAAAAGGTATGATTACATTAAAGAAGACACTCAGTATTCTCAAAGATGACGGCAACTTTCGTGAAATTATTGACACAGAGCACTACCTGAATGATTATCCTGATTTCACTTTCAGCCATATCTCTTATGACAGCAGAGATGTTAGCAGCAGCACCCTCTTTTTTGCCAAAGGGCTTCATTTTAAAAAGGAATATCTTACAGCTGCCGTGCAAAAAGGGCTGCCTTTTTACCTTGCCCAAAAAGACTATCAGGTTGGCATTCCGGCCATTATCGTTAATGATATTAAAAAGGCTATGAGCCTTGTAGCTATGGCTTTTTACGGCAATCCTCAGGAAAAGTTAAAACTTCTTGCTTTTACCGGAACCAAGGGCAAGACAACCGCAGCTTATTTTGCCTATAACATACTAAAGCAAAGCCACCGTCCGGCCATGCTTTCAACCATGAATACAACACTTGACGGCCATACCTTTTTCAAATCTAAATTAACCACACCTGAAAGTCTGGATCTTTTTAAGATGATGGCTGAGGCTGTTGATAATGGAATGACCCATTTGATTATGGAAGTATCCAGCCAGGCCTATCTGACCGACAGAGTCTACGGTTTGACCTTTGATGTCGGAGTTTTTCTGAATATCAGTCCTGACCATATCGGACCGATTGAACATCCAAGCTTTGAAGATTATTTTTACCATAAGCGGCTCCTGCTTGAAAACAGCCGTTATGTCGTTGTCAACAGTCAGATGGATCATTTTGAACTTATCAAGGCCCAATTCGCTCACAAACCCCATGATTTTTACGGGCGCCAATCAAGCAATCAGATTGAAAACGCTCAGGCCTTTTCCTTTGATCTGACAGGAAAACTAAAAGGGCATTATGATATCCAGCTAATCGGTTCTTTTAATCAGGAAAATGCCTTAGCCGCAGGCCTTGCCTGTCTAGAGCTGGGAGCCAGTCTGCTTGATATTCAAAAAGGCATTGCCCAAACAAGAGTTCCCGGACGTATGGAAGTATTGACTCAAAGCAATGGCGCCAAGGTTTTTGTGGATTATGCGCACAACGGTGACAGCCTTGAAAAACTGCTGTCGGTTGTCGAAGAGCACCAAAAAGGCAAGCTGATTCTGATTCTTGGGGCTCCCGGAAACAAGGGAGAAAGCCGGCGTAAAGATTTCGGCCGCATCATCAATCAGCATCCTGACCTGACTGTGATTCTGACAGCCGACGATCCCAACAAGGAAGATCCTTTTGAGATCTGCCAGGAAATTGCAGGCCACATCAAACGTCCTGTAGATATTATTGTTGACCGCGAAAAAGCCATTCAAAAAGCTATGACTTTGACAGCTTCTGAAAAAGATGCTGTGATTATAGCAGGAAAGGGAGCTGATGCCTTTCAAATTGTCAACAATCAGCGCTCTGATTATGCTGGTGATATTGAGGTTGCCAAGACCTATCTTTGAGTTTTAAAAATCATCTGACATGGTTTAATAAGAATCATTTTAAGCAGTGATTTAAATGATTCTAAACAAGCAGCCGCTTCGTTAAAAAATTCCGATTACCTGTTTAAAAAGGCTTTTTTAAGCCTTTTTTCTATGCTATAATAGTCATAATTTTGAAGAAAGGAGGCTAAACATGTCTGATGTTCGTGCTGAATCCATTCAGGTTGCTTATGATCAAACGGTTGTGATTGATGATTTATCACTGCAGATTCCTCATCAAAAAATCACAACCATCATCGGTGCCAATGGCTGCGGCAAATCAACCTTATTAAAGGCTCTGACCCGCATTCAGGCCATCAACAAGGGACAGATTCTTCTTGACGGTCAAGCCATCGCACAGCTCCCGACCAAAGAAGTAGCCAAAAAACTGGCCCTGCTTCCTCAGGTTTTAGAAGCAACCGAAGGGATTTCAGTCTATGAATTAATCTCATACGGAAGATTTCCTCATCAAAAATATCTGGGAAATCTTACTAAGCACGATAGGGATAAAATCCACTGGGCTATGGAAGTCACTAAAGTTGTGGAATTCGCTAAACTTGATGTTGACAGTCTTTCCGGCGGTCAAAGGCAGCGTGTCTGGATTGCCATGGCACTCGCCCAAGATACCGATACGATTTTTCTTGACGAGCCGACGACTTACCTTGATATGAACCATCAGCTGGAGATTTTAGAGCTCCTGCAAAGGCTCAACCGTCAAACGCAAAAAACAATTGTTATGGTTTTGCACGACTTAAACTTATCCGCCCGGTTTTCTGACTGCCTTGTTGCTATGAAAAACGGCAGCATCAAGTATCAGGGAGAGGTCAAAGAAATAATGACTGCTCCTGTTTTAAGAGATATTTTTCAAATCGATGCTCAGATTATTGAAGACCCTATCCACAAACGCCCTGTTCTGCTGACTTATCAGCTAATATAGATTTTTAGGAGACAATACATGAACTTTAAAAAAGTTTTCGCCCTTTTGATGACATTCGCTGCTGCACTTATCCTTGCTGCCTGCGGCAATACTTCAAAATCATCCGATAAAGCTGCTGTTTCCAGCATGCCTAAAATTTCCGGTGTTACTTATTACGGCAAGGTGCCTCAGTCACCCAAGCGCGTGGTCAGCATCACCTCTACCTACACCGGTTATCTTTTGAAACTCGATCAAAATCTTGTCGGCGTTTCATCTTATGATAAGAAAAATCCTGTTCTTAAAGATAAGGTTAAAAAAGCCAAGCAAGTAACCTCATCAGACCTTGAAGCTATTGCTGCTCTCAAGCCTGATTTAATCGTGGTCGGCTCAACCGAAGAAAAAATTGACCAATTAAAGGAAATTGCTCCTGTTATTTCCATCGAATACGGCAAGCGCAATTACCTTGATGTTTTCTCTGACTTTGGCAGAATTTTCAATAAAGAAAAAGAGACCAAACAATGGCGCACTGCCTGGAAAGTAAAGACCGCCAAAGCCAAGAAAAAACTGACCGAAGCTGTTGGCAGCGACGCTAAATTTACGGTTATGGGACTCTTTGAAAAGGAAATCTATCTTTTCGGCAATAATTGGGGCCGCGGCGGTGAAGTGATCTACCAAGCCCTCGGTTTTAAAGCACCTGACAAGGTCGCTAAAGAAGTCTTCCCGGAAGGCTACCTGTCCGCTTCACAGGAAGTCATCGGCGACTATATTGATGATTATGTCATTGTTGCCGCAGAGGATAAAAAAACAGGCGCATCGCTCTATGAAAGCGATCTCTGGAAAAATATTCCTGCGGTCAAAAAAGGCCATGTTATCAAGGTTAACGCCAATGCCTTTTACTTTAGCGATCCGATGACACTTGAGTATGAACTGAAGACTCTCCAAAAGGGCATTTTAAAAGCGGCTCAATGAGGTTGAAATGCTTATGAAATCAGTTGCTCAAGAAGATAAGCCAAAGAATTTTTGGCTTGTTTTTTTCGTTATTTTACTCCTTTTTATCAGCGGCTTATACTGCAGCTTGAAATTCGGTGCTGTCAGCTATTCAAATGAAGCCTTGATAAAAACGTTGAGTCACCCTCTTACCTCATCTGCTGTGCAGGATGTCCTTATTGATGTCAGAGTTCCGCGAATCGTTGCAGCCCTTCTGGTTGGAGCTGCTATGGCAATTGCCGGCAGTATCATGCAGGGAGTAACCAGAAATCCAATTGCGGATCCCGGACTGCTCGGTATCAATGCCGGAGCGGGACTGGCCTTGGTCATCGGCTATGCTTTTTTCAGGCATTTGCACTATAGTGTTATTCTGCTCATTTGTTTGCTGGGAGCAGGGGCTGCAGCTGTTCTTGTTTTTTCCTTGTCCTATACGCCCCAAAAAGGCTACAATCAGCTGCGCTTGATCTTAGCTGGAGCCATGATCTCAACACTGTTCAATGCTTTTGGTCAAGCCATTACGATTTACTTCAATTTATCAACAGCCATTGTCGGCTGGCAGGCCGGCGGCTTGGTCGCTACCAATTGGGCTATGATTCGAATTATCGCTCCCTTTATCCTTATCGGTTTGGTCTTAGCACAGTTTTTCTCCCATCAGCTGACTGTTTTAAGCCTCAACGAAACGGTAGCCAAAGCACTGGGGCAAAGAACCTTTTTAATGACGCTGTTCCTCTTGGGAATTGTCCTGCTTCTGTCTGCCTCTGCTGTTGCCTTGGTCGGCTCTGTTGCTTTCGTTGGCCTGATTATCCCCCACTTCATCCGAATGTTTATCGGCAGAAATTACCGCTATCTTCTCCCTTTGACAGCCTTTTTAGGAGCTGTTTTCATGCTTTGGGCAGATCTGGTCTGCCGAACGGTCAATCCCGGCTATGAAACCCCCTTAAGTGCTGTTATCAGTATTATCGGCCTTCCTTGCTTTTTATGGCTGATTAGAAGGGGGCAGCATTTATGAAAAAACAGCTGCAGACAAAGCAGATTTTCATGCTGCTGATCCTTTTGCTTCTGATACTGACAGTTATGTCCCTCACTATCGGAGAGAGCAGCTTTTCTGCTTTTGAGGTGCTAAGTGCTTTGCTGGGGCAAGCCGACAGTGCTTTGACGATGATTATTGTTAAAGTCCGGCTGCCCAGAGTCCTTGTTGCTCTGCTGGCAGGTGCTTCCTTAGCTTTAAGCGGTATGCTTTTACAAACACTGACGCATAATCCCTTAGCCGATTCAGGCATTTTAGGTATCAATACTGGTGCCGGAATGGTCATTACCTTGACTATTTCCTATTTTAATATCGAAAGTCATTTGGTTATCAGTTTTTTACCAGTAATTGCTATGTTAGGTGGTTGCTTGACTATCTTACTCGTTTATTTCATAGCACGCAAGAAAAATAATAATATCAGCCCTGCCCGTCTTATCATCACGGGAGTTGGTGTCTCTACCATGCTGTCAAGAACCATGGTTTCTATTGTCGGCAGTATTGATCGCTACAAGGTAGATTATATTATCAGCTGGCTGAGCGGCCGCTTCAGCGGTGACAACTGGACAACCTTAGCAATCCTCTCTCCTTTCTTACTGCTTCTTTGGGCAGTCAGCTGCAGCCGCAGCCAGACCCTCAATATTATGAGTTTAAACGATCACACAGCTCTGGCACTGGGCTTAAAGCTGCAAAGAGAACGTCTGATAACGCTGATTCTGGCTACAAGTCTAGCAGCCCTCAGTGTTATATTAGTCGGCAACATCACTTTTATCGGCCTAGTTGCAGGGCATATCACAAGAAGAATTCTGGGGAATAACCACTTTGTCAGCCTGCCAGGTGCCATGCTGGTCGGAATGATTATTTTGCTTCTTGCGGATACCATTGGACGTGTTTTTCTGATTGGTACAGGTATTCCGACAGGACTTATCGTCTCTGTTTTAGGAGCTCCTTATTTTCTTTATTTGATGACAAAGGCTGACGTGCACAGTTAAGATAATCAACAATTAATTACTAAAAAATAAGCGGAACAGACAGCTCTAGCAACTGTTTGATCCGCTTATTTTTAGTTCTCATTAACCACAATTAAAATTATATCTTATTTTATCAGCCAAAACTGGCAGTCATAAAACTCAGCGCTCTGCCTTACAGCAGCTGTTGATAGGTCAGCAGCAAATCTGAGGAATAGACTTTTGCTCTGTCAGTCTTTTTAATTTCCTGCCATAAAATGGCTGCCTTTTGCATCTTATTTTTGCATGATCTATTTTGCGGATCAGCACAGAAATCTTTGTAAAACTGGTTCCATTGGCAAACACGATTGTCATAAGGAGCATAATCCGGATTCTTTTTCCCATAGTAAATATCCAGCATATCTTGAACAGTAAAATTCCTATCGTTGTCAGCCTTGACCTTGCGCCAAGCTGTTGCCATATCCGCAGTGAATTTAAAGGGATGAATGCCGGTTTGCCGACTGAAATAATCCCGAAAGGCCTGATTAAATGAGAAACCGCAACTCAGCAAAGGACTGTCTAAAGCAACCGCTGATTGCTTTGGGGGGAGTTTATGGCGAGAAGGCTTAGCCTTAGTTCCCCTAAAGTAAGCAGCAATAACATCATTTAATTCCTGCTTGGTTCCTGTATGAGCCAAACCGAGCTGCCGGCAAATCTGTGACAGCTCCTTTCGGTACCAATAATAGCGGCTAAATTCCTCATAACTCTGTATCTGAGAAAATTCCGGACGTTTCATAACACCTCACCTTTGCTTTTTTCCAAATCTCCCGCACCAAGGCCGACATACTAAGCACAGCGCTTTTTTAGCTTTCAAAAACCAATTTATCCTTATCAAAAGACAGCTTCAGCTCATATTTGCCCTGCTGATTTTTTTCAATATAGCCTAATAATTCCAAAGCTTGAACAAAAATATCAGGGCGCTTTTGAGCGACTTCATCTTTTCTGCCGAATTTCAGCAGGAAAGCCGTCATGTATTTGAGGGCGTATTCGGGATTGACATCTCCAAGTAAATGGTAGAGCCATTTTTGTTCTGCTGACAAAGGCAGCTTTTCTTTCAGCTTAAAAAAGTAGTTGGACAGTGTCAGACTATCTCTGGTAATGGTCGTTTTTTCAAGCAGCACAGCTGCATTGGTCTGATTAGTTAGACGTGTTTCAAAAGTCACAGCCAGCAGCTCCTGATAAAGAGGACTGCTGTCATCCACAAAAATCTGGCTGTCCAGTGTCAGACCATCCAGACTTTCCAAAAGCTCGAAGGCATTGCTGTAGCGCTTATTTTCCCGCAAAATATAGCCTGCCTGAACGTAATTTTCAATCGAGCGCTCCAAGTGCTCCTCCTGCGGAAATTCTCTTTTAATCTGGCGCAGAGTCACATCGTCATGCTCCTCCAGGTATTGAATGAGTTCTTGAAAAAACGGCTGGCGCGTTAATTTGCTGCCATTATAAATTTTAATCATCAAGCTCTCCTACATAAACTAAACGCTCAGACCGAGCCAGCTGACTGGGATTAGTTCCCGCTTGATTTAAAGGCACAGCCAGCCTCAAATCATCATAGTAGGCCTGCCAGAAATCAGAAATAGGCTTTTCCTCATCGCCAAACTGCATGGGAATGGTCTCAAAAATCGGCAGAATCTCTGCAATGTACTGCGAGCAGTAAAAAGCCTGAGCTGTCGGATAAAAGCTGATATTATAAGGCTTGCCCAGGTGCTTTTGAGCTTCAAGGTAAACGGCCTGTGTGTCAATCTGCGGATAGCGGTAAACAAAAACTGTTTGGTCTTCGTCAGCTAAAAACGCCGCTAAATCTTGTTGCATGATAGAGTTCACCCTCCAAATAAATAGCAACATGATTATATTTTCCCGTTGCCGCCTTAATGGCCTGAGCTATATCAGACTGATCTGCCGTAAAAAGCAAGTCTCCGCTTTGTAAATCTTGAATTTTCATAGTTCTATTGTATCATAAAATAAACTGTTGGCAGAAAAAGCAACGCTGCTGCCATTCAGTGTTTTTACAAAGTAAAAAAGCCAAAACATACGTTCTAGCTTTCTTATCTATTCTATCATTATACTAAGCATTGAAACTTTCAGTCAGCTGAGGCACCACTTGTTTCTTACGCGACACAGCTCCTTCAAGAAAAGCATGATTATTTTCAAGCTTAAAATTGAAAGCTGCTTCAACCTTATCTGTGTTGGCACCCAAAGCTAAGATTTCTGAATTTGAGTTGACAATATCAGTAATCATCAAGACAAAATCGGAATAGCCATTGGCAGTCTGTGAAGCGGCAATCGCGGCTTCAATTTCGGCCTGACGGTCTAAAACTTCAGGAATATCAACTGTATTCACCTGTGCAACACGTACCTGATTGCCGTTCAACTCAAAGGTTTTAGCATCAATATCAATCAATTCTTCCGCAGATTTGCTGGCCAAATTGGTACCGGCTTTAAGCATCGCCAGACCATATTCCTGCAGATCAACACCGGCAAGCTTAGCCAACTCTTCGGCAACAGACGGATCAGAAGCATGAGTCGTTGGAGATTTCAGCAAAAGAGTATCTGAAATCAAGCCTGACAGCATCAGCCCTGCAATTTCTTTTGGAATAGCCACATCATTTTCCTTATAAAGGCGGTAAACAATAGATGATGCAGACCCAACCGGCTCTAAACGCATGTAGAGAGGATTTGCTGTTTCAAAGTTGGCAACACGATGGTGGTCAACCACTTCAATCACTTCAACATCACGAATATCAGCGATAGACTGCTGAAATTCATTATGGTCGGTTAAAATAACCTGTTCTGCCCCTTCTGCTTTAGCAGACGTAACCACACGCGGTGCTTCCACGCCAAAATAATCAAGTACAAAAGCTGTTTCTTCATTAGGAGCTCCAAGAGCAACGGCTTCAGTGTCCAAACCAAGCTGAGCTTTTAAATGAGCATAAGCAACGGATGAACCGATAGCATCTGTATCAGGATTTTGGTGACCAAAAACTAAAATTTTAGACATAATATTACCTCATTTTTGTTATTCATCTCATTTTACCAAATTTGATGCCATTAAGCAAAAGAAGCTTTAGTTGGGATATTGAAGGATTCCAGCTGTTGTTTAAGGAACACTAAAAAGACCGGAAATCATCATTCCGGTCTCTTTTTTACAATCACTTATAAGCATAAAATACGTCAAGGGGCTTGTCTTCAGACAGTTCCGCAGCAAAGCAGCGACCAGCTGCTTTTTAGGCTGTCAGCATTGGCCTTCTTAACCGTTTATTCTGCGTTTGTATTCTTCGTAAGTTTCTGTATGCATGAGTTCTTTGGCATTGCGGACGCGGTCCGGCGTCGGCGGCTTAACACCTTCCAGAGCATAAGGAATGCCCAGTTCACGCCACTTGAATACTCCCATTGTGTGATAAGGCAGCACTTCAAAGCGTTCGACATTTTTCAAGGTCTTAACAAACTCACCCAGCTTAATCAAATCGTCATCGCGGTCTGTCAGACCGGGCACTAAAACGTGGCGAATCCAGACAGGTTTGCCGATATCAGATAAGTATCGGGCACAGGCCAGAATCGTTTTGTTGCCGTGACCGGTAACAATCTTATGCTGTTTGGGATCGATTTCCTTGATATCCAAAAGCACCAGATCGGTTACTGCCATCAGCTTATTGTATTTTTCCAGATAGCTGGGCGTATTTCTGAAAGTAAGCGCACAGGTATCCAAAGTTGTATGAATCCCTTTTTCCTTAGCCAAGGTAAAAAGGGCAATCAAAAAGTCAATTTGGAGGGTTGCCTCACCGCCGGAAACTGTGATGCCTCCCTTATCGCCCCAAAATCCCTTGAAACGCAAAGCTTCTTCCAAAACATCTTCGGCTGTTCTTTCTGTTGCTCTGTCATTGGTCAATGCCCAGGTATCTGGGTTGTGGCAATACTGGCACCGCATTTGGCAGCCTTGCATAAAAACGACAAAACGCACGCCCGGACCGTCAACTGAACCAAATGATTCTGTTGAATGAACAAGTCCGGTTACTTTTCTATAATCAATTTCTTCTGTCATGATTTTCTTCCTTGTAAACGTTTTTCTTATTTTTATTATAACACTTTAAACAAAAAAAAGACTAACATTCTGTTTAGTCTTTTTCATCTTCTGCTTCTTCAATTTCACTCACCAGCAATTTCAGTTTGGTTATCCGACCGTCTTTAACCTTATCATTGATCAGCTCCAGATGTTTATTGTTGCTGTCAACAATGAAATGTTCTTTTTCATCCTGACTTGGAATGGTGCCGACACCGGTCAGGTAAAAGCCGGCAATCGTGTCAACATCATCACTTTCAAGGTCAGTTTCAAAATATTCATTGAAGTCATTAAGCGTCATCGTTCCAAGAACGATATAAGTATGGTCTGCAATCTCACGGACAGAAACCGCAGCCTTATCCGTTTCATCGTCAATTTCACCGACAATTTCTTCTAACAGGTCCTCAAGCGTCACCAAGCCTGCCACACCGCCGTATTCATCCAGCAGAATGGCCATTTGATTTTGGGTGTTTTTCAGAGCTGTCAAAAGGTCATTGACAAAAATAGTTTCCGGCACAAAAAGCGGCTCCTGCAAGATACGGCGCAGGTTGATATGATCAAATCCTTCTTTGAAACCGGCATCGAGCAGCCGTTTTGTATGGATAAGACCGATAATTTTATCCTTATCCCCGTCATAGACAGGAATACGGGAAAACCGTTCATTTAAAATAGCCTGAATAATATCGCCGGTATCATCATTGATGTCTACCATGAAAGCGTCAGTCCGAGGCACCATGACTTCACGCGCCATCAGCTCATCAAGCGAAAAGACGCCCTGCAGCATTTCGATTTCATCGGCATCCAGCGTTTCTTCACTGTTTGTCAGCATATATTCGATTTCATCACGCGTCATTTTTTCATCGGCATCATCAAAAGTCATGGGCGTTATTCGGCTCAGCAGATTCGTTGAAGCCGACAGGAGCCAGACAAAAGGACTGACGAGTTTCCCCAGAAAAATAATAATCGGAGCTGAATAGATGGCCAGACCGTCCTTTAGATTCATGGCAATGCGCTTGGGATACAGCTCTCCTAAGACAATCGAAATATAGGTCAAAAACGCAAGGGCAATGATACTGCCGGCAGTTCGTGCTGTTGTCGAATTGCCAAACCAGACAGCAATCTCACGCCCCAAAGAATCCGCTAAACTTGCTCCGGATAAAAGGGTGATGAGGGTGATGCCAACTTGAATCGTTGAGAGAAAATGATTCGGCTTTTCTAAAACTCTCAAAAGACGGATATATTTTTTTTCACCTTCTTCAGCTTTTTGTTCAACGCGCGCACGGTTTAACGATACCAGAGCCATTTCTGTGGCTGAGAAAAAGGCGTTGCAAAGTGTCAAAATAAGCAGTATTAAGAATTGTAAAATTAAGGGTTGACTACCAGGGTCTTCCATTGGTTATTTTTCTCCTAAATGATATATAGTCAGTCTATTATAACATAATTTTATTTTTCTTGTGATACTCATAAACACCGGCGATGAATTTGACGATTTCCTTAATAATAGCATAGGCCGGAACCGCAACTAACATGCCGACGAGCCCGGCAATATTGCTGCCCAAGACCAAAAGCACCATGATGGTCAGAGGGTGAATTTTCATAGCACTGCCAACCACACGCGGATAAACAATATTGCCGTCAATCTGCTGAAGAGTCATGATATAGATAATAGCAATAATCATTTTTTGAGGGTCGCTGGCAACATAGGCTAAAACAACCGGTGTCAATCCTAAATAGGGACCGACATAAGGAACAACATTGGTCACTCCGGCAACCAAGGCAAAGAGAAAGGCGTACTGAATGCCCATGAAATGGTAGCCGATCAGGGCAAAGACGAAAATAAAGGCCGCGTCAATGGCAACACCGCTGATATAGCGTGAAATCGTCTTATTCATCTGTCCCATAAGCTTGCTGATATTATGCGTATCGTTTTTCAGAATGGAGCGCTCCAGCATGGGCAAAAGCCCTTCGCCATCTTTTAACAGGTAAAATAAAACAACCGGTGTCAGAATCAAAATCATCACAGCATTTGTAATCATCGAAACGATACTGGAAACACTGACAGTCACACTGTTGAGAACATTTTCCAAAATATCCACATAAGACAGATTAAATTGTTTCAAAAGATCGTTAATGTCAATATTTTTAAAGGCCGGATTATCTTTCCATTCATTGACCAAATCCTGCAGTCCCACATAAATATTCTGACTGGCCGATATCAAGTCTGTCAGCTGATTGATCAGATTAGGAATCAAGCTGGTAATTGAGAAAACCATCAAAGAAATTAAGGCAACAAAGATAATCAAGATGCCCCAAAGCCGTTTCATTTTAAAATGATTTTCTAAGAAGGTAACAATGGGATCGGTAATGTAATAGAGAAAACCGCCCAGTAAGAAGGGCATAAAGAATGTCTTAGCAACACTGAAAAAAGGGCTGAGAAGACTTCCCATCTGCCGCCAGGTAAAAAGAATCAAGGTCAGCAGCAAAACTTCTACTGTCCAAAAAAATAGTCTGTTGTTCTTAAACATAATCCCTCCTTTTGCGCTTATTTTAACATATTTTTGTGTTATAATAAATAACAATTAAACGACAAAGAGGTAAAAGATGGCACTTATTTCAATGAAAAATGTAAGTTTAAAAAGACAGGGCAAGACCCTCCTTAGCAATCTGAACTGGCAGGTTAATAAGGGAGAACACTGGGCCATTTTGGGACTCAATGGCTCCGGCAAGACAACCTTACTGAAACTGATTATGGCTGAGTACTGGTCTTCCGACGGTCAGGTTGAAGTTTTAGGTACCAAATTCGGACAGGGAAATATCCCCGATATGCGGACTAAAATTGGTGTTGTCGGCTCCTTTATTGCTGAGCGGCTGCCTAAAAATATGCTGGCTGAAAAAATTGTCCTGACCGGAAAATACAAATCCAGCATCCTCTATAAAGTTTACGGGGATAAAGAGCTGGACGAAGCGCGTGACATGCTGAAATCAATCGGCGGCGAGCACCTGCTTGGCCGTTCTTATGCCAACCTGTCACAAGGCGAAAAACAACTCCTCTTGATTGCCAGAAGTCTAATGGAAGAGCCGGAAATCATCATCTTAGATGAAGCAACGAGCGGACTTGATCTCTTTGCCAGAGAAAAACTGCTCCAGCAAGTTGACCTGATTGCTAAACTGCCGCATTCTCCCCTAATTTTGTATGTCACCCACCATGCTGAGGAAATTACCGGCACCATGGATCATATTCTGCTTTTGAAGAAAGGCAAAATTGTTGCCCAAGGCAAAAAAGAAGACATCATCACCCAAGAAGTTCTATCCGATTTCTACGACAACCATGTTAAAATTATTCCTATTGATGAGGAGCGCTTCTTCATTAAGCCGGAAGTCTCAGTTAAATAAAGTTTAAAATACCCATTGCTTGAATTGCAATGGGTATTTTTTTAGCAACAGATTAAACATTAACAGGTATTATTAATCCCCATTTTTATTTTGAACAGTTACTGTATTATACAAAGCTTCACCAGCTTTAACATCTTCCCATGTTCCAATTTTAACACCTTCTGAATAATAACCATCCAGTACACCTTTATGTTGTAAAACAGTTTGTTCATACGCTACTTTAGAATTCCATTCTGTGATATCAACATCTGCTAAAGATTTATGTAAAGCTGTAATTGGATCCATATTTTTCCCGCCAGATGTAAACAAAGTACCGTGAGAATTTAATAAGAAGCCATTTCGTAAGGCTTTGTCGCCAATTTTTTTAATCTCTTCAGCAACATATTCTGCCAATTCTTCAGAACACATAGGGTGCCAGTCTAATGTCCGAATTTCTTTCAATTTTTGGGTTGCTTCTGTTAAGTTTGGCATACTTAACCCGATAGTAGCCCAAAACATTGATTGATCAGCGTGTGAATGGAATACACATTTAATATCTGGATTAACATCATAAATCGCTTCATGCATATTAATTTCACGAGTGACCTTACCATTACCTGAAAGGACTTTTCGCGTATGTGGCTCAATTACTAAAATTTGATCAGCCGTTAAATGACCCAAATAAGCCTCAGACATCATTGTAGGAGTCATTACGTAGTATTCTTTTCCTTCTTCGTCCGTCACACGAATACTGATATTTCCTCCAACAATATTAGTATCACGGCGATCCATAACTGTTTTTACAACTTTTGCCAAATCTTCACGTTCATATTCAAATGGAATACGACCTGCTGGATATCTCATAACTAATCGACCTTTCTATTTTCCTTTAGATTCACGTATCGCGTTCATTTTTCTGACGCTATATTTTTCTTTTCTAAATATTTTTTAGGGAACAGAATAGACATTCCTTGCTTGTTTACTAATAAGCCTAGCACAATCACAAAAATATTCAGCCAATATAACTTTGTATAAATAGCCATTATAAACAATAGAAATGCTAAGAAACTTAGGAAAGTCCAAAATATTTTAGATGTTACATTCATACTCAGTTCCTTCTAAAAATTTACTAATCTTTGTATTTATTTGTTGGGATTGGATTTTTCATAAATCCTCTGTACAAAATATAGAACAAGGCTAACAGTGCCACAAAACCAACAATTGCCATTACATTACCACGGCCCGCCCAAGCTGCTAAGAAACGGAAATCTGGTGCTTCAATAGAACTCCACGAAACTTCTGCCCCTTTAGGAACATTTATTGCTCCAGTGCTCTTGGCCAATTTTGTAAAGATACCTGCAAAATAAGTTGATCCATATAAAAACAGTGGTTCATAGATAATACCTAGGACAAGCATTCTCAGTAAATTGCCACCTGTCAGCAAAAGACCGCCTACACCTAGGCAATAATTAATAACACCAGCAAGAGGCAGAATTTCATTGCCTGGCAAAACAGCAGCAAACAGAATAGATACAGGAATCAAGAGCACCATTGTTACCCAAAGTTCGGTACTTTGCCCAACAATTGGCCAATCCAAGCCAATAACAAACTCACGACCTTTGACATGTTTTTTCATGAAGTCACTCATTGTAGTACCAAATGGCGTCAATGCATCCATAAAGAATTTAGCCATTACTGGAAAAATTGCCATTACAGCACCAGTTGTGACCGCAAGATTCAATGAATTAGCAATCCCATACTGTCCAATCAACCCTAGAAGCAAGCCAATAATTGCCCCCATCACGACAGGTTCACTCAAAATACCAATTTTACGTTTTAACGCATCCGCATCCCATTTTTTATTAAACACAGGGATATAGTCCATTAACTTATTTACAGGACTCATAATAACAGCAGTGAATGTTTCAATGTGTGTTACAGTTACACCTTCATAACCTAGCATATCTTTAATTTCATCTGCCCACATATCTCCCAATTTCAGAGAGATAATGACCTGAATACCAGCAACAATAAATCCCCAAACAAGATTATCAGAGAATTGATACACAATGTAACCAGTCAGAGCAACTCCCCATACATTCCACATATCTGCATTTAATGTTTTGGTCATTTTACTAAGCAGCATAACTAAATTAATTCCAAGTTCAACCGCAAAGAATGTAAATGCAAGCGGCCAAGCCCAAGTGATTGCTGAAGCTCCTGTCCAACCAAAGTCAACAACCGGCAAATTAATTCCTGTGTTTTTCGCTAAGGCTTTTGCGGCTGGGCTAACTGCTGCAGTTAACTGATTAATAGCTAAGCTCATACCAATAAAACCAGTACCTAAATAAAGTCCTGATAGCAGAGCTTTAGAAGGCTTCATCCCGAAGATTAAACCTAAGATAGCAATAAAGATAGGAATAAGAACAGTAGAGCCAACTCCCAATATTGCTTGAACAATGTCATTCCAGTTCATAATAAATTCCCCCTGAGAATTCTATATTTTTAGTTATGCTTGCTTATATTTTTCAACAATTTTTTTAATACGATCGTTTGCCTCATCTTGTCCCACACCTGTCAGCCACGGCAAGCCGACCATTCCAACGACATCATGTTCATCAAGTACTTCTTGAAGTTCTTTATTCGCTGGTGCAATTCCTATATATACAATAATACTTGGATCATTTTCGATAGTTGACTTAGCTGTTTCAATTGGTTTAGGGGTTGCTTTAGCATAGCTATCCATTCCTACCGAAACCAGATATTCATTTACTTTATTTGTTACTTGAGGGCTTGTGGCAACACCCGAACCACAACACACTAAAATTGTTTTCATAGTAATACTCCTTTTTAATTTTCAAAACGACTTACAACCAAATTGTACATTTCTTCGTTAGTTGTAACGTTTTTAAATTTACTTACAAATTCACTATCCTGAAATGCTGCCATCATATTTGCTAATAATTGTGGCTGTTTAGACCCATCTTTGATTCCTAAAAACAGGAAATCTCTGGCAGACATTTCAGCTGCATCCCCCATTTGCCTAATATCTAGAACACCAATGTTCCTTGCAATATAGATGAATGGTTCTTTAATATACTTACTATCTACATGAGGAAATGCAACTGATATTTCAGGAAATTGTAATCCTGTCGGGTATGATAGCTCTCGTTTCTCTAAACCAGTAATGAATCCTAATTCCGCAACACCTTTTTCTATAACCCTCATTCCTATTAGGTCAAACAGCTGCGCTTCATCGGATACAATGACGTCCAAGTCAATCAAATCTTCTTTGAACATTTCACTAATCATGACAATCCCTCCTTTCTAATGTGATATCGCTTACATTTCTAATTATAATCAAAATAATTCATAAGTCAATCATTTTCGAAACTTTTTTGAATGTTTTTTTTCGAAATAGATTATTTATTGATTATTACTTAATTGTATACTATAATAAAAACAAATATAAATAGCGAGAGGTATAGATAGTGATAAAAAATATTCGATGGAATAAAATCATTGATTTAATCAATATGAACGGAGGAATGATGACAACCTCTGAGATTGCCGCCATAACTGGGGTGTCTGAAGTTACAATTCGCCGTGATTTAAAACAATTAGAAGAACATGGAAAACTAAAACGGGAGCACGGTGGAGCACTATCTGTTGATCGTTCAAGACACATTGAATTTTCAACAGATGAGAAACTGCTGCTTAATGTCGAAAAGAAAAATATTATAGGAAAAAAACTTGGTGATTTAATTCCCAGCAACTCCACCGTATATCTCGGTGCAGGTACCACACTTCTTTTGGCAATTCCTTATTTAGCAACCAAAAACATACGATTTGTCACAAACAGTTACCCTGCTTTTCAAGCGTTGCTGGAATATGACAATCAAATCATATTAACTGCCGGTGAGTTTTATAAGAAAACCGGTGAGTTTCTCGGACCGATTGCCGAAGCTTCCTTTAAAGACCTGAACATTGATTTTGCTCTCTGTTCAACAAATGGTATCAGCAAAAATAGAGTAACCACAAGCAATTCTACACAGGGAAGTATACAGTTAACAGCTATGAATTGTGCGGATAAAAAAATCATTGTAGCAGATACATCAAAAATTGGAATATCTGATATGATAACATTTGCTCCTCTGGAAGCATTTGATATTTTAGTCAGCGATGATAACTGGGATCCCATAAAAAAAGAAGAGTACTCAAAATATATAAATATACTATAATGTTTGGAAAGGAAATTTTATATGATTATCACACTTACTATGAACCCTTCTGTAGACTACCTCTATAAAGTTGATAGATTATCTCCGGGGAAATTAAACAGGGTAAGTTTAATAACCAAAATGGTGGGAGGAAAGGGAATTAACGCTGCACGAGTTTCTGCAATACTTGGCACAGAAACCACTGCAATCAGCATTATTGGCGGAATGAATGGAGATTACATCCTTTCCCAAACAAAAAATGATAAGTTCTCATCAGATTTTATCCGTACAAATGATGAAACCAGAAACTGCTATGTCATTTTAGATAAAGAAAATATGAAAACAGAAATAAATGAATTAGGAGCAGCCGTTGCTCAATCTGTTTTAAATGAACTTGATTCAAAAATTGAATCTTACGTTAAAACCAAAAATATCACAGCAATTTCAATTAATGGCAGCCTGCCACTAGATTGTCCGCGTTATTTTTATTCTGATTTAATACAAAAAATAAGAAAACTAAATCAAAATATAAAAATTTTGTTAGATACTTCCGGTAGTGCGTTAAAAGATTGTTTAAATTCAGGTTTTCTACCAGATATCATTAAACCTAATGAAACTGAAATTGCTGAATTACTAAATACGAAAATAACCACTGATGCGGAAACACTGCAAAAAAACATCATGGCTGATGAGTTGCTTTCTAATATTCCTATCATTTTTGTATCATTAGGAGCGAACGGATCACTTATCAAATACGAAAATGAATTCTATCAAATCACATTTCCAAAAGTTAACGCTATTAATACACAGGGATCCGGTGATGCGACAGTTGGTGGTATCCTATCTGCCATTGATAAAAATAAATCCTTTGTTGATGTATTAAAATATGGTTCCGCAGCAGGAACTGCTAATGCATTAAATGTCAAAACAGGATTCCTGAAAAATAGTGTATTTAATTCAGTTTATCAAGATGTTTCAGTAGTAAAATCGAAATATTAATTTGATCAAAGTGTGCCAACGTGTACGCTTTTTCTGTTTTCAATCAATAATAAAAAGCTATCATACTCTTATTAGATAAGATTGGCCTTTGATATACTGAGTTGTGAAGCATCTTGAAATGTTCCAATGAAAAAGTGTTTTCGAATATTTCAAAACAAAACTTCACCACTACAAAAATTTTAAGGTTTATGGACAGTTAGAATTTGATGACCGATTTTAAGATTCTGAGCGTTTCTAGAGAAAAAATGAAAAGACCTGATTCCCTTACAATTTAGGAATCAGGTCGCTGTTTCATTTTACTATTCAATTGTTTAACAGAAAAGGAATTCATTACCTTAATTAATTGAACTAGGATTTTTTACTGTTCTTTAGTCTATTTATCTTTAGAACTACCAATTAAGAGCTAATTGTTCACTCATGCCCTACTCTTTCAACTTCTCCACCATCACCAAAAACGGC
Organism: Streptococcus sp. ELY_90; assembly: GCF_058314475.1. Lineage (NCBI taxonomy): Bacteria > Bacillati > Bacillota > Bacilli > Lactobacillales > Streptococcaceae > Streptococcus > Streptococcus sp. ELY_90. The sequence continues at coordinate 50,446 of NZ_JBZFUJ010000009.1, forward strand.
GGGGTATTGACTTGGTTAAGCGGCTGGTAGAGCATGACTGTAAAGAGGTGCTGATCCAGTTGACTAATGAACTCAAGCACAGCATCTTTTTCCATGTCGCCTCCTGCATGCCCATAGTAAATCATGACAGACAGGCGGCCGCCAATTTCTAAGCGGTTTAAAATTTTTTCAACAGCAGCTAAAGTTGTGTCTGGCTTTGTAATCACAGATTTGTCCGCACTCGGCAGGTAGCCCAGGTTGAAAATGGCTGCGCGAATAGGCTCAGAGACGTACTTATTCAGATTTTCATGACCGTCCAAGATTAGCTCTGCATTGGTGAGTTTCTGATTAGCTAAGTGTTCCTGAGTTTTAGCGAGAGCCTGCTCCTGCACATCAAAAGCATAGACTTTTTTAGACAGCCCTGCTAAAAAAGCCGTATCGTTGCCATTTCCCATGGTCGCATCAACAGCGATACTGTCTTTATCTAAAACCTCTGCCAAAAACTCATGGGAGAGCTGAATCGGACGTTTGATCATAATTAAAAAACATCTCCTGTATTTTGAAAAAATAATGAATAAAATTCTGGCAAGTTTTAATGAAGTAAAAGTTGAGCCAAGGCGCTGATAAAATAAACACAAAAATAAAGATAATGAAGCGGCAGATTCCATTTCAAATAATTTTGTCTAGTCTCATTTGAAATAGGTTTACCGCTGTTCACCTCTTCTTCACTTTTTGAAAAACCAGTCAGGCGATGGCAGGACAATAGGACAATCAGCGGGATAACACCCAGAATACGAACAGTTATTGGATAAGAGGTCAGCAAAAGTGTTGTTAGTCCCAAGAAAAATTGCAGACCAACACAAGCTTGATATAAATTTACAACCGCAGTGTGCCGCCTAAATTTGCTATAAAAATGCGAAAATCCTTGATACATTTTATGACTTAATAAATAATTAAAATAAGCACCTAATGTGACTGAATAAGATAGCATAAAGCCAGCAATTACAGCTGTCAATAAAAGTGTTAAATCATAGGGCATACTTTATTCCTCACTAAAATTATGTGAGAGGTGAGTGGGGGTGATCATGTGTTCTATCTTTCTCCGTTCAGATTTTAATTATTAATCTGTACCTAACAATATACAATTGATATAGTCACTATCTTTTGATACAATTTTCAATTTTGCTCCTTTTTGAACAATAACCTCATAGAAGTCTTCACCGGTAATGCTTCCCACATAAAATGCACAAGTCCCTTTTGGTAAAAATACCCTTAATTTAAACTGACTGTTCTTTTCATATCCTTTTACAAGACTTGTATTTAAAAAAGCACGATCATATAGATCAACTCCATCTATTTCCTTAGCCGCTTCTTCTATTTGATTCTTAACTAGCTTACTAATCCCTCTGTATACAACAACGTTTTCTTTGATTGAATATTTTTTAATTTCATCACTATACCTCTTGATTTTATCATTGAAATCATCATCAGAGTCTCTATCCCTGATTCTGTAATTGTATCTTTCACCACAATTATAAGCGAGACAATACTCCGAAGAAGACTTATTCGGATCACCATTGAGATTTTTAGGCGGTTCTGTATTTAGTTTTTCAAGAGTAAATTCTTTTACATTGTCAACTGTTGGAGATAGTTTATCCCATTTTTTTCCAAGCTGAAAAGCAGATGCTAATTCATATAATCTATTCTGATTGTTCAGTTCAAAGCTTCTTCTATTCTTATTTTCAGACATGTTATCCTCCCACCTTACACCCTTGCACACTTCTGCGTCTTTCCATCTCCTCATCAATGGCATTGAGGACTTCCCACTTGTTGAGGCTCCACATGGGACCAATCAGCATATCGCGCGGTGCGTCTCCTGTGATTCGATGAATAACAATATCTTTAGGGATAATTTCCAGCTGGTCACAGATAATATTGACATACTCATCTTGGCTGAGCAGCTGCAGGCGTCCCTCGTGGTAATCGCGCTGCATGCGGGTATTGGTCATGAGGTGCAAAAGATGAAGCTTGATGCCGTTAATATCATTGTCCGCCACACAGCGGCGGACATTTTCAAGCATCATCTCATGGGTTTCACCGGGCAGGCCGTTGATGAGATGGGAGACAATTTCTGCTTTGGGCGCTAACTGCCGCAGACGCTCAACCGTCTCAACATACAGGTCATAGCTGTGTGCCCGATTAATCAGCCGCGAGGTCTCTTCGTAGGTTGTCTGCAGCCCCAGCTCAACTGTCACATGCATCCGCTCAGAAAGCTCTGCTAAATAAGCAACCGTCTCATCGGGCAGGCAGTCCGGACGCGTTCCAATGTTAACACCAATCACTCCCGGTTCATTGATTGCTTGCTCATAGCGTTCACGGATAACCTCCACTTTGTCATGGGTATTGGTGAAATTTTGAAAATAAACCAAGTACTGCTTGACGTCCGGCCACTTGCGGTGCATAAAGTCAATTTCCTTGTAAAATTGGTCGCGAATGGGCGCTTCCGGTGCCACAATCGCGTCACCAGAACCGGATACCGTACAAAAGGTACAGCCGCCATGGGCTACTGTGCCATCACGGTTAGGACAGTCAAAGCCGGCATCAATAGGCACTTTAAAGATTTTTTCGCCAAAAAGCCGGCGATAGTAAGCATTTAAAGTATTGTAACGTTTTTCCATATTTTCATTATAACATTTTCATTTATTTTATATAAGGACTGTGGTGCAGGTGCTGGAAGGTTGAGTGATCACATTCAACAGCCGACTCCACTATATGATAGGTCTGAAACAGATGATGAACGCGGTCTTTTAACAGCTGCTCATTGCAATCAGGAGCAACCAGCAGGTGAATCATGGCAATATTTTTGCGGCCGTCTAAGGACCAAAGATTAAATTGATTGATGGCCTGAACCCATTCCAGCGCCAAAATTTCCCTCTCCAGCTCCTGAACATCACAATTTCCGGGAGCATGTTCCAAGAATACAGACAGATTCCCGATAAACTTAGGCAGGGCCTGGCTCAAAATAAAGAGCGCAATCACCACAGACAAGAGCGGATCAAGAATATACCAGTCCGTCACTCTCAAAACCAGAGAAACAATAATAACAGCCACCCAACCTAAAATATCTTCAAGAAAATGCAGGCTTAAAACGGACTCATGCTCAGATGCTTCCCCGTTTAAAACACGGCTGGCCATAATATTGACTGCGATAGCAACCAGACCAAGGATCAGCATCCCATTGTAGTTAACTGGCTCAGGATGCATTATTTTTTGAACATTTTCAAATAAAACCAAGCCAGATCCGATAATAAGAATAACAGCGGTCATTAAAGCACCCAGGAGACTGAAACGCCAATAACCCAGCGTATATTTATAGTCACTCCTGCGCTTGGATAAACGCTCAAAATAATAAGACAGACCAATAGCCAAGGCATCGCCAAAATCGTGAACAGAATCTGCCAAAATAGCGCTGGAATTAAAAATACCGCCGAAAATCATCTCAATAATGGCAAAAACAAAATTGGACATAAAAGCGATAAAAATGCGAGTGCTTGACTGATTGGATAAGTGGTGATGATGCTCATGGTGGGAGTGCTTATGCACGTTCATAATAGCTCCTTTCAATTTGTTAGCAGCTTTGCGGCTAAAGCCGCTAAAGCTGCTGCGCAAAGTCCCAGGGGACTTTTGCTTAACAACTTACTGGTGCTCCTTACGAAACAGGATCGATTTCTAGCGGCGCACGGCGCAACTTTTTTATGCTGGCTTTGCGGCTAAAGCCGCTAAGGCTGCTGCGCAAAGTCCTAGGGGACTTTTAAATTTATTTTTTTAATACTGTTTTGCTATATTGACCTTATTATAACACGAAGTATTGTGATTGCCTGATTTTTTTAGCAAAAAGAGCTGTTTCACAGATAGCTTTACCGCATCATGAACAGCTCTTCTAGATTATTAAGACTAATTTTCTGCTACTTCTGCCGGCCTTGAAAGCGCCATTCAAAGCGTTTTTGATCGTAAAAAGGATAGACAAAGGCTGCAACAGCAGCGGCAAGCAGCCAGCCTCCCACTATGTCAGAAGGGTAATGCACTCCCAAATAAATCCGTGACAGAGCTGTTAAGACCGCCAAAAGAATCAGTATTGCCTGTGCAATCCGTTTAAACTCTCCTTTTGTTATCCGCTGCTGAACAATAAAGGCCAAGCTCAAGGCAACAATCATGGTCGATGCTGCATGCCAGCTCGGAAAGGACGGTCCCATCGGTTTTTCAACGAGGTAGTAAAGGTCGGGTCTTGCACGATGATATAAATATTTAAAAGCTGTTGACAAAATGCCCATTAAAACAAGATTGCCAGCTAAAAAGTAAGCTTCTGCCTTCCATTTTTTCCAAAAATAAAAGATCAAGGCGATGAAAAAGACATAGGCAAAAACATAAGCTTCATGTCCCAGCTGAGTTACCGCTTTAAAAAACATCGTTGCGCTTTTAGGCAAATCTCCGCGTATTGCCTCCTGCACACTGCTGTCAAAAACCTTTAAAGCATCAGGATAAAATTTAACCGCATAGCCCAGCAGCAAAAAGAGTAAGGCAGCAAAAGAGGCTCCCAAAAGATAAAATTGTTTATTTTTCATGAATTCTATAAGTTTTTAAAATCGGCTTGGCCGCTGCATAAATAACAGCAAAGCTGACTGCAAAAATAACTCCTTCAAGAAGATTAAAAGGAATAACCATATTGACTAAGTATTTCCCAACACCAATGAACTTGGCGATGTCAAATCCGGCAAACTTGGCATAAAGCGGAATGGCATAAACATAGTTCAAAACGACCATAACAGCAGCCATGGAAACTGTTCCGACAGCACTGGCAATGACAAATGCTTTTGTTTCTTCCTTATTTTTCCAAATAAGACCAAAAGCTAAAACAAAGACACCAAGCGCTGCTATATTCATCGGCAGACCAATGATACCGCCGGGTCCGCCATTATCCAGTAAAAGCTTGAGCAGACTTCTCACAAAGAGAATGGCAAAGGCACTCCGTAAATCAAACAGCACCAAGCCCAATAAAATCGGAATGATACTAAAATCAAGCTTCAAAAAATCAACACCCGGAATAATGGGAAAGTTGAAAATCATGAGCACAAAAGAAAGTGCCGATAAGATCGCAATAATAGCTAAGCTTTGTGTTTTTTTCATAAAAAAATTCCTCCAATTTTTACAAATCGAAAGAAGCTGCAAAGAGTATCAATGCCAAGCGCAAAAACCCTTTGTCTTCTCCCATCCAGACTTTACTGTCGGTTGTGGAGTTGCACCACATCAGCTTTGCGCTCGCGGACTTCTGATAATTAACATCTACTCTTACCCTGTCGCAATAGCACTGTTTTAAGTTAGCAGCTAAGCAAACAGAAAAAAATAAATCATTCAGCCATCAGTCACCGCCGGTCGGGAATTGCACCCTGCCCTGAAGACACTTCTAGCATATCAAAAAACAGCCCTAATAACAAGTACTCTTTCTTAATTCCGGAAAATTCTTTAAAGACCGCTTGTATTGCTCAGACAAAAAAACTAACACTGCTAAACGGATTCCTTGCTGACCACAGTTCATAATTGATATTTATTTTTATCCCAGCCTTATTTTTGCTTCAGACATTCCCAGACAAACTATCTGCCAGACTTAAAGAAACAAAAGACAGATGAGCCTACTTCAATTTGTCGGTAGCGTAAGTATGGCTGAGCTCCAAACCAGTGAACTGCTGCTGACGGAGAGCTTCATAGACTATCATGCAGACCGTATTTGACAGATTGAGGCTTCGGACATGCTGATCGTTCATCGGAATACGCAGGGCTTTTTCAGCGTGCTCACGCATAAACGTTTCCGGCAGCCCCTTGTCCTCACGGCCAAACATAAAATAATGCGTCAGTCCATCATCATAATGCTCATCCGAATACGTTTTTTCAGCAAACTTGGTAATCAGATGCAGCTTGCCTAAGCAGCTATCCATAAACTCCTCAAGACTGTCATACAGATGCACGTCCAGTTTGTCCCAATAATCAAGACCGGCTCGCTTCATTTTCTTATCATCAATCGGAAAGCCCATAGGACGGATAATGTGAAGAGGACTGTTGGTAGCTGCACAGGTACGGGCAATATTGCCGGTATTGGCAGGAATCTGCGGTTCAAACAGGACAACGTGATTTTTCCCTGAAGCGTGAGCCTGATTTTCTTTTTCCAATGTTTCAATATTCATCTTATACTAACTTTCTGCTGGTCTATTTATTCCAAAAAAAGAACCACGAAACCCGGAGTCATGCTCAGCAGGTAACGTGGTATGTGGGGCCTCATTATCTTAAATCATAACAGGTTTGATTTAAAACAATGAGTAGCTTGGTATATAGTATAACACTTCTGTCAAAGATGTCAATAAAATGTTAGAAAAAATTTAAGATTTTTTTCAGAAAAAAACGAACTGCTTTTCAAATAGAACAGCAGCCCTCTTCCTTTCCGTTTTTCTTTTGAATTTCCATAGAAAACTAGTGCATTTTCTCCTGAAAAGAGGTATGATAGTTATTATAATTTGGAGGTAAATCATGAAAATTATTGTCGTTGGCGGCGGTAAGGTCGGAAAGGCTCTCTGTCGCTCACTTGTTGATGAAAAGCACGATGTTATTCTCATCGAAGAGAATGAAACTGTGCTTAATCATGTGACAAAACGCCTTGATATTATGGGAATCGTTGGCAATGGCGCTAATTTCAGAATTTTGGAGCAGGCTGACGTTCGAAACTGTGATATTTTCATCGCTATTACAGATAAGGATGAAGTAAACATGGTAGCAGCTGTGCTGGCCAAAAGAATGGGAGCTGCAGAAACGATTGTACGGGTTCGCAACCCTGAATATTCCAATACTTATTTTAAAGACAAAAACTTTCTTGGTTTTTCCCTGGTCGTCAATCCGGAACTGCTGACAGCCCGTTATATTGCCAACATGGTTGATTTCCCAAATACGCTGTCTGTAGAACATTTTGTCAATGGCCGTGTCATGCTGATGGAATTTAAAATCGTAGACACCAACAAGCTCTGCCAGATGTCCTTGAATCAATTCCGCAAAAAATTCAGCAACATTGTGATTTGTGCTATTGAGCGCAATCACGAATTGATTATTCCTGACGGAGACGATATCATTCAGCCTGACGACAAAATTTTTGTAACCGGTAATCGTAGGGACATGATTCAGTTCCATAACTTTGTTAAAAACAAGGTCATCAAGAGTTTGATGATTATCGGAGCCGGAAGAATTGCCTATTATCTGCTCAATATCCTCAAAACGACAAATCGTCATCTGCGGACTAAAATCATTGAAGTCGATCCTAAAAAGGCCGAACTCTTCAGCCAGGAATTTCCTCACATTCACGTTGTTCAGGGGGATGGCACGGCTAAGGATATTCTTTTGGAAGAAAGTGCTGCCAACTACGATGCTATTGCTACTCTGACCGGTGTTGACGAAGAAAATATTATTGCATCCATGTTTTTAGAAACTCTGGGCGTGCAGAAAAATATTACCAAGGTCAACCGCACCAGCCTTCTTGAGATTATTAATCCCGAACAGTTTTCAAGCATTATCACGCCTAAAAACATCGCGGTGGACTCTATGATGCACTTTATCCGCGGCCGTGTCAATGCCCAGGATTCTAATCTGGACGCCCTGCACCATGTAGCCAACGGCCGAATTGAAACCTTGCAGTTTGAAATTCGTCAGGCCAATAAAATGGCCGGCAAAACCTTGTCCAACCTAAAACTTAAAAGTGATGTTTTAATTGCTGCTATCATTCGCCGCGGTAAAACTATTTTCCCAACCGGTGATGACGTGTTTGAAGTCGGTGATAAAATCGTTGTTATCACACTGCGCAAGAATATCACCCATATCTATGATTTATTGAAGAGGTAAGCTATGAATAAAAGTATGGTACGCTTTCTCTTATCAAAATTACTGCTGATTGAAGCTGCGCTTCTTGCTGTCCCCTTGCTTGTTGCTCTTATTTATCAGGAAGACCGAACAGTTATATTCAGTCTTTTAGGCACTATGGCTATTCTGGTTCTTCTTGGAAGCCTCGGTATTATTTTTAAACCTAAAAACCAGCATATTTATACCAAGGAAGGGCTGCTGATTGTTGCTCTTTGCTGGGTGCTTTGGTCCTTCTTTGGAGCACTGCCCTTTGTTTTTACCGGTCAGATTCCCAGCATCATTGATGCTTTCTTTGAAGTCAGCTCAGGCTTTACAACAACAGGGGCCACTATCTTGCCCGATGTGTCTGTTTTATCCCACTCACTGCTGTTTTGGCGCAGTTTTACTCACCTTATCGGCGGGATGGGAGTGCTGGTTTTCGCTCTTGCCATTATGGAAAACAGCAAAAACAGCCACTTAGAAGTCATGCGAGCGGAAGTTCCGGGGCCTGTATTTGGCAAGGTTGTCTCCAAACTTAAAGACACCGCTCAGATCCTCTACATTATCTATTTGGCCATGTTTACGATTTTTGCTGTTGTTCTTTGGTTTGCAGGCATGCCGCTGTACGACAGCCTGGTCACAGCCATGGGAACTGCCGGAACCGGCGGATTCACTGTTTTCAATGACAGTATTGCCCACTACAACAGCCCACTGATTACAAACCTGGTTTCAATAGGTATGCTGGCTTTCGGTGTCAACTTTAACCTGTATTATTTGCTGCTGATGCGCAAGTTTAAAGCCTTCTTTGGCGATGAAGAACTAAGAGTTTACATCGGCATTGTTGTGGTTTCAATCCTCTTAATCTGGCTAAATATCGGCGGACTCTTCGACACAGCGGCAAAAGGTTTGGAAATTTCCTTCTTCCAAGTTTCGGCGGTTATCACAACGACCGGATTTGGGATTACTGATTTGACCGTCTGGCCGCTGTTTGCTCAATTTATTTTGCTCCTTTTGATGTTTATCGGAGGATCGGCCGGTTCAACAGCCGGCGGCTTTAAAGTTATGCGGGCTTTGATTCTGTCAAAGACTGCTAAAAATCAAGTTCTTTCAAGCCTCTATCCTAATCGGATGATGTCTTTGCATATCAACCATCAGCCGCTTGATAAGCGGATACAGCACAGTGTTCTTAAGTATCTGACGGTCTACCTTGCTATTTTTATCGGCTTAGTCTTTATTTTGACACTTGACAGCAACAAGTTTATGGTCGTTGTCAGTGCGGCTGCCAGCGCCTTTAATAACATTGGACCGATCTTAGGTACAGATAAAACGTTTGCTATCTTCAGCCCCTTTTCAAAATTAGTGCTGTCATTTGCAATGATTGCGGGACGGCTGGAAATTTACCCAATGCTGCTGCTCTTTATTCCAAAGACATGGTCTAAAACCTAGCAACAGCTCTCAATAATAGAAAAACCCTCATTAGGAAGCATACCTTAGTGAGGGTTTTCGTTTTACAGCTGATTGCCATTAAGGGTTTTAGAGCAGGCTAAATCTCCGCTTAAAATTATTATTAAAAAACGGGCTTTAGCCGCAATGCCTGAGGCTGCTGAAGAAAGCAAAAGCAGGATTATTTTAGCTTTTCTTATTATTTCTGCGCAAGGTAAAATGATCCGGCACCGGATCTTGACCGCCCCTTACAAAGGGATGGCAGCGCAAAATCCTGGCAATCCCCATCAAGACACCTTTTAAACCATGCTTTTCAATCGCTTCTATCATATAAGCCGAGCAGGTAGGGCGATAGCGGCAGGAAGCAGGAAAAGCAGGTGAGATAAATTTCTGATAGAATCTGACTGGCGCAATGAGCACTTTTTTCATTTGCGTGTTTGAGTAACAGCCGCATTGTAGAGCTGGCTGATTTCCTTTTTATTTAATCGTCTTGACTCTCCCGGACGCAGTCCTGATAAATCCAGTGTGCCAAAACGTGTCCGTGACAGCTTATCAACTGTTAAACCCACTGCTTCAAACATCTTTTTCACTTGATGATTGCGCCCTTCATGGATAGTCAGTTCAACAACTGAGCGGTTCTTTTGCCTGTCTGTTTTTAGGATATTGTAGCGAGCCGGTTTGGTGGTTTTACCGTCAATAAAGACACCGCGTGTTAAAGGCCGCAGGTTGTCCTTATCCGCGATTCCTTTCACGCGCGCCACATATACCTTATCAATTTCATTGCGCGGATGAATCATTTTATCGGTGAAATCACCGTCGTTTGTCAAAATCAAAAGTCCTGACGTATCCCAATCCAAACGCCCGACAGGATAGATTCTTTCTTTAACTTGGGGCAGCAAGTCAATAACTGTCTTTCGGCCCTTATCATCAGATACGCTGGAAATCACACCGCGCGGTTTATTGAGCAGGTAGTAGACTTTTTCCTCGTTATAAATAGGCTGCCCCTCAATTTCAACTCTGTCACCTGATTTGACAGTCGTTGCCAGTTCAGTGACCGTTTGGCCGTTAAGGGTCACAAGTCCTTGTTTAATCAGCTCTTCAGCCTTACGGCGGCTGGCAACCCCTGCATGTGCAATATATTTATTAATTCTCATTTTCTTCCTTTGCTTCTTCAAGCGCTTCTTCTTTATTGCTAAAAAGCGTAAATTCTTCGTCTTTTAATTCAATACCGGAAGCATCCGGCAGCTCTTCCAGGCTGTTGATTCCCATATAATCCAAGAAATAGTCCGTCGTCACGTAAAGGTTGGGCCGGCCCAGTACTTCTTTTTTCCCATTTTCACGGATTAAATCAAAGGCCTGAAGCTTAGAAATAGCACCGCTGGAATTAACTCCCCGGATATCATCAACTTCAATGCGGGTAATGGGCTGTTTATAAGCGATAATCGACAACACCTCAAGACTGGCTCTGGACAGGCTCTGATTAATAGGTGTTTTGGAGTACTGGCGCAAAAGTTCGGCGTAATCCTTTTTAGTAACCAGTTTATAAGTTTTTGAAGACTCCATCAGACAAAGAGCAGAATTTTTGTCCGCTTCATATTTCTCAGCCAGTTTCTCCAGCTGCTGAAGCAGCGCCGGAACAGGCACATCCAGCAGAGCAGCCAGCTGACGCAAACCAAGCCCGTCCTCGCCTGCCACAAAGAGCAGTGCTTCTATCTTTGACAGAAGGGTCATGTAGTTTCCTTTCTTAAAATGATATCACTAAAATTATGCTCCTGCCAGACAGAAACACGGTGTACCTTGATTAGTTCCAAAGTTGCTAAAAAGATGGTAATCATCTCGTTAACTGAAACGGCTTCTTTAAACAGGAGCGACAAATTCGTCTCTTTTTGACTGGCAACTTTTTCTTCAACCACCAGCATCATATCTTCGATACGGTAATCATCGCTGTCAATTGTTGTATGACTGTTTTTGATTTCTTCCTGCTTTTCAGCCATTATCTTTGAAAAGGCCAGAAAGATATCTACAACTGATTTATCCTGGCGAAGCTCGACATCATCATAAATCAGTTCTACTTTTGGCTTGGAAAAATACTGCGCCCGCTCACTGTGCTTAAGCGCCAGCTGCTCGCCTAAAAGTTTATAAGTCCGATATTCCTCAATTTGCTGCAGCAGCTGCAGCTCCGGATCTTCCTCAGACTCGGTCATTTCGACAACCTTAGGCAGCAGCTTACGGCTTTTAATCAGCATTAACTGACTGGCCATCACCATATATTCCCCGGCCACTTCAAGCTTCATCGCCTGCAGTGTCGCAATATAAGCCAGATACTGCTCAATTACATCAACGATTGGAACATCATAAATATCAACTTCATATTTAGAGACCAGGTGCAAAAGCAAGTCCAGCGGTCCTTCAAAATCTTTTAATTTAATATCCATCAGTTTTTAAAATACTTTTCCAGTGTTACAGGGCTTTTAAGACCGAGATGCTTGGCCAAATCCATCATGCTGACACCCTTATTTTTAGCCTTGATAATGTATTGCTCCCGCAATTTCTGAGCCGTCATTTCCTTCAGACCAACGTCCGCCAGATAATGGCTCAATTTGTTAAAAAGCCACTGACGCGAATAGGTCTCTCCCTTATTATCAAACAAGTAGACAGCTCCTTCTTCTTTTTCCGGCAGGTAGGACAGCAGCCGATCGGATAGCTCTAAAACTCTCATGGATTGGCCGCTCATGACCGTCATTACTTGAAAATCCAAGGCAATATTGTCCCATTTCAGCTGGGCAATATCACTTGGAGAAAGCCCTAATTCCACAATTAACAGAGCAATAAGCTGTCCTGTATGATCAGCAGTCTTCTCATAGAGGACAGATAAGTCTATTTCTTGATATGCAGGTCTTACAAGAGGCAGTTTTTCCTTATTTTTAATCTTGTAAAAATGATCCAGCTTCTCATGCTCATACAAAAAGAAGAGAAACTGATTGACAGCTGAAATTTTACGCTTTTTTGCTGAAACTTTTAAGTCTGCCAAAGACTGCTCATAGAGCTTAAGTTTGTTTGGATTGACTTTTCCCTTAGTAATTTCTGCAAATTGCTGCAAATCATAGAAATAAGATTTTTGTGAATTTGAAGATAAAGATTTACTGGCGATAAATTCTGGAATAAGTGTTATCATTTTTTTGTCAGTGTGTATTCGTTTGTAAACTCATGAAGTAAACTGTTCAGTGCCTTCAAAATAACTTTTCGTGTAATGATGCCTAAAAAAGTACCGTCTGCTTCAATGACCGGCAGAAAATTAGCATCCACTAATTTGTGCATCACCTCTGTCAGATCAGCATCAGGCCCCACAGTCGCATAGCTGCCGTTAGTCATATAAGAAATGTCCAGAGCGGCCAGCTTTTCATCATCGATATCTTCTTCCTGCTGATACCTGATAATATCTGACATACTGATGGTGCCAACGTATTTTTTATCTTTGGTAATGACAGGCACCCGCGAAAAGCCGTTATTAGCAAGAAGGAGCATGACATGAGCCGTATTATGGGTATCAATAAAGATTGCCAGCTCTTCAGCCGGAGTCAGATCATTTTCCAAAAGCGGTTTTAAGAAGTTTTCAAATTCTTTTGCTATCATCGTTTTATTTCCTGTGAGAGTGCTGGGTAGATTTCATGATCACGTGTGAAATAATCTACTCGGATGCTGTCCTTATTAAAACGTACTTTAGCATAAAGACGCTCATTAATATCGCCGCGCGGCTGAGAAACACTGCCCGGATTGATAAAGACTGTTTTGCCGTTTTTCCAGACAGCCGGTCTGTGAAGGTGCCCATAGGTACAAATATCCGCATCTTCTTCCTGTGCCCAAAGGTCCAGACGTTCAAAGCCAAAATTGATGCTGAACAAATGCCCATGCGTCTGAGCGATTGTTAAGTTAGGCAGCTCTGTCACAAGAGAATCCGGATACTCCCCGAAATCACAATTGCCGCGGACCACCTGAATCCCTTCCCAGATCGGATCGCTCGCCGGCAGCTCAGAGTCGCCGTTATGAAAAATAGCATCTGCCTTGCCTAAATAACGTTCTTTTATTTCTTTTACGATTTGCCGATCACCATGCGAATCACTCATGATAATCAATGTGCCTTCTGCCATGCCGGGAATACCTCCATAAGCTTTTTAACAGCTTGTCCTCTGTGAGAAATGTCATTTTTTTCCTGAGCCGAGAGCTCCGCTGCGGTCTTTCCGCTCTCTCCTACAATAAACAGCGGATCATAGCCAAAACCATTGCTGCCTTTAGGTTCCATTCCAATATAACCCGGCCAGTCTGCTTCAACCACTAAACTTTCCTTATCAGGAGCAGCAACCACTAAGGCCGTGTGAAAGTGAGCTGAACGATCTTTAAGCTCAAAGACCATAGCTAATTCATGCAGGAGCTTGGCATTATTCTTTTGGTCTGTCGCATCAGGCCCTGAAAAACGGGCTGACCAGACACCCGGCAGGCCGCCTAAGATATCTACCTGCAGACCAGAATCATCTGCCAAGACCATCTTGCCTGTCAGTTGAGAAATCGTCTCTGCCTTAAGGCGGGCATTTTCTTCAAAAGTTAAACCTGTTTCTTCAACTTCAGGAAGTTCAGGATACTGATTAAGGTTTTCAACTTTAAGTCCCAGCTTAGCAAACATCTGGCTGAATTCTTTAGTCTTTCCTTCATTGCGGGTTGCAATCAGAATGCTGTCTCCAAGGTCAGCAGAGTGATCAGCCTCTCCGCCAAAAAATTCACTGACTATCAAGCCTTCTTGGGGCAGGCAGACCAAAACCAATCGGTCTTCTTCTGTAACCAGTATAGCTCCCTTATGGCTGCTGGCCTTATAGGTATGCTGCTGATCATTGATGATTTCTAAAAGAAACTGAACCAAGGCCATACTGGAAGCAATTTTAACAACCGTCAGCGTCAAAAAGCTTCCCTCATCCAACAGGCTTCTGAGATTTTGCTCAAGCAAGGCATAGGTTTTTTCTGCCTGTTCTTGATAATAAGTTGATGAGTTTTCCTTGGAATATTGAGCGATAAACCAGTTTTGCTCATCTTTGTATTCATATAGTTTTTGCTTCATAAGCTAACATGCTCCACTTCAATAGGCAAGGGCAGCCAATCATCAGCAATTTCCTTAAAGCTGGCAGTACTGGCCGTTGTATAAAAACGATGGTCCAGATTTTCTAAACTGCGGCTGCGGTTAATTTCAAAATAATTCAGCAGCACAGAGATATCACGGACACATTCTGCTCCGCTGTCAATCAATTTGACTGAAGGACCCATAACATTTTGAATAATAGGCTTTAAAAGCGGATAATGGGTACAGCCCAGTACAAGTGTATCTACTTTGCCGGCCAAAGGAGCCAGATTTTCATAAACAATTTTTTTAGCGACACTTGAGTGAATCTCATTAGACTCAACAATAGGAACAAACTTGGGACAGGCCAGACTGGTCACGCTCATCTGCGGTGACAAGTCCAGAATCTTCTTCTCATAAATATTCGATTTAATAGTCATCGGTGTCCCGATAATGCCGATTCTGCCGGACACAGTAGACTTGATCGCCGCGCTTGATCCCGGCAAAATCACACCCAGAACGGGAATGTCAAGCTTTTCCTTGACCTCTTCCCAAGCGACAGCTGTCGCTGTATTGCAGGCAAAAACAATCATTTTGACGTTTTTAGTCAGAAGAAAGTTCACCAATTCCCATGTATATTCCTTAATCTGCTCAGCCGGACGCGGTCCGTAAGGAGCACGCGCTGAATCCCCGATATAGACGACTTCTTCGTGGGGGAGCTGACGCATAAGTTCGCGCACAACGGTCAAACCTCCTACGCCGGAATCTAAAAAACCAATAGGTCTGTTATCCATAGCTGTCTTCTTTCTAAAATAAGACTAGGAAAACCCAGTCTTATAAAAGATTTATTTCTTCTTTTTAGCCTTTGCTTTAGCTGCTTTTTGCTGTTTGTTCACTTGACGGACAACTTGCTGTACCTTGGCTTCACTTGGTTTTTGTCCCATCTGGCTCATCATATTGCGAATAACATCTTCATTGAGCGGCGGATTTTCTTCCAAATATTTCTCCATTTGCTTGCGAGCAATAAAAGTACCTCCGACAAGTCCTGCCAGCAAGGCAATAATAACTAATAAAATCCAAAGAAAAGTGTTCATTTGTGTTCTCCTAAATTTTTTACATGAATATTATATCAGATTTGAAACCCTTTCACAAATAAAATTGCATGAAAGAACTGAGAGCAAAAACCTGCACTTTCGTGCTCTGACTCTCAAATCATCAAGGTTCAAAATTAAAACCATAAAGTGTTGCGAAATAATCCTCAGGCGTTTCTGCACGGCGAATCATTTTTGCTGACCCGTCTTCCCGAAGCAGAATTTCAGCCGAGCGCAGGCGGCCATTGTACTGATAGCCCATGGAAAAACCGTGAGCTCCCGTATCATGAATAATCAGCGTATCCCCCACACGTGCTTGAGGGAGCTCCCGCTGCTTGGCAAACTTATCATTATTTTCACACAAACTGCCAACAACATCTACCATTTGCAGCTCTCCGTCAGGATTGCTGATGTTGGTGATATGATGATAAGCATCATACATGGCCGGACGAAGCAGATTGACAGCACTGGCATCGACACCGACATAGCGGCGGTAAGTATCTTTCAGGTGGAGAACCTTGGTGATAAGATGCCCGTGGGAGGCCAGCATAAAGCGTCCTAGTTCAGTGAAAATCCGGACTTCTCCCAGACCGTTGGGGACAAGAATCTGATCAAATTTTTGATGGACCCCCTCGCCGATAACCGCAATATCATTTTGCCTGTCAGCTGGTGAATAATCAATACCGATTCCGCCTGACAGATTGATAAAGTCAAGACTGATACCTAAGGTATCTTTAAGCTCCACTGCTAATTCAAACAATTGCCCGGCTAAGGTCGGATAGTAATCATTAGTGACGGTATTGGATGCCAAAAAAGCATGCAACCCAAACGACTTAACCCCTTTTTCTTTCAAATCCTGATAGCCTTGAAAGAGCTGCTCTTTTGTCATCCCAAATTTTGATTCTTCAGGATGATCCATAATGTCTGTTCCCAGCGCAAAAACACCGCCCGGATTATAGCGAAGCGAAACCGTTTCCGGAAGCCCTG
Source organism: Streptococcus sp. ELY_90 (assembly GCF_058314475.1). Taxonomy (NCBI): domain Bacteria; kingdom Bacillati; phylum Bacillota; class Bacilli; order Lactobacillales; family Streptococcaceae; genus Streptococcus; species Streptococcus sp. ELY_90. The sequence continues at coordinate 66,979 of NZ_JBZFUJ010000009.1, forward strand.
CTGCATCTTCCAAAAAAGCAATATGCTCATAAGCATCCAGATTGATCGTCGCATTGATCTGACGCGCTAAACGAAATTCTGATGCCTTGGTATCATTGGACGTAAAGCTGATAGCAGAACTGTCAAAATGCAGTTTGTCAGCCATTTGCAGTTCAACATCCGTTGCACAGTCAACACCGCAGCCTTCTTCCTGTAAAATTTTCAGGATAGTCGGATTAGGGGTCGCTTTGACAGCAAAAAATTCCTTAAAACCTGGATTCCAGGCAAAAGCCTTATTGACAGCACGGGCTGTCTCACGGATGCCTTTTTCATCATAAAGATGAAAAGGGGTCGGAAACTGTGCTGTTATCTTATCTAACTGTTCTTTTGAAATAAAAGGTGTTTTCATAGCATCTCCCAATTAATATTTCTATCATTATACCATAAAAAAGAACCGGGCAAAACTTCTGTTTCCCTGTTCCCCTTTCATCTGCCGTATTAAATGGCTCTAACTGTCAGGTTCCTGCCGCAGAACATACAGTTAATAAGCAGGCTAAAAGACCGGAACTGCTGTTCCGGTCTTGCTGTTTTAATCATTTCTGCCAAAGATACGCAGTAAATTGAGGAATAAATTGATAAAGTCCAAGTAAAGGTTGAGTGCCATTGACACTGCCCAGCCGTCACCGACATTGCCGCCAGTATAGTCGTAAACACGCTTAATCAGCTGATTATCATAAGCAATGAGCCCTGAGAAAATCAATACTGAAAGAATACTGATAATATAGCTCATAGCTCCGCTGCCGATAAAGATATTGACTACGCTGGCAATAATGATACCGATTAAGGCAGCTATCAAAGCCTTAGCCATACCTGACAAATCTTTTTTCACTGTCACACCGATAAGTGACATGGCAAAGAAAACAGCGGCCGATGAAACAAAAGCCTGCAGAACTGTCGTCTGCGTATAAAGAGCAATGATAAAGCTAAGTGTAAAACCGTTTAAGGCCGAATAAGTGAGAAACAGCGGCAGGGCTGCAGGACTGTTCTTACGGGCGGCATTGCTTGCGATAAAGACAAGAGCCAATTCTCCAAAAATAGCCAGATAATAAATCCAGGAAGCATTTGTCATGATAGCTATCATATTGTCCTGAAAAACATAGAGCATCAGATAAGAGACTAAGGCTGACAAGCCGATTCCCATTCCGACCAAACCGTAAATTTTCGCAAAGAAACTGTTAATTTTACTGTCGCCTTGCGTATAGATTGTATTGTTATCCATGTGTTACTTCTCCTAAATTTTTAATGATTGTGACTGCCCAAAAACTTGCGGCGCAGGATACGGCGCTTCTGCCATTTGTTGCGCAGAGGCGTTATTGCTTCCTTAACAGCCCAGTACTTATCAACCATCGTTACGATATATCCTTCTTTATAGCGGGGCGGAGCAATCGTAGCCCCCCACATATGCTTTAAGATAATATCTTCTTCTCTTTTATTGAGCTTGGTCACTTTGCGGGCATTTTTGACAGCGATTCTAGGGTGAACCCACGCATGTCCTTTATTAAATTTGGTATCGCGCCAGTCATAATAAAATAAATCGTGCAAAAGCCCTCCGCGAGCCGTACTTCTGGCATCCCAGCCAAATTTTTTGGCAATCTTATAACTGGTATAGCTGACATTAATGGAGTGCTCTGAACGCGTTGAATGCTGATGCTGAACAATCCCATCCAGCTTTTTAAAGCGCGGATGATCAATTAAATGCCCGACCAGTTTCATGAATTCTTCGTCCTGTTCGTATTTCTTCATGACTGTCACCTCTTTATTTATTATACCATACCAGCTTAAATTAAGCTAAAAATAATTACAGCGGCAGCGATGGCAACATTCAGACTTTCTGCCTGACCGGGCATATCAATATGTGCTAAAACATCTGCCTGCTCAGCCATTTCGTAAGAAATTCCCTGCCCTTCATTTCCCATGATAAGCGCAAAGTTTTCTTGCTTATCTAACTCTCTGTAATCCAGTGAACTTTCCGACAGCGTCGTTGCGATGGTTAGCGTTCCGGCTTCTTTCAGGAGTGCCATCACATCTGACAAATTAACTCTGTAAACAGGGAGATGAAAATGGCTGCCCTGCATGGAGCGAAGTGTTTTTAAATTGTAGATGTCGGCCGTCTTTTCGGAAATAAAAACAGCGTCAAAGCCTGCCGCATCAGCCGTTCGAATCATGGTACCTACATTTCCGGGATCCTGAACATCTTCTAAAAGCAAGTATTTCCCGCGAAGATTTTGCGGCAGCTCCCGCCTTGGCAGAGCTATCTCAGCAACAATTCCCTGGGGTGTTTTTGAAGCTGACAGGTCTTTTAAAACATCTTCCGAAACCATAGAAACATTAGCCAAGCCCTCAGTCCGAAAAGCATATTCCTCCAAAACAAAAATGTTTAGAATCACAGCCCCATGAGCCTTAGCCTCTTCAAAAAGGTGCCAGCCCTCAATCAAATAAGACTGTCTGCGGTATTTTTTTTGTAATAATTTTTTAGTTTTTTTAACCAAGGAATTGGCTTTTGAGGTTATAATAGTCATAAGGATATTATAGCAAAAAAGGAGGCAGAAGTATGCAAAAAGTCAGGTTAGTCGTGTCAGGCCGCGTTCAGGGGGTCGGCTTTCGCTATTCGACTTACAGCCTTGCCTTGGAAATAGGCGATATTTACGGCCGAGTCTGGAACAATGATGACGGTACAGTCGAAATTTTAGCACAGTCTGACAGTCCCGAAAAAATGGCTAAATTTATTCAGGAAGTCAGAAAAGGTCCTTCCCCTTTTTCCAAAGTAACCTATGTAGACGTTAATATGGCTAATTTTGCGGATTACCACGACTTTAGAATGGCTAATTAATTTGTCTAAAAATCATGCTTAAGAACTATTGAGAATTTCGTCAAAAAACAGTAAAATAGATAGGTATTATTAAAACAAAGGAAGATTAACGTGAAAAAAACTTATAGACGACTTTTATTTTCAGGCTTAGCACTGTCAATGCTCTTTTTCCTATCGGGCTGTGTACAGACTAAAAATGGCAAACCGACCGGTGAGGGCTGGGTCTATAACCTCTTAGTTGCACCTATGGGCAATGTTATCAAATATCTGGCCAATGATTTAGGTATCGGTTTTGGATTTGCAATCATTATTGTGACGATTGTTGTCCGCCTGCTTATCTTGCCGCTGGGGCTGAGTCAAGTTAGAAAAATGACCTATCAAACCGAAAAAATGGCCTATCTCAAACCTGTTTTTGATCCCATTCAGGAGCGAATGAAGAATGCTCAGACACAAGAAGAAAAACTGGCTGCACAGACTGAGCTGATGGAAGCTCAGCGGCATTACGGCATCAACTTGTTCGGCGGTTTCGGCTGCCTGCCTATTCTGATTCAAATGCCGTTCTTCTCGGCTCTTTTCTACGCTACCCGCTATACTAAAGGAATCTCCTCTCACAGCTTCCTTGGCATCAACCTGGGCCGTCCAAGTTTGCTTATTACAGTTATCATCGGAATTCTTTACTTTATCCAGTCATGGCTGTCAACGCGAAGCGTCTCTGAAGCACAGCAGCAGCAAATGAAGGGAATGATGCTGGTCATGCCTCTAATGATGGTCTTCATCTCCATGAGTGCTCCTGCCGGAGGCGCTCTCTACTGGCTGATCAGCGGTGTCTTCGGACTCATTCAGCAACTGCTGACCAATCACATTATCAAGCCAAAACTCCGCCGGCAAATTGATGAGGAATTTGAAAAGAATCCTCCTAAGGCTTTTAAATCCAACACCCGCAAGGATGTTACACCTAAAAAGACTGCCAGCAGCCAAGCAATCACAGCCCCTAAAAAACATAAAACCAACCGCAATGCCGGCAAACAGCGCAGCCGAAAATAAGACTGTCGAAATATCCTAAAAAAATGCTTGAAATCAAGCATTTTTTTGTATCGCTAAATTTATTTTACATACTTTCCTTTTGAAGGATAAAACCAGATAGAATATATTACCGGTAAAATAAGCCACAAAGAAAATGAAATCACTATTGCTGTTTGTATATCAAAGAAGTTAGAGAGAATCAAAAGCAGACAGCTGATTGGAATACTTAAATTTGCTAAAACTTTATGAGTTGCTTCCCAGTTGGCAGCATCATTTCGCGTTGAGAAAATCCTTATCCCAATGAAGGGATTGTAAGGAATATGAGAGCACAAGCCACTAATAAAAATCATGCTGCTGCACAACAAGAACAAAAAAAGTTTACTCTCTGCATCTATTTGCGAATATACAAGGCTTAACATCATAGTGAGATCAAGAGTCACTGTTGACAGCCATTTAAGCTTTTTCTTATATTTGCTGCCCGAGTAAATGTCTGATACTAAAATCTGAAAAGTAATGAAAGCAGTATATAATAAGCCAATGATCTTGGAATATTGAGAATAGGTTAGATAATAAATAAAGATAAAAAGGGAAAAAATGGCTAACATGGGTACAATTTTTTTATTCTTTTTTAACATAGGTGCCTCTTTTACTATGTATTTACTGTAATTATAGCTCCTATCTTTTTATTTTCAATAAAAGAGAAGATTTATAATATATGTAACTAAAGTATTATGAGCATAAAATTTTAGTCGCAGCAAATCATAAATATTACACTGCTACTAATTTAAAAAAATTTGTTTGAAAATACAAAAAAAGGATGGAACAAAACGAACCACAGCGGCTGTCTGTCTCATCCTCTTTTTGACTATTTTTTCTTTTATTTTGATTTTCTTACTTTGATAATTTCAACGTCATAGCTGCCTGCAGGTGACTCAATAGTTACCTTATCGCCGGTTTTCTTGCCAATCAGGGCTTGGGCAATAGGACTTTCGTTAGAAATTTTCCCGGCAAACACGTCAGCACCGGCAGCTCCGACAATCGAATACGTATCTTCGTCGCTTGTACCGACTTCGCGGACAACGACGGTTTTACCGATAGCTACTTCGTTTTTGGCAACCGCATCGCTGTCAACAATCTCAGCATAACGAATTTTTGTTTCAATGCTTGAAATCTGCCCTTCAACAAAGGCCTGCTCATCTTTAGCAGCTTCATATTCACTGTTTTCTGACAAGTCACCGTAAGAGCGGGCAATTTTAATGCGCTCAATAACCTCTGGACGGCGAACTAATTTTAAATCTTCAAGTTCCTGCTCAAGTTGTTCCTTTTCAGCAAGGGTCATTGGATAGGTTTTTTCTGACATAGTTAATCTCTCTTTTCTATATAATTAAATGTTTTAGACATGAAAAGGGAGTGGGACAAGCTTTTGCAAACGCTCAAGCTGCAAAGCTTGCCGTCCACCCCTGCAAAGCTGACAATCCCTAAAAGACGCCGTAAGACGATTTATAGGCCTGAAAAGTCAGCTGCTGCTGTCTTAAGGTAAGACTGTTAATATTTTAAAGCTGGAATTAAACATTCAGCAGTTCATTACTCACTGTTTGAGTCATCAATTTTCTTGTTGATATATTTTTCAACATTGGCAGAATGTTCTTCATAAGTTTTGGCATAGTATACTTCACCTGTGGTGACGTCTGCCACAAAATACAAATCATCCGTAGATTCCGGCTCTACTGCTGCTTTAATAGCCGACAGGCCGGGATTGTCTACTGCACCGGGCATCAAGCCCTTATTGGTGTAAACATTATAAGGCGACTTGATTTTAGTATTGATATTGGCATCCTCTTTCAAGGTTGTCTTTTCACCTAATTTTCCCATTGCATAAAGAACAGCAATGTTAGACTGAAGAGGCATGTCCTGATCTATACGATTATAGAAGACACCTGCAATTTTCTTGCGGTCATCATCTGTCGAACCTTCTTTTTCAACAAGAGAAGCCATCGCTAAAATTTCATTGACCGTTTTACCTTGTGATTCAATGGTATCATAATAATTTTGCATGTTGGCATCCATAGCAGCCAGCATGCTGTCAATTAAATCCTCGACACTGGTCTTCTTCTCGTAATTATAAGTGGCCGGGAACAGATAACCTTCCAGCTGATATTTCACCTTAGAAGCATCCGGCAGACTGCCTAAAAGTTTAGGATATTTTTTTACCATTTTACTGATAAAAGCTTTGTCCTGAACGACCTTTAAAAACTCCTTGGAGGTAAAAGGCGTCTTATCCGTTTTTTTCTTAGTGTTGGCATTGCTTGTGACAGCTTTAGCAATCTGTTTGATGGTGTACCCTTCAGGAATCAAAACCTTGCCCAAAACAGGCGCCTGAGGAGTTGTTGTGCCCCCCTTTTGAAGAGCCTTAGCAATATCATCTAAAGACATGCTCTTTTGTAAATTATAGTAGCCGCTCTGCAAATTGCCGTAATTGCGGAATTTGGTATAGTAATTGAAAACAGCTGCATTTTTGATGACACCGGCTTTTTCAAGAATCCGGCCAATCATCCGATTGCCCGATCCGCTCGGAATTTCCACCTGAATGTACTTGCTTGATTTAGCATCCAAGGGCTTGAGAGCGCTGGAAACATAATAATAGCCAAAGACACCCGTTCCTATCAGTAAAATGAGGATAAAGGTAATCAAAACTGCTGAAATCTTTCTTGCCAGTCTGTTGGTTTTCTTATGGCGCTGCTGCCTTCTCTGATTCAGACTGGCTGCAGTGTCCTGAGGAGTCTTTTTAGCCTTAGATTTTTGAGGTTTTTTAGTGATTTTCGGCACCTCCTCTTCTTCTGGTTTAGGAATTTCCTTCTCTTTGACTGCCTTAGCTTCCTCTTTAGGCTGAGGCTTGGTTTCATCCTTAGATGTTAAATTTAAATCGGATACAGACAGCTCTTTGGTTTCTTCTTCAACGCTGCCTTGATGCTTTTCAATAAAATCAGCAGGCAGCTGCCAGTTTTCCGCTTGTCCGTCATCAACCCAAGTTCCTGTTGTTTTAACCTTAACTTCTAAATTGTTAGACAAATCATTGGCAGCAAGTGTTTCTGAGTCGGGTTCAGCCAGATTTGGCTCTGGCTGAGAGGCTTCATTCTGAGCAGACTCGAAAGTCTGAGATACTTCTTTTGAAGCCTCAGCTGATTGAGATGACTTCTCTTTTTTTGCTGACGGACTGCTCGAAGCAGGTGAAAAGACTTCATCTAAATTGGCCAGAACATCATCAACCACCTGGTCTGTAATTTTTCCTTCGGGAACCGGCATAACAGCTGCTTCCTCTTTTTTTGCTGCCTGACCGGATGATTCTTCAGACAGCTGGTCGTTTCCAGCAGAGTAAGCTTCAGATGTTTCTGCATCTGCCTGATTGGCTTTGCCTTCTCTGCGCAAGCGGCTGGCTTTCTCCATGTCTGCTAGAATTTTTTCTTTAAAACTTTTCGTCTGTTGAGCTTCTTTCTTCTCTTCATCATTAAAGATATCATCAGTCAAAGCTTAACCTCCTAATGTTTATCACAGGCTATTATAACCTAAAAACGCTTTAAAGGCAATCTTATCAGTTTTTTATTACAGCAGCGTAACAAAAAATTAGATTTCAGGATTATCCCAAACCATGTTGTACCAGGTACTGCCGCCATGATTTGACGATGAGAGGCCTTCATCGGTAAAGCCATTCATTTCATAATAAGAAATTAAATAATCATGACAGGTCAGGCTGATCCCCAAACGTTTCTGGCTCACGGCCAGATCCTTAAGGGCTGCCAGCAAAGTCGTTCCGATTCCCTGTCTTTGAAACTCTTTAGACACAGAAAGGCTGGTTACGGCGATATAGCCGGACTCCTTTGGATTGACCTCCACCGTTTGAAACAAATCATCTGTCAGATATCGGTTTACAATTACAGGCCCCTCAATATAGCCTGCAAGCTGACCGTCCTGTTCAGCCACTAAAAAGGTATCGGCAATTTTTTCAATTCGCTCCTTGATGACTTGTGAAGCCGCTGCTTCTGCAGCCGAAAAATTTTCAGCTTCAATGCGGCTGACTGCTTCTAAATCAGCCAACTGAGCCTGTCTAATCAGCATTTCATCTCCTTTTAGAAAAAAGGTCTTTACTAAAAAGTAAAGAAAGCCTTTATATTATTGTGTATTTTTTGTTAAATTAGAGAGGAGTTCTTCAAACGAACGCTCGTAAAGCTGGATATCTCCTGCTCCCATAAAGACATAAACAGCGTCATCATGGTCTAAAAGAGGGGAGACATTCTCAACGGTGATAACCTTGGCAGGTTTAATAATCTTTTCTGCTAGATCTTCTACTTTAACATCGCCGTGATCCACTTCACGCGCAGAACCGTATATCTGTGCCAAATAGACACTGTCAGCTTCATTTAAGGCTCTGGCAAAGTCATCTAAAAGCGCAATGGTTCTTGTAAAGGTGTGCGGCTGGAAAATGGCGACAATTTCTTTTGAAGGATACTTTTGCCGAGCGGCATCAAGGGTTGCAATGATTTCAGTCGGATGATGCGCAAAGTCGTCAATAATAGTCGTATCATTAATGCGCTTTTCAGAGAAACGGCGTTTAACACCGGAGAACGTTTTTAAGTGCTGAACGACCAATTCCATATCAACCCCGGCAATATATAAATTCGCAATAACAGCTGTTGCATTAAGCACATTGTGGCGGCCAAAAGCCGGTATATGGAAACGGCCGAGCTCTTCTTGCCCATGCTTAACCTTGAAATCGGAACCGTTTGTATTTCGCATGATATCATAAGCTATAAAATCATCATCGTCTTTAAAACCGTAATAATAAATCGGTGCCGGCGATGTTATCTTGCGCAGATAAGGGTCTTCACCGTAAACAAAAAGCCCCTTTTTGACCTGTTTGGCATAATCGTTAAAGGCATCGAAAACATCTTCTACACTTGTAAAGTAGTCCGGATGGTCAAAGTCAATGTTCGTGATAATAGAATATTCCGGATGATAAGGCATAAAATGACGCTCATATTCATCGGATTCAAAGACAAAGTACTGGCTGTTAGCCAGGCCGCGTCCTGTACCATCACCAATCAGATAGCTGGTATCCGTAATATTTTTCAGCACATGAGCCAAAAGACCTGTTGTTGATGTCTTGCCATGAGCTCCTGCCACACCGAGACTGGTGAATTGGCGCATGAAATCGCCCAAAAATTCATGATAGCGTTTAAACTGGTAGCCTTGTTTTACGGCATAAGCAACCTCGATATTGTTGTCTTGCCGAAAAGCATTCCCTGCGATAATCTCCATATCATCAGTGATATTAGCTTCTGCAAAGGGCAGGATGGCAATACCTGCTTTTTCAAGACCGTGCTGGGTAAAATAGTACTTATCCACATCACTTCCCTGCACCTTATACCCCATCTGATGGAGCATCAGTGCCAGGGCACTCATTCCTGAGCCTTTGATTCCAATAAAGTGAATGGTTTTTGACATGCTTGTAATTTCTCCTCTAGTTGACATCGTCAAGACGTTCCAAGTTTAACTCCTGAGCCACATGACGCTCACGATGTTCCTGATTTTCTTTTTGATTATAGATTTGGCTGGTTTTTAAAAAGTCATAATTATTCTTTTTAACACCTTTTCTTGAAGGATTTTCCGGTTCTGAATAATGCTTAGGAAGCTCAGCCAAAATATAGGAATCCTGATGTAAATGGTTTGAAAAACGGCCTAGTTCCGTCTTAGGAGCCGGAGTCTCTTTTTCAGACTGCCTGATTACCCCTTTAGAGACTGGTCTGCTATAATCATTTGCAATGAAAGACTGGCGCTTTCTTTTCAGATCCTGACGGGCTTTTTCGCGGGCTATTTCAGCATAGGTTTTCCCCGCCTTTTGTGTCTCAATGCGCTCTGAAGCCACGTTTTGAGGATTAGGATTATCAGGAATAAACTGATAACCTTGAGTTACATCGTCATAAACCTTATCTTCATAAGGGCCGTGAATATTAGTGATCAGGTCTTCATTTTCATATAAATGCATTATTTTAGCAATTTCAACGACAGCCTCATCATCTGCAACCAAGGGAAATGTTCTTTTACGACTCATTAACTCACATCCTTTCTGAAACATTCCTATTATAAACTAAAAATAACATTTTTGAAAGCCATCATACAGAAATTCCTAAAATTTCTTTGATTTCTTCGATGCTCATGCTGGCACGTGTTTCATTTCCGTCTAAAACAGTTGTCACCAAATTCTTTTTGCTTTCTTGCAGTTCTAAGATTTTCTCTTCGATAGTCCCCCGCGTAATCATGCGGTAAACCTCAACATTTTCTTTCTGCCCGATGCGATGGGCACGGCTTATTGCCTGCATTTCCACAGCAGGATTCCACCATAAATCAATCAAAACAACAGTATCTGCCCCTGTCAGATTGAGGCCGACACCGCCCGCTTTAAGAGAAATTAAAAAGATATCTTTGCTGCCGTTGTTGAAAGCGCGCGTCATCTCCTGACGTTCATTAGCCGGGGTAGAGCCGGTCATTTTATAGCTGGTCAGACCAAGCACACTCAGCTCTTCTTCTGCTAAATCCAGCATATTGCGGAACTGAGAAAAGATCAAAGCTCTGTGGCCGCTTTCTTTAATCTGCTGCAGGAGCTCCCGCAGGCTGGCCATTTTCCCGCTGTCTCCGTCATAAGACATAAAGAGCTTAGGAGTATCACAGATTTGGCGCAGACGGGTAATTCCGGAAAGAATTTCAATTTTCTGGCGATTGATTTCAGCATCAGAGGACCGGCGGATAGTATCCTGCATCTGGCGGAGCTGTGCCAGATAAATAGCCTTCTGACTGTCTGCCAGTTCATTGTGGTAATTAATCTCAGTTAAATCGGGAAGCTCCGGTAAGACATCTTCCTTGCGCCGCCGCATAACGAAAGGTTTGATATAGCGGGCAACCTTTTGAGGCTCCATTTTCAAAAATGCTTTCTTTGCCGGCAGAAGTCCCGGCAAAACGATTTGAAAAATAGACCAAATTTCTAACAGCTTATTTTCAATAGGCGTCCCAGAAAGTGCAAAACAGTTTTTGACTTCAAAAGCACGGAGACTCTGTGCAATTTTTGTCTGGGTATTTTTCATAACCTGCGCTTCATCTAAAATCAAATAGTCAAAATGCCTTTTTTGGTAAAGTTCAAAATCCTGACGGAAAGAGGCATAGCTGGTAATCGTCACCTGATGATTTTCAGCAATCACTTCATCTCTTACCGCCTTAAGACCGTAAGAAACGGCTACATCTAAATCAGGCGTAAATTTTTGGCATTCGTCCTTCCAGTTATAAATAAGACTTGATGGTGATAAAATCAAAACCTTGGAGCCCTTAGTGAGACTGCTTGTCAAAAAAGTCAGGGTTTGCAGGGTTTTCCCCAGGCCCATATCATCAGCTAAAATACCGCCAAAACCATATTTATCAAGCATAGACATCCATTTCACACCTTTGATCTGATAGTCGCGCAGGCTGGCATTGACCTTAAAATCCGGCAGTAAAAAATCTTCCGGATGCCGCAGATCCTTGACCAGCTGGGCAAAATCTTCAGAAAATTGGACACTGCCCACATCCTGCAAGGCATCAGAAACCTGATAAGCAGCAATCCTGCTGACTTCAAGGTGACCGTTATGGTGTTTTTTCGCCCGCAGATTTTGCAGAGCCTGACTGACCTTTTGTGTTTCTTCGTCAAAAAGGACCAGTTTGCCGGATTTGCTGACAAAGTAAGAGCGATTTTCAAAAAGAGCTGTCAGAGCATCATCAATGTCACTCTCAAAAATACTTGAAAAATCAAAGGAAATATCCAACAGCCCCTGGTTTGTTTTGACATCAATTTTTGGCTTTTCCAGATAGCGCAAAGCCTCAAGCGACGCAGAAAGGTTAACCTTGCCCATACGTTTAAAATGATTCAGCGTCTCCGTGAAAAAGCGATAAAGTTCCTGAGCTTTCAAAGGCGGGTGATAGGCTGTAAATCCCTTTGAAAAGCCATAAAGTTCAAGAAGATCAGCGATTTTCTTTTCCTTTTTGAAATGACTGGCAAAAGGCAGGGCTTCCTTTTCTTCCTGACTGGAAACCCTGATTTGCCCGTAATCAAACACCAGCTGCAGCACAAGCTTTTGATCGCTTGACAAATCAAAATTAAAAATAACCTCAAAATCGCGGATATCAAAACTGGCGGGCGCTTCAACCCTGCCCAGTTTTTTGAAGTCCAAAAGACTGCTTGCCAGCTTTGCCTGATCTTCAAAATCAAAGTAAATGTGCTTAGCCAGATCTTCTTCCAAAGGCAGGCTTTTAATGGCAGCAGCCAGCTTTCTTTGCTTAGAGTCGAGGTGATAAAAAGTATTATGATACAGTAAATACTGATGATCAAAGAAAAATTTTACAGGCTTCTCATTGATTATCAGCTCAATAGACTGACGGTGAACCGTCACCTTAAACTGATACAGCTGCGCTGAACTGTCTAATTCCTTGAAGTTCAAATCGTGATAGGTTTGCGACTCGCCTTCAAAAGAGAACTCATAAAGATCATTTAAGAGACTGACACCTTCTTCAAAAAAACCGCTTGGAAAGGCCAGATTGCGGGCATGGTTGGGCAGCAAAAAGTCCGTGTCTGCACGAGCAGTGTCAGGAACAATACGCCATAAGAACTCAATCAGCTCCTGACTGGCCTCATCAAACTGCAGCAAAGAGAGCGGCTCATAATAATTCTTGCCGATTTGGTAATAAGATTCTTTTTTGATAACCGTTAAAAAAGCTTTAATATCGCGGATAACATAAGAACGCTTGTCAGGCAGGCGGTTAATTTTTAAAGTCCACCAAAAATCTAATGAAAAAGGACTTTGGCTGCCTTGAGCAGACAGACGGTATTTGACACTGTCGTCTTCATTCATTGCCAAACCGTCAAGAAAAAGGCTGCCAAAAGAGGTTTTTTCCTTTCTCTCTTCCAGATCCTGCTCGTCAGCGATAAGATTATCAGCCAAGTCCTTCCCTTTAGGGTGGTTCTTCAGATAGTATTCAACAGCTGCTAAATGAGAACAGTAGCCCTTTTTTTGAAACATATCGCAAGGGCAGGAAACAAGATCATCTTCAAGGGAATAACAAAGTCTGCAGTCTGCAACCTGTGCAACCAAAAAATTATCTTCTTCCTCTAAAATTGAGACTAACTGTTGTTCGTAAAAGTGGATGCCCTCATTGCGGACACGCCCGGGAATCAATCTACTCATCTTTTTTCCGCCTTTATCATTATCCCTTAATTATACCATATCTGCAGGGACTTTTCTTAGGTGAAAATCTCTTTTAAAAAAATAGAAAAATCTCACCTTAAGATGAGATTAATCGTTAATATTTTCTAAAACGCCGGTAACGTTCTTCCAGCAAATCAGCTGTATCCAGCTGTTCAAGATGGCTGAGTTCCTCAATTAAGTTGATCTTCATCATTTGAACAATTTCGCTGGAAAAATAGCCATGTTCAGGAATAACCTTATCCACAACGCCCATTTTGAGCAGTTCACCGGCGGTAATCTTCATTAATTCCGCAGCCTCAACAGATCGGCTTCCGTCCTTCCAAAGAATGGAAGCAAAACCTTCCGGGCTTAACACAGCATACATGGTATGCTCAAGCATCCAGACCCTGTCTGCAACAGCTAAGGCCAAGGCCCCGCCGGAGCCGCCTTCACCGATAATAATGGCAATGACGGGTACTTTAAGGTCGCTCATTTCTAATAAATTGCGGGCAATGGCTTCTCCCTGACCTCTTTCTTCTGCTCCAACACCGGGATAGGCTCCTGCCGTATTGATCAAAGTAACCACGGGTCTTTTGAATTTTTTGGCCTGTTTCATCAGGCGCAGGGCCTTACGATAGCCTTCAGGATTTGGCTGACCAAAATTACGGTTAAGATTGTCCTGTAAGTTTTTCCCTTTTTGAACGCCGATAACCGTAACCGGTTTGCCATCCAAAAGTCCGATACCGCCGACAATCGCACCGTCATCTGCAAAATGGCGGTCACCGTGCAATTCCATAAAGTCATCAAAGATCTGCTCAGCATAATCCAGAGCTGTCAAACGCCCCTGATTGCGAGCTTCTTTGAGTATTCTTGACACATTACTCATTGGCCACCTCCATGAAATGCAAGCAGTTTTGCAATCGTCTCTTTCATTTCTGTTCTTTTAACAATAGCATCAACAAAGCCATGTTCTAACAAAAATTCGGCCTTTTGGAATTTTTTAGGCAGGGTCTCACGGACAGTCGTTTCAATGACACGGCGCCCGGCAAAACCGATTAAGGCTTGAGGTTCTGCCAGTATAATGTCACCTTCCATAGCAAAGCTGGCTGTTACACCGCCGGTTGTGGGGTCTGTCAGTACAGTTAAGTAAAAAAGACCCGCATTGGAATGGCGTTTTACCGCCGCTGAGACTTTAGCCATTTGCATCAGGCTCATAATGCCTTCTTGCATACGGGCACCGCCTGAGGCTGTAAAAATGACAACCGGCAGCTGCTCATCCTTTGCATATTCAAAAAGGCGGGTAATTTTCTCACCAACAACAGTTCCCATCGAAGCCATAATAAAGTGAGAGTCCATGATGGCAAGAGCAGCCTTTTGCCCGGCAAAAGCAGCTGTTCCTGTTATGACAGCTTCATCAAGGCCGGTTTGACTTCTGGCTTCTGCCAATTTTTCCTTATAACCTGGAAAATCAAGAGGGTCTTTTGTTTCGATGCCTGTAAACATTTCTTGAAACGAGCCCTCATCAACTGTAATCGCTAAGCGTTCCTGAGCTGAAATACGAAAATTATACGAACACTTGGGACAGATTTTAGCTAAACCAAGGTCTTTTTGATAAATCATGTGTTTGCAGGCCGGACACTTAGCAAACAGCTCATCCGGAACTTCCGGTGTTTCCCGAGGTTCTGTCCGCTTTATCGAACGCTGAGGATTTATACGGATATACTTATTTTTTCTTTCAAATAAAGCCATATCAACACCTATTCTTTATCCTCTGTATAGGCCGGTAAAAAAGTCTCCATCAAAAAAGAGGTATCATAGTCACCGGCAATAACATTTGAATGAGAAATTAAATCAAGCTGGAATTCAGCATTTGTAACGACACCGCTCACCTCAAACTCATAGAGAGCACGCTGCATCTTCATCAGAGCATCAAAACGATTTTCTCCGTGAACGATAATTTTGGCAATCATGCTGTCATAGTAAGGCGGAATGGTGTAATTATTGTACATGGCACTGTCAACACGCAGGCCGACACCTCCGCTCGGCAGAAAAAGGTCATTAACCTTTCCCGGGCTGGGTGCAAAATTAAATTTAGGATTTTCTGCATTAATCCGGCATTCAATGGCATGCCCGGAAATCCGGATATCTTCCTGCTGATAGGGCAGTTCTTGTCCCGCAGCAATGCGAATCTGCTCTTTCACAATATCAACACCGGTAACGAATTCTGTCACCGGATGTTCAACCTGAACACGTGTATTCATTTCCATGAAATAAAACTCTCCGGAAGCCTCATCCAAGAGAAATTCAATGGTGCCGGCATTTTCATAATCAACTGCCTTTGCCGCCCGAACAGCAGCATCTCCCATTTTACCGCGTAAAGTCTTACCGATGGCAATAGAAGGGCTTTCTTCCAGAACTTTTTGATTATTACGCTGGAGTGAGCAGTCGCGCTCTCCAAGGTGAATAATATGACCGAGAGCATCTCCTAAAATTTGCACTTCAATATGACGAGCCGGGTAGATAACCTTTTCCAAGTACATGGCACCATTGCCAAAAGCTGCCAGAGCTTCTTGGGAAGCCGACTCAAAGGCCGCCGTTAAGTCTTCTTTTTTATCAACCTTGCGAATGCCCTTGCCGCCACCGCCGGCAGACGCTTTCAGCATAACCGGATAGCCAATCTTGTCAGCAATTTTCAAGGCCTCTTCAGCCGTGAAAACTTCACCGTCAGAACCTGGTATAACAGGGACATCAGCCTTTATCATTTCAGCACGCGCATTAATTTTATCACCCATTTTGTCCATAACAGCAGCTGCCGGACCGATAAACTTAATCCGCATTTCTTCGCACATCGTTGCAAACTTGGAATTTTCACTTAAAAAACCAAACCCCGGATGAATGGCCTCAGATCCGGTTACAATAGCCGCCGATAAAACAGCATTCATATTGAGATAAGAATCTGTTGATTTAGCCGGCCCAATACACACAGCCTCATCTGCTAAGAGGGTGTGAAGCGAGTCTTTATCTGCTTCTGAATAGACTGCAACAGTCGTAATTCCTAATTCTCTGGCTGCGCGGATAATACGCACAGCAATTTCACCACGATTGGCAATCAAAATTTTCTTAAACATGATGATGCATTTCTCCTAAGGTTTTTATGTATTAATTCCCTAAAGCAAAAGTCAGCGTTCCGCTTGCAGCCAGCTTTCCGTCCACTTCTGCCTTTGCTTCAACTACCGCAATTGTCCCGCGGCGCTTAACAAATTTGGCTGTCATGACGAGCTGATCACCGGGAACCACTTGCTTTTTAAACTTCACCTTGTCCATGCCTGCATAAAAAACAAGTTTTCCTTTGTTTTCTTCTTTGGACAGTTCAAGGACACCTGCAGTCTGTGCCAAGGCTTCCATAATAAGGACGCCCGGCATCACAGGATATTGAGGAAAGTGACCGTTGAAAAAAGGCTCATTGATTGTCACATTTTTAATGGCAACAATTTCATCATCACTGATTTCAAGAACACGATCAACTAATAACATAGGGTAACGGTGAGGAAGGGCCTCACGAATTTTATTGATATCAATCATTTGATGCGTACCAGTCCTTTTCCAAATTCAACCACTTCTTCATTGGCTACTAAAATTTCAGTAACAATACCGTCTTTTGGTGCCGGTACTTCATTCATCACTTTCATAGCCTCGATGATAAGCAGCGTCTGTCCTTTTTTGACCTGATCGCCAACAGAAACAAAGGCCGGTTTGTCAGGGGCTGAAGCCAGATAAGCCACTCCAACCAGAGGACTCTCAACAACATCTCCTTCAGCCACAGCCGGAGCTGCCACTTCTTCAGCAGGGGAAGCCGAAACTTCTGCTGCTTGAGGAGCCGGGGTTGAAACCGCTGCAGTTGGAGCAGCCGCTTCAGTCACAGCTGCAGGAGGAACTGCTGCTGATTCATTTTTGCTGAATACAAGGGCTTCACCGTTGTTGTTATAGGAAAATTCACGCAAGCTGGAGCTGTCAAACTGACTCATCAAATCTTTGATTTCTGAAATATTCATGAATTAAGCCTCCCAGCGTTTGAAAGCCAGAACAGCATTGTGACCGCCAAAGCCAAAGGTGTTGGAAATAGCATAGTCTACTGCTGTCTCGCGGCCTTCGCCCATGATAACGTCAGCTTCAATATCTTCGGATACTTCCTTGGTACCAGCCGTCATAGGCAAGAAGTTGTGGCGTATTGCTTCAATTGTTGCAATAGCTTCTACAGCACCGGCTGCACCCAACAGGTGTCCTGTGAAAGATTTCGTTGATGACACTGGAACATCCTTGCCTAAAACCGCAACAATAGCCTGACTTTCCCCTTTTTCATTAGCTTGGGTTGAGGTTCCGTGAGCATTAACATAGCCGACCTGATTAGGTTCAATGCCTGCTTCTTTAATAGCCAGCTTCATCGCTTTAGCAGCACCAGAACCATCCGGCCTTGGTGTAGTCATGTGGTAAGCGTCACAGTTGCTGCCATAGCCGACAACTTCAGCTAAAATGTTAGCACCGCGTTCTTTTGCATGTTCTAAACTTTCAAGGACAAGCACTCCTGCTCCTTCTCCCATAACAAAACCATTGCGGTCTTTATCAAACGGGATAGCAGAGCGAGTCGGATCTTCTGTGGTAGACAGAGCTGTAAGGGCATTGAAACCGCCGATACCGATTCTAGTAATAGATGCTTCTGATCCGCCGGCTAAGACAACATCCTGGAAACCGTATTTAATTTCACGGAAAGCTTCTCCGATAGCGTCATTGGCTGATGCGCAGGCAGTTGTAATAGATTTACATACCCCTTGAGCACCGATCTTCAGGGCAATGTTGCCTGCTCCCATATTTGACAGAGCCTTAGGAATAAACATAGGCTTAATGCGTTTCATGCCGCGTTCATGCATACGAATGATTTGGTCTTCTAATTCCTGCAGACCGCCAATACCCGATGACACGATGACACCGACACGGTCGCGAACTGTTTTGGCCATATCAAGCGCAGCATTTTCCAAAGCTTCCATGGCAGCGTAGATGGCATAAAGAGAATAGTCATCCATTCTGTTTCTGTCTTTTTTCACAAAATACTTGTCAAATGGAAAATCTTGAATTTCTCCGGCATTAAAAACCGGAATTTCTGAAGCATCAAATTTAGTAATAGGTTTGATGCCAATTTTACCGTCATGAAGACTGTTCCAAAATTCTTCTGGCGTATGTCCGATTGGTGAAGTAAGGCCGTAACCAGTTACGACAACTCTTTGTAATGTCATATTGTTCTCCTTTATTGGGGGGAAATTTAGTAAGTTTATAATTATGATTGCATGGTCATGCCGCCGTCAATGGCAATGACCTGACCTGTAAGGTAATCCTGCTGAGCCAGAAAGAGTGCGACCTCAGCTACATTGTCAGTTGTTCCAAATCGTTTCATTGGAATCTGATTCAGCATCGCATCTTTCATTTTATCAGGAATGCGGTCTGTCATGTCAGACTCAATAAAACCAGGCGCGATTGCATTGACACGCACATTTCTGGCTGCAGCTTCACGGGCAACAGACTTGGTAAAACCAATCAAACCGGCCTTAGAAGCTGCATAATTGGCCTGGCCGACATTGCCGGCAAGTCCGACAACACTGGACATATTGATAATGGCACCCTCACGGGCCTTAGTCATTGGTTTCAAAACAGCCTTTGTCATATTAAAGCTGCCGGTTAAATTGATCTTAAGAACCTTTTCAAAGTCTTCTTCTGTCATTTTTAACATGAGCTTATCGTTGGTAATTCCTGCATTATTAACCAAGATATCAACACTTCCCAGTGCTTTGGCCGCCTCATCAGCCATGCGTTTGGCATCGTCAAAATGCGACACATCACCTGAAACAGCTGCGACAGCAACTCCGTAATCCTTAAACTCAGCAATTAAATCTTCTGAAATCTCTGAACGTCCGTTCAAGACAACATTGGCTCCGGCTTTGGCAAATTTATGAGCAATCGCGAGCCCGATACCTCGAGTTGAGCCTGTGATAAAAACATTTTTATTTTTAATTTCCATTTCTGTAGTTACCTTTCTAATCCTCCAAAAGGGCTTGCAGACTTGATAAGTCTTCAACAGCTGAAACATTGGCTGATTTATCAATTTTTTTCATAAAGCCGCTTAAGACTTTACCCGGACCGATTTCAATGTAGTTATCCACACCAAACTCCTGCATAGCCGCAATAGAGTCATAAAAACGAACAGGCTCCTTAACCTGACGGGCAAGCAAACTTTTGATCTCATCTTTTTGCATAATTTCAGCTTTGGTGTTGCCGACTAAAGGAATGTCAAAATCAGAAAAATCAACGGTTTTCAAAACCTCTGCTAATTTTTGACTGGCCGGCTCTAACAATGCCGTATGGAAAGGCCCGGAAACCTTAAGAGGAATAAGCCGTTTGCTGCCTGCTTCTTTCAGCAGTTCTACAGCGTAGTCAACTGCAGCAGCTTCACCGCCGATAACAATCTGAGCCGGTGTGTTGTAATTAGCCGGTGTCACAATACCTTTGCTGCTTGCCTGTTTACAAACAGCTTCAATCACTTGGGGATCAGTATTCATGACAGCAACCATTTTTCCGGTACCTGACGGTGCTGCTGTTTCCATAAATTCACCGCGCTTAGCAACTAAAGCAAGTGCCTCTTCAAAAGAAATTGCTCCGGCTGCGACAAGCGCTGAATATTCTCCCAATGAAAGTCCGGCAACAATGTCAGGCTGACAGCCTTTTTCTTTTAGAAGACGGTAAATAGCTACCGAGGTTGTTAAAATAGCGGGCTGGGTGTAGCGTGTTTGATTCAGTTTTTCTTCATCATTATCGATCAAAGCACGCACATCATAGCCTAAAACCGATTCAGCCGCTTGAAAAGTTTCTCTGACAATTGGATAAGTTTCATATAAATCCCTTGCCATGCCAAGTTTTTGAGCGCCTTGACCGGCGAATAAAAATGCTGTTTTAGCCATAATATAAGATATCAAAGTCGGCAGGAAAACAAGAGGAAAGAAGCAACACTGCCGTACTGCAATTTCCAAAACAGCTTTGCCTGACAGTCCTATCTGCAATAGAGCTAAAGAGACAGGCAGCTGTTTTTCGGTTCTCCGGCCGGATTTAATTCCTTTCTATGTTGTCTTTTACTATTATCACTAGTAAGGATTATTTCACATCTGCCCAACGCGCTGCTTCAGCTTTAATCACTTTGGCTGCTCCGTAGTATAGATCTTTTAAGATTTCTTCGCAGGTTTCTTCTTTTCTGACAAAGCCTGCAATTTGCCCCGCCATGACAGAACCATTGTCAACGTCTCCGTCAACAACAGCATTCCGAAGAGCTCCGGCACCCAGTTCTTCAATTTCTTCAGCTGATTTTTTCCCAGCTAAGAAATCTTTTTCAGCCTGACCGTATTCTGAAGACAGTCTGTTCTTGATCGCACGGACCGGATGGCCGACCACTGAAGCCGATACAACCGTATCAATATCCTTAGCCTTCAAAATTTTATTTTTGAAATTTCGATGAGCGTTGGACTCTTTAGCAACAACAAAACGTGTTCCTACCTGAATAGCTTCAGCACCCAGCATGAACACAGCTGCTGCCCCGCGCCCGTCAGCAACGCCGCCGGCTCCGATAACAGGAATATCGACAGCATCCACAACTTGACGCACCAAGGCCATGGTCGTTAATTTACCGATATGACCGCCGGCTTCCATACCTTCGGCAATCACAGCATCAGCACCCAGTTTTTCCATACGTTTGGCAAGAGCCACACTGGGAACAACCGGAATAACGATAATCCCCGCATCATGGAAACGTTCCATGTATCTCCCGGGATTTCCGGCACCGGTGGTGACAACTCTGACACCTTCTTCGATAACCAGATCAACAATGTCATCTGCAAAAGGAGACAAAAGCATAATATTGACCCCAAAAGGCTTATCTGTCACAGCTTTAATCTTGTCAATATTAGCTTTGACAACTTCCTTAGGTGCATTTCCACCGCCGATAATACCCAGACCGCCGGCTTTTGATACAGCCGCTGCCAGGTCACCGTCAGCTACCCAAGCCATTCCTCCTTGAAAAATAGGATATTTTATATCTAATAATTCTGTAATACGCGTTTTCATTTTTTATATAAACCTTCTAAGCTTTTCACTCAATAATTTGACAGTCAAACTATCACAATAAGAAGAAAGAATATTCTTATAAGAATACTCTCAAAAACTTACTTATTTTGTTTTTTCTTCAACAAAAGCAACTAAATCACCAACTGTTTGAAGACCTTCTTCAGATTCGACTTGAATATCAAATTCATCTTCGATTTCTGAGATGACTTGGAATACGTCTAAAGAATCTGCGTCAAGCTCATCAAAAGTTGTTTCCATTTTAACTTCTTCTGCGTCTTTTCCAAGTTCCTCGACGATAATCTCTTGTACTTTTTCAAATACTGCCATGTTTTTTCTCCTTTATTTAAGAAATATTTTTTATATACTGTGCTAAGCACAAAATGTATAACTAGATTTTAACAATTAAACTGCCCCATGTCAAACCTCCGCCGAAGCCGCTAAGGAGAACAGTTTGCGAACCATCCAAAGCTATGGTTCCGTTTTCGATGCATTCAGCTAATAAAATCGGAATGCTGGCTGCACTGGTATTGCCGTAATTCATCATATTAGCCGGGAATTTGTCTCTGTCGGCATCAATCTTTTTAGCCATCTTATCCAAAATACGGATATTAGCCTGATGCAGCAGGAAACAGTCAATATCATCCACCGAGAAACCTGATTCCTCTATTAAAGCTGAGATGCTTTTTGACACATCCCGAATAGCAAAATCAAATATTGCCCGGCCGTCCATTTTCAGGTAGTAACTGTCTTCTTCAGCCTCCTGTGAAAACGGTGAGGAAATATTATGGTAGCCTGAAGTCAGACCTTCTCCGCGGCTGCCGTCAGAATGAATGGATTCCGCCAGAAAATGTTCCGAAGAATCTGTTTCCAAAAGCACACCGCCGGCGCCGTCACCAAAGAGCACAGCTGTCCTTCGGTCTGTCCAATCAATTGATTTAGACATGACTTCTGCCCCAATAATCAGACCTTTTTGATAGCGTCCGGATTTAATGAGCTTTTCAGCTGTTGACAAGGCAAAAACAAAGCCGCTGCAGGCTGCTGCCAAGTCAAAAGCAAAGGCATTAACAGCACCAATGGCTGCCTGAACACGGGCAGCAGTTGATGGCATCATGGAATTAGGAGTAATTGTCGCAACAATGATAAAATCTATTTCCTCTGCCTTTAATGCTGCCTTTTGCAAAAGCTGCTCAGCAACTCGGCTGGCCAAATCAGCGGTGTCTTCTGTTTGACTGATCCGGCGCTCCTTGATTCCTGTCCGGCTGGCAATCCATTCATCGCTGGTATCCATTATTTTAGACAGGTCATCATTGGTCACAACCTGTGAAGGCACGTAATATGCTGCCTGACTAATTTTTGCAAAAGCCATTAAACCAACCCCTCAAGAAATTGATGAAGGTTACTCAGTCCCTTCTCCAAAGCACCAAGCTCTGTCGTATCCATATCTTTCGTAATGCGATTAACAACATTCTTATGAAATCTATTGTGTAAACGATAAAGCAGTCTGCCTTTTTGTGTCAGAGTCAAATAAACAACACGCCTGTCTGACTGAGAACGTGTCCGCTCAATATAACCCTTTTTTTCAAGTTTATTTAAGCTGGTCGTGACAGTTCCCAGAGTTACCAGCAGCTCATGGGCAATGTCACTCGGTGTCACATTGGTATTTTTTCCAATTATATCTACCGTATGCATTTCTTTTAAAGACACATCTTTGAATTGACTTGTTTTCAAACTCATCTCTTCAATAATCATGATTTTATTAAAAATATCAACTAGGTAAGAATTAATTTGATTATAGTCCAATCTGCCACCTCCTATACGAAAATAAACTTTGACTATCAAAGTTTATCAAAAGATTACTGAAATTGCAAGTTTAATTCAAAAATATTTTTTGTAAAAAAGATGTCTCAAGTAACCGGCTTGAGACATCTTAATTTTATGGCTTTGTTTATCATTGTTATTTGCCTGTAAATTTCGGACGCCGTTTTTCTGTATAAGCACGGACGCCTTCTTTAAAATCATTTGTAAAGGCAAGTGATTTTTGCAGGTCTAATTCCAGCTTAGCATAATCCTGCCAGCCGTCAAAAGAACTCTGCCAAAGCATTTCCTTAATAGCTTTGTATGAATTGACCGAACCGCGTTTCAAACGGGTAATCAGGCGGTCTGTCGTTTTTTCCAGTTTTTCCGATTCACAAACCTTATAGACAACACCATATTCCAAGGCTTTTTCTGCATTTAAAGCTTCCCCTGTCATGGCCAGCTGTGTGGCGCGCGTTATTCCGATTGCTCTGGTCAAGAGGAAAAGGCCTCCGGCATCAGGAGCAAGACCGACATTAACAAAGGCTTGAATAAAGCGAGTTTTGTCACTGGCAATACAAAAATCTGCTGCCACCGCCATATTAGCTGCAGCTCCGGCAACCGCACCATCTGTGCTCATCACGACAGGTTTAGGCAAACGTTTCAGAGAAAAGGAAATCTCATTAACCAGCTCTGCAATACGGACAAGAGACTGAACATTGTCATCATCAACAGCTCTTTGCATTTCAACCAGATCGCCGCCTACGGAAAACACTTTCCCATTCGCATTAATTAACAAAATTTGGACATTGTCGTCTTCTGCTGCAGCAGAAACAGCTTCTAAAATTTCCTCACAAATCGGAATGTTAAAGCCGTTTGAAACCTCCGGACGGTTAAGCGTTAAGGTTGCTACGCCATCAGTTACACTGTACAGAATTTCTTTAAAATCCATTTTCTAATTCCTCATCTCTAATTCTTAAATAATCAAGATAAACCGCTGTAGCTCGATTTTCAATATTAAAATAGTTTGAATGTCAAACTTTTTAACATCTCCATTTTATCATAAAAACAAAGAGTTCTCAAAAGGAAAAAGTACTTTTTACAATCTTTATCCCAAAAGAATATCAACTGCCTGTGTTAAATTAGCAATGAGGCGCTTAGCTGCCCGCTGATCAAGCCCGAAAGTCCTGTCTTCAACAGCCCAGACCTCTATTCCGGCAGTTGTTCCCGCAGTGATACCTTTTTCACTATCTTCAATGATCAAAATATCAGACTTTGGGATTTTCAGCTGCCGTGCAGCTTCATTATAAATTGCCGGATTGGGCTTGCTTTCAGGAAATTCTTCCCCGGATAAAACAAATTCAAAATACGGTAAAATCTCTGTTTCTCTCAGGGCCAGCAAAATATCAGACTTTGTTGAACTGGAAGCCAAAGCAATTTTAATATTTTGCTGACGAAGCCTTTCCAAGACATTTTTTACATCGGAAAAAATCAGATTTCTATAGGGTAGCGGATGACTGTTTTTAAAATCAGTGTATTCTTTTTGCAGCTGCCCAACATTCCACTTGCTGTAATCACTTCCCAAAATCTGCTGCCAGGCCTGTTTCATATTGCCGCCGATGAAAAATGCCGGCGGCAGATGTTTAATCGAAATCCCCTTGCTCTCCAAAAAAATTTCACGTCTTTTATAATAGAAGCTTTCTGTATCAAAAAGAACCCCATCCATATCAAAAATGATTGCTTTTACTGTCATGATACCCCCTTCTTTCACCCATTTTACCACAAAAACTGCTGACAAATTTTCTGAATTTTGCTATAATTTATATAATCTTATTGAAAATTTGGAGAATATATGAAAGTCGTAAAATTTGGAGGGAGTTCTCTCGCTTCTGCCACTCAGCTTGAAAAGGTCTTAACTATTGTAAAATCGGATGACAGCCGTCGTTTTGTTGTTGTTTCTGCCCCGGGTAAGCGTGACGATCAAGATACTAAGGTAACCGATGCCCTAATCAAGTACTACAAGTCTTATGTTTCAGAAAAAGATGTTACTGCGGATCAAACTTGGATTATCAACCGCTATCGCTCCATTATTGATGAACTCGGACTCGGTCAGGGTGTACTGGAGAAAATTACCAAGGCAATCATTGATCTCGCCAATTTACCTATTGACGATAATGATTTTCTGTATGACACCTTTTTAGCTGCCGGAGAGGACAATAACGCAAAACTGATTGCTGAATACTTCAAGAAAAATGACCTGCCCGCCCGCTATGTCCATCCTAAAAAAGCCGGCATTATAGTCACTAGTGAACCGGGAAATGCACGCATTATCCCATCCAGCTATGATAAATTAGAAGAGCTGCGTGACAGCGATGAAGTCCTGGTCATTCCGGGCTTCTTTGGGGTAACAGCCGATAATCAAATCTGTACTTTCTCCCGCGGCGGTTCCGACATTACCGGTTCCATTGTAGCTGCCGGCGTCAAAGCTGACCTTTATGAAAACTTCACAGATGTTGATGGTATTTTTGCAGCACACCCCGGTGTCGTGCACAAGCCTCAGTCCATTTCCGAATTAACCTATCGGGAAATGCGTGAATTAGCTTATGCCGGCTTTTCCGTTCTTCATGACGAAGCTCTGATTCCTGCCTACCGCGGAAAAATTCCCCTTGTCATTAAAAACACAAATAATCCTGACCACCCAGGCACCAAAATTGTGCTCAAGCACACCGGAGATACGATTCCAGTCATCGGAATCTCCGGTGACGATGACTTTGTCAGCATCAACATTTCTAAATACCTGATGAACAGAGAAGTTGGCTTCGGGCGCAAAGTTCTGCAAATCTTAGAAGACTTAAACATCCGCTGGGAACATATCCCAACCGGTATTGATGACATGTCCATTATTCTTAGAGGCCGTGAACTGACACCGATTAAAGAACAGGAAATCATCTCACAGTTAACCCGTAAACTTGAAGTTGACGAAGTAGAAATTGAGCGTGACCTTTCTATTATCATGATTGTCGGTGAAAACATGAAAAACCACATCGGTGTCACTGCCAAAGCAGCCGAAGCTTTTTCAAAGAAGCATATTAACTTGGAAATGATTTCTCAAGGTTCCAGTGAAGTATCCGTCATGTTCGTTATCAAAACTGAGCAGGAAAAAGCAGCTGTTAGAGCACTTTATCAAACTTTTTTTGAAAGTAAATAATAAAGTATCCGTTAAAAAAGCAAAAGGTGAAGGAAAACCAAGCGTTTTCCCTCACCTTTTTAATCCATCACACAGTAATAATTGCATTTGCAAAGTTAGCCTTGCTGACAGACTTTGCATGTTTTTCCAATAATTCAACTGTTTTCAAATATTTATCCACAGCTGATATCCCTTGCCCAAATCTCCTCAATGTCATTTCAAAAAGACCAGAATATCAATTCCGGTCTTCATTTTTTGAAAGCAATAGTATCGGGAAGACAGGATTCGAACCTGCGACCCCTTGGTCCCAAACCAAGTGCTCTACCAAGCTGAGCTACTTCCCGCTTCTTCTCCCTTAAACAAGTCATCAGCCTAAAGCCAATCACTCGTCCATGCACCCTGCAGGATTCGAACCTGCAACCGCCTGATTCGTAGTCAGGTACTCTATCCAGTTGAGCCAAGGGTGCCTTCCCTTATGCCGAGGACCGGAATCGAACCGGTACGAAGGTTACCCTTCCCAGGATTTTAAGTCCTGTGCGTCTGCCAGTTCCGCCACCCCGGCCTCCTCTTAAAGCGAACGACGGGATTCGAACCCGCGACCCCCACCTTGGCAAGGTGATGTTCTACCACTGAACTACGTTCGCATACTATTTATGCCGGCTACATGACTTGAACACGCGACCCTCTGATTACAAATCAGATGCTCTACCAACTGAGCTAAGCCGGCCTATCCCTCATGCGGGTGAAGGGACTTGAACCCCCACGCCCTCAAGCGCCAGATCCTAAATCTGGTGCGTCTGCCAATTCCGCCACACCCGCATCCTATGACCCGTACTGGGCTCGAACCAGTGACCCTTTGATTAAAAGTCAAATGCTCTACCAACTGAGCTAACGAGTCGCTTACGGTCCCGACGGGAATTGAACCCGCGATCTTCGCCGTGACAGGGCGACGTGATAACCGCTACACCACGGGACCTCTTCTAAGCAATTGTATTCGAACTAAAAAGCTAGTGATTTAGATAAATAGGTTAAGAAATCAGGATTTCTTACCTATTTCCTAAAATCATACGCTTTTCTTAACGTTCTCATTACTTAATTATGGGAGTTAACGGGATCGAACCGCTGACCCTCTGCTTGTAAGGCAGATGCTCTCCCAGCTGAGCTAAACTCCCTAAGTGAGCTTTAACTCAGCTGGCAATGTAAAAAGCTTCGCTTTCCTTATCCACCGATTGAATCAGTCCACTGGACTATTTCAACTGAGCTAAACTCCCTATCGCTAAGCGACTACCCTATCTCACAGGGGGCAACCCCCAACTACTTCAGGCGTGCTAGGACTTAACTGCTGTGTTCGGCATGGGTACAGGTGTCTCTCCTAGGCTATCGTCACTTAACTGCT